>SXSK01000340.1 GCA_005793375.1 Verrucomicrobiales bacterium | reverse complement strand
CATAACCGGGATGTATCGCGTCGACATCAGCGATCTCGGAGGCACTAATGATTCGATCAATTCGCAGATAGGAATCGCTGCTCGGGCCATCGCCGATGCAAATGGCTTCGTCGGCGACCTGAACATGCATGGAATTCCGGTCAGCCTTGGAATAGACAGCGACCGTTTTGACATTGAGTTCTCGGCAGGCCCGTATGATACGGATGGCGATTTCGCCACGGTTGGCGATCAATATTTTTTCGAACATACGGACGACGATTACACCGGCTGCTGAAGATGTCCCAACAAAGACAAATCCAGCTTATGAAGGGAAAGTATCTTGTTACAACGGTCGGATTTTGAAGAGAGGTTGCCCAAATTCGACTGGTTTGGCGTTTTCAACCAAACATGCAGTAACAATACCTCGAACCTCCGCTTTGATCTCGTTCATCACCTTCATGGCTTCGATGATGCAAACCACCGTATCTGAGGCAACCTCTGTTCCGATATCTACATAATTTCCGGCGTCCGGAGAAGGGGTCCTGTAAAAGGTTCCGATCATTGGAGACTTGATCTCGGCTTCATTCGAAGCAACGACAACAGTGGTCGAGCCCGAACCTCCGCCAGCAGAATTCGACGACGCTTGGCCTCCGTTAGAAAGGGGCAAAACGGGGCGTGAAGGATAAGCAGTTAACTCAGGGTCATCTACCGGCAGAAACGTTGCGCCGGCTGAGGCGCTTCCACGCTTCAGCTTAATCTTAAAGTCTTGCTTCTCGAGCTCGAACTCCGTGAGGGAGTTTTTCTTCATCAGGTCGATGATGGCCTTAATGTCCTTCAGGTCCACTGTCAGCTCCTGGGGTTAGGCCGCCTGTGCGGCGTTTGACTATCGGAATCTTTGGAACAACTCGACTCTCAACAGCCTGACGTTGATCGATATCGTTCTAAGTACGAACAAGACACTAGGAACGGGAACGAGATAGGTCAAGAATCCAGTGAAACGCCTAGTTAGGAGTTGTTCACAGCCAAAAAGCACCCTCCAGTGAACTATTTGAGCGCAGAGTTAAGGTTAACGGCTGCTTCCAACCCAAGGATGTAACTCCAAGGCCCGAAGCCGCAAATCGTGCCGCGACATACTGCGGCGATCATCGAGTGATGCCGAAACGATTCTCGGGCGTAAACATTCGACAGGTGGATTTCAATTACAGGAAGTTCACAGGCGCTGATTGCGTCTCTCAACGCGACACTTGTGTGCGTATAGGCGGCCGCATTCAAGACGATAGCGTTAACGATCCCTCGGGATTGTTGAATCCAGGTGACCAAATCGCCTTCTGCGTTGCTTTGACGGAAATCGATTTCCACTTGAAGTTGAGTGGCACGCTGGCGAACCATAACTTCCACGTCTTGGAGGGAAGTACGGCCGTAGATTTCGGGTTGGCGCGTTCCCAGAAGATTGAGATTCGGACCATTAAGGAAAAGAACTTTCATATCCGTTGTTTTGGACTCGCGAATTAACTTGGCTGAAAGGCGTCATCGGTTCCCGAGAGTTTAGCCGACGTCGGCAGTCCCAGCAGGACGCCCAAAAGAGTGAAGGCGCACCAAGCGAGAGCAGGGATATACAATCCAAACTCGGAGAGACCTTGCGCGAACCATCCCAGAACGCCCAAGAACAATCCAAATATTAACGGGTCTTTGGGTTTTCGACACGCAATCGATAACGAACCTATAATCCAAGCCAAATATGCCAAACCACCGGGCCATCCGGAATCTGAATACTGCTGAAGATAATCATTGTGTGCCAATCGCGCCATCTCAGCCTCGGGCGTCTTGAGTCGAGCGTAGGGACGTTGGAAGGTGCCTGGCCCGGTCCCGAACAGAGGATTCTCTCGAACGACTTGAACCGCTGCTCTCCAGTAATCTAGACGCGCTGAAACACTCGTGGCACCTGCGGAGAAGTAGCTCTCAAAGCGCCATGTAAACAAGATCAAGCCTCCTACAGCGACACCCAGCGTGAACCCCCATTTCCAACGGCGCGACCAAGGCGCACGGAGCAACATTCCAATCGATGCGACACCCAAGCCGATAAGCCAACCCGACTTTGAGCCGGTCCAATAGAGGCAACCGATCCCCAGCCCGAGCGTCAGTCCGATAACACTCCTGCGCAGCCATGGTCGAAGTGTTCCCGTGCCAGTAAACACCACGGCCAGGGACATGGGTAACAGCAGCAAAATAGCGCCAGCGAAAGCATTGGGATAAACCAAGGTGCCGTGAACTCGCCCGCGTCGAAGTTTTTCCAGGATCATCGGGTTGGCGATATCCACGCCGTTGGTTGAGACGACTAGCTGACCCTGTTTTAGCGACGTCAACACTTCGGGACTAAAGTTCGTCCAACCGGTTGCCTGCCCCTCCCGTAAGATTTCGTAATCACGCCGGAACTCGAAATGATGTTGGTTTGCACCTCGGACCATCGAGAACGCAAAGGATGCCAGAAGTCCTGGCAACAATAGTTTTGGCCAACCATCCTGGGTCAGCACGAACCATCCGATAAAGAAGCAAACGACCGTCCCAATAAGCTGTGGCAAGGTAACTTGCGTGAGAACTGGATCCACGCTTCGCGAGGCTGAAACGAGCTGCCATGCCAGCCAGACAAGGGGCATCATTACCAACCACAAGGGAGCCTTTGTTCGAGCGATGGCGACTGAAGGACGCACCATGAGAAGGCCGAACACGCCCAACACGCCAAGTATCCAGTTACCCCACCCGACGGGCCAAGAAATCTCCAGTGCTTCAGCGAACGTTTTAGGTGGGATGACTTGCTTATCCAAGATGACGGGATTACCGAACTTCCAGAGGCACACACCGAGGAAAATCCCGAACACACAAGCGTAGGGTGCCAGCCACCTCGCACCTAGTGTTGATTTGTCCAAATGGGGCTTGGTTGTCAAAGTTGCAAGCGGAGAAGTCCAACCTCCAAAGCGAGGGCCTCTTGGACATTGGTGTGGAGCAATCTCTGGGTCCGTTCCCACACTTCCAAGTTTCGCCCGGCACGTTCCGAATTCAGTCTAGCCGCAACGGTTTGGGTATTGTGAGCCCATTGCGGGAACCGAAGAAATTGGTCCCCGGCGGGAAGCGTGGAGAGCAAAATATCACGGAGCCACCACTGCACCGCGCCAAGGTATTCGCCCCGAGAACGCCGGTACTCCGCCTCAACACCAGCGCTGAGCTCCACTTCCCATCGTTCCTTTTGATCGGAGTCCGCATCGGGATAACGAGACATCGGCGAACTGGATTCTAGCGATTTCTCGATCTGTTCTTTTCTGGCGGCCAACGAAGTGAGCAAAGAGCCCAACAACCGATAACGCGGCATCAAACCCTCACCAGCGGTGGCAGTGGCCGTCGAGAACTCGGCAAGCCAATGCGTGACGCCTACATCCAACTCCGCAGAACCAGTCCCGAAATTGAGGCGTAAACAACGGGAAAGGATGGTATCCAGGAGCCTGTGAGGCTCTGTGCTCAGCAAAATGAGAACGGACCTTTTCGGAGGCTCCTCCAGTGTTTTGAGGAACGCATTAGCCGCGCTCTCATTCATTCGATCGGCCCCCGCAATTATCCCGACCTTATGTCGAGCCTCCATGGGCTTGAGCGACATCGAATGGATGATTTCACGCATTTGGTCGACACCGATTTGACGCATCTTCCGAGTCGGATGGACCCAAACCACATCGGGATGGAGTCGTCCCGAGACTCGTCGACACGAGGAGCAAGCGTGGCATGGGTCCAAGCCCAACCCTCCTGGGGAACGGGAGGCTGGGGTCTCACAATTCAGCGCGCGTGCGAGACCCAGGGCAGCATCCTCCAACGACGGCATCTCTTCGCCGAGAAAGAGATAGGCATGGCCTAATCGATCTCGTTCGAGGCTACGCCGCAGAAGCGTGGCGGCATTCTCGGCGCTAGCAGACTTGGGGGAAGCCATTGCGGCGGTTGGTTTAGCAGCGGTTGGTACCCGTTCACAAGGGTGTTGAAAGACAATAAACTCCAACTGGCCTATTTTTCTGGCTGAGCCGACGCTGGAGTCAATTCTCTGGAAAGTTGCGCCTCGAGTTTACGCCGTTCGACCTCCCAATTTATCCACTTCCCCTCCCAAGTAATCCCTTGGAGATCGGATTGAGCGGAGCTCCAGAGGCTGCGAACGGTTGATAATTCTCGACTGGCTTCAGAAGGTTGGCGCAACTGAATGAGCGCACTGATTAACTCCAGGCGATTACCAGGGTAATTCGGCGACAATTCAACTGCCCGACGCAGATGGAACAGAGCCTTTTTCCGGTTTCCGACGCTGGCAGGCCAGCCGGGAGCCTCCAAATAGAGCAACCCCAGACATCGATCAGGCCCGCCAAAATCAATGCGTTCATCGAGAGTTCTGGCCTTCTGAAACAAGGATTCCATCTCACGGACGATTTTTAATGCCCCCAGAGATTTCGTTCGGGCCAACTGCCCGAGATTCATGGCTAAACAAAGGTTTGCGGCAGCATTGGAGGGATCCAGTTGAATGGCCGCACGGCAAACCCCAATTCCGCGTTCCGCTAAGTCCCGACGAATTGGGTCGTTTTCGGCAAACTCGGCGAGATCAAAACAGGCCCTACCGAACTGCCAAGCCTGGGTGATATTGGTAGGGTTCAACTGGTAAGCGGCTTCTGCTACCCGATAATTCTCATGAGCACGGGTGCGAAAAACTGATTTCTCTGGAGCGGCCGAAAGGTGGTTGAAAGGGGAGACAAGAAGCGCCATAAGGACAGACATAACTATGCTAATCCCAGACAGTTCTGTCGGAAAAGTGTCAGCAATTGAAGCGCATCGCCTGGACAAGGCTAGCATACTTTCTAGAAGGACGGCTGGGGGCTACTATTATTTCAAGCCATTTTCACGCTTGCTCCTTCTCACTGGTCCGGCCTATATACTTTCTACTGTTAATGACAGTAATGGTCGCACTAGCCGCATGATAAAACGCCAACCGGAGGCGGTCTCTTGAACCGCCCGTTCTCTCGTCACACTCCTCCTCAGCCGCAGTTTCGCGTCAATGGACGCATTCGCGCCCGTGAAGTCCGCGTCATTGGTGTGGATGGACAGCAAGCTGGGATTCAGGATCTCGCCACCGCCATAAAGATGGCACTCCATCATGGTGTGGATCTTGTGGAGATAGCCCCAAATGCCGTTCCGCCGGTATGCCGCCTCGTGGACTTTGGGAAGTTTAAGTACGAGATGGCCAAGAAGGAGCGTGAATCCAAAAAGCACCAGCATGCCAATCTGGTTAAGGAGATTCAGCTGACGCCCCGTATCGACCCACACGATCTCCAAATCAAACTCGGCCACGCCATTGATTTCCTATGCGAGGACATGAAAGTGAAACTCAATCTTCGCTTTAAGGGACGCGAGATGGCTCACACCGAGATTGGTTTTAAGGTCGTCAACAAGTTCCTCACGGATATTGGACCCTGGGGACACCCCGACAATCCTCCTAAACTTTCGGGACGTGCGATCAACGTCATGGTGAGTCCACAGCCCAAGAATAAACGAGCCAAACACCCACGCGGTGATGATCGACCCAGCATGTCCTCCCCAGCGGTGACAGGGAGTGGCAAGGCCCAAAACGCTTCGGAGGGCCCCGAAGTCCTCGAGACTCCCAGGGGACGAATTTCCACGGAAGCTTTGAGCGAGTCGTCTGCGATGAACAGTCCGTTTGCGAGTCTCGATTTGCCTCCCAAAGCCCCGACAGACTCAACCCCAGAAGGTCTAACGTGACCACGGGAGTCCCAGTTGGGACTCCTATTTAAGGTCTTCTCCTCGGGACAGCCCACCCACGGTCCAGTCCAGGTTGTACCCAGGGTAAGGCTTTGTTTCGTTGAGTTGATTGGTCTTTACGTACTGTGAGTGGCCATCGACAAACACGAGGGGCCACCCTCCCTTGCCGTGAGCGATATTGGCGCTAAACAATTCGCCACTGGCTGGTTCGGCGAAACAGCTCATCATGGCTTTCTTCGAGGAAGAACCTACCTCGCTCATTTTTCGCTGCTTCAGCACCGGAGCTAATGTGTCGTCGTTGTAGAACTGGTGGTAATAGTAGTAGGAATTCCCGAAGAGCAACTCATTCGTCCGGATTCCCATTCCGCTGCCATTAGCAATGGTCCAGGCGACGTTCCAAGCGGGCGGACGATCGCCGGGGCATGTAAAAAAAGCCCGACTGTTGGTGCTGATGTAGGGATCAATCAGTTTGAGCAAATCCACAAAGGGCATCTGGGGCCAAGCACGGCCGGAAAAGGGGAACCGGTCCTGACTATCACCCGTGTACATATGCATGGTGATACCCAGTTGTCGCATGTTGGACAGACAACGTGCCGTGATTGCCTTGATTTTACCCCGCGACAATGCGGGCAACAACATCCCTGCCAGGATCGCAATAATGGCGATAACCACCAATAGTTCTATGAGCGTGAACGCTCGGAATGTGTCGCCCTGCTTGGGGTTCGATCGATGCATGTGAGGCTGGGATTTACTTAATTTGACCTTCCTATCCGAATACCCTGCCACTGTCAAATCTCCCTCTCTCATGGTGAGTGTCCCTCCAACTGATTCCACCATTGGTGGTACAACTTCTCCAAAGTCTCCCGTGGATCCTCCAACAAAAGCGCCTCTTTGATGCGTGTGGCATACATCGCGAACGAGAGGGGTGGAACAATCGTCAATTCCCTCAAACTTACCGGCCGTTGCTGAGCTTCCAAATCTTGCAAATAGGAAACCGCGCGAGTGGCATCTAGGAACCCGTGGTGTGCATCGCGCCGCGCTTCACGCAACAGAACGTGGTTCGGCTCGTGCTGACTCAAGACATTGAAGATGACCTCAACGCTCCATTGCACGTTGCGCGCGGCCTTTTGTTGTCCGAAATAATTCCGATAAACCATCAGACCAGTCTGTGCGGCGTTTCGAAAGTGATACTTCATGAGGTGAGAACGGTTCAGCGTTTCGTCCAAATCTGCAAAGAAGTTGGTCGGTGAGAGGAATCCACGCAGCGACTCCTGAGAGAGGCGCTGCTCCGCAGACAATGTCAGAACGAAACCATAGTCATCCGGGGTCGCGATCGCGTTGCCGCCGATGGCCCGGGACACACGAAGAGCGACGACGCGCGACAGGGCGTCATTGGCGGAGCGACCAATCAAGGCATGGAAGAAATAGTGCCTCTGGGGCGTAGGAACCAACGGGGATTTTCGCTCGGATGATCGTGCGTTTGTTCTGGAGCGAGTTTTGGAATGAATCGCGACCGAAGGCATGACCAACTGTTGCGCGGACGTGTCTTGCGAAACCACCAACTCCTTGGGCACGGCCGGAACCGATCGCTTACCACCAATCAAAGGATTATCAGCCGGCCCCTCTATTTCTTCCAAGGCCTCCACCAGAAGTAAGTCTCCCGTTGGGATTTCGCTGACCCCGTGTTGCATGGCGTGGACACGAAAGATCACGGACGCATTGTTTTCCCCGCAATCCAATCTGGTTGAGATTCTCGCGATGATTTCAGCCGCAGGAACTCCCGCTTCGAACCAGCCTCGGAGCTCTGTACGAAATCGGCGAATTTCTTGTGCGACGCGATTGGAGAGGGAAAACTTGTTAGCATTCCACCGGGGCACAGTCGGCTGATCCCCATCCGCGATTCCAACCCAACACTCCATATTTCCCATTCGCTCCAACCTCAATGGACGGCCTGCAAGAGAGAAGACGTCCCCGATCCTCAACCCTCCCAGGAATCCCTCCTCGATGCTGCCCAGCAATCTGGAACCGAGCCAGACCCTCACAACACCTTCTGTTGCGATGGTGCCGATATTTTCCAAGAAATCGCGCCGCACTGCTCCCGCTCTCGTCTCAAACCGTTCTTCATCCAAATGGATCCTCCCAAAGACTTCGGTGTATTGTTGTCGAAGCGATTTACCCCCACCGGCGAGGTAATCGAGCACATCATCAAATTCGGCGCAGGCAAGGTCGCGGTAAGGCCAAGCTCGTTTAACCAACTGATAGGCCTCCTGGCGTTGCCATTCCCGCACGCAGCCCATTCCCGTGAGATGCTGAGCCAGAACATCGAGTGGCGCGCGAGGAACCCGTAAGGCATCCAAATGCCCAGCCCTGGCGAGCTTAGCGGTGGCGCAACACTCCACCAGGTCGTGAACATTCGTCGCCATGAGACAGCCGCGGCTGACCTCATAAATGCTATGTCCGGCACGCCCTGTGCGCTGGAGAGCCCGACTAACGCCTTTGGGCGTCGACATCATAACCACCAAATCAATGCTTCCAATGTCGATCCCAAGTTCGAGCGACGTGGAACAAACGACGGCTCGCAGTTCGCCGCGTTTGAGACGATCCTCGACAGCGAGCCGGACATCGCGATCCAGCGATGAATGATGACATTCAATGAGTGGTGCCAGCTCCGGGAGTTGCTCTCGCAACCAGTAGGTTGCGGATTCAGCGCCGCTTCGTGTGTTGGTAAACACCAACGTCGTGCGGTGCCGACGAATTAACCGTCCCAGATCGGCAATCATGCGCACCCCACTGAAGCCGGAAGGCGGGTAAGGGTTGCGTTGGAGCGGCGAATGGACCTTCAGTTCGATCCGTTTAGCAATAGACACATCGACAACTTCGAAGGGCCGATCCGCGCCACAAAGAAACCCTGCCGCCTCGGCGACGGGAGCCACCGTGGCGCTCAACCCGATACGTTGAAACTCCGGTATCTCGAATTGATTTTGTCGTTCTCGAGAACTCTCGCGGATCGATGCCTGCAGTCGCTCCAGACTGATGGATAGATGGGATCCGCGTTTGTTTTCGGCGAGCGCATGAAGTTCATCGACGATGACCCATCGCACCGCGGAAAAATGAGGCAGCCATTTAGGCTGACTCAAAAGGAGACAAAGCGACTCCGGAGTGGTCAGTAGGATGTGAGGTGGTTTTCGAAACTGACGATCCCGCTCAGCTGAATCCGTATCACCGTTGCGCAACGCGACACGGATCGGGGAACGGGTGCCATAAATTTCCGTCAGTGGACCCTGGAGATTCTTGGCAAGGTCGTAGGACAGTGCTCGCAGTGGTGAAACGTAAACCACCTGAATGGTGCAAACGCCCCGATGGGTTGCCAGTTCCTTTGCCAACTGATCCAACACCGCCAAAAATGCTGCCAAGGTCTTGCCAGTGCCCGTCGGAGAAACAATCAATACATTCTGGCCATCGCGAATCCGAGGCCAAGCCGCTTCCTGGACTGGCGTCGGTGACACGAACTCTCGATCGAACCAATCGGTAACCGGGGAACAACCCAATAGTGAAACAGCACCCAAGATTCCATCAACAAAGCCCGAAGACGCGCAGGAGCAAGCACGAAGTATTCAAAACCTCAGAGTTACCGCCACCGCGAAACCAAATCACCTGCCTTTTGAGCTTCATCCACGGCAAGTTGAATGCATGCTCGTGCACGACACAACCATGGCGGATGAATAGGTGCCGCCGCGGATCTCATGACTGAACCATTGATCGAACTCAAGGCCGACAACGTGATGCGATGCTGCATGCGCCGCGGCGGGCGGATCTGTACTGTTGCGACAACACTTTGGATCGGTATCGGGCTTATCCTGTCAGCGACCCGGGGTGCGACAGCAGAAATCATCCTCACCGCTCCCGGGATAACCGTCGAGGTCAACCCGGCCAACCTAAGCGTCCATTGTACCGATTCGAGCGGCAATCGGATTCGACTATCTGGAGCGCTGCCAGCGCGAGGAATCGTGCAGTCCCTCGAGCAGGGTCCAACTCACCTGCGCTGGAAGATCGCCGAACTCGGACTTGAAGCACGGTTAGCGCTGCAAGACCGGACTTGGTCGCTTCGATTAATGGCGAGCCAGACCGGCGAATTGGAATGGCCGCTGGTCTCTACAGAATCTAAATTGCACTCCTTGATTATTCCTCGATGTGAGGGGGTTTTGGTGCCAATCGATGACTCGGAATGGGTGACGGAATTGGTGTCTGAAGGATGGACCCGAGTGGCCGAAGGCTGGTCCATGCCCTTTGTAGGGTTTGATTTCGGGGAAAGCACGGCAACGCTGATTGTTGCAACCCCTTTCAACACCGAATTTCAATACGCAAGGACCCCTGCAGGTTTAAGTGTTGATTTCCGTCATCGCTTTACTCGATTGGATAAGGATAAGGGCTATGGGGTCGTACTTCAATTTGGAGGAGAGTCTCCCGTCGAACCTGCCCGGCTGTATCGCCAGTGGCTACGCGACCAAGGGGGATGGGTTTCGTTCGCGGACAAGATACAAACCGTTCCTCGTGCCGAACGTCTTGCCGGCGCTCTGCACGCCTACCTTTGGGAGGCAGGCTATCTCCATCGGACAAACGTCCGCGACTGGGTGTTATTTGGCAAAAAACTGCAGTTGGCGTTGGCGTCAGCCGTTCCGTCCCCCTTGCGCCGCGTTCACTCACTGCTTTCCGACCCAGCCAAGGCGGCGGTCCTGCGACTCTCAGAAGGTTCCAAACAGGGCCAGGACGAAGAACTCATCACGCGCGAACTGAATCTCCTGATCGATTCGACAGCGCTCTATCAACGAGAATCCTGGATGTCTGCCAAACTCCCCGGCGAAATCGGTCGACACCTACGTGGCGGGCTCGACCGAGCCACCTTGGCCGAACGTTGCCAAGTCAACGCAGCGCTCATCCAGGCGGCATTTACCAGCGGAGAACTCGAAAAAACGGAGACTTGGGGCGACGGCATTTCGGTCCGCATGCTCAAGGACCTTCAAACCGCCGGAATCGACCGCGCCTGCCTCATTTTGAACGATCTGCAGGCGGGCGACCGCCGTCCTGAAGTGGCTGGTAAGGCAAATGAGATGGGCTACCTCTACGCCCCTTATGATTCTTATCACAGCATCCATGCCCCGTCAGAACCCGATACCTGGCTGACCGCACAATTCGACGCAGCAGCCCTGGAGAACGGGCCCATTGTCCGGGCAGACGGAACCAAGGAACCAGGGTTTCGATCCAAGGGATTCAAGTTCAGCCCTCGAGTCGCCCGACCCTATGTGGAACGACGGGTAACCACCCGGATGGTTTTGTCCCCTTACAGCGCTTGGTTTGTGGACTGTGATGGGACCGGCGAATCCTACGACAATTACTCCGAACTATTTCCAGCCACCGAAGGCGCGGATTTTGCGGCGCGAATGGATCGACTCCAATGGATCAGTCGGACACTCAGAATTCCCGTCGGCAGTGAAACCGGTTCCGGATTGGCAGCTGGCGTTTTGCATTTTGCGCATGGAATGATGACACCGCCTCTCGCATGGCGCGATGACGACTTCAAGGATCGCTCCTCACCCTATTGGATGGGTGGGTATCACCCTCCAGAGGCTCCGACGCTCTTCTTCCGACCTGCCGCACTGAAGCCGTCGACCCGCAAGTTCCATTTTGATCCACAGTATCGTCTCCCCCTATACCAGGTAGTGTTCCACGATTCCGTGGTGACAACCCATCATTGGACTAGTCCCAGTCTAAAGTTTGCGGATGTTCAGCAATCCGTGGCACTGCTGGAGCAACTGTACAATATACCACCACTCTATCATTTAAATCGCGATACCTGGATGGCGAATAGCAAACGCATCGTAGAGCGACATCGGTTCTTCTCACCGCTGCACCGCGAGCTCGCGCAACACGCCATGACGGATTTCAAGTGGTTGACGACAGATCGCGGCGTTCAGATGACCACCTTCGCCAATGGCACTAGGATCGTCGCAAACTTTAGGGACCGGGCATGGCAATCAGAGGATATGAAATGGCGCGTCCCACCCAACTCCGTTTCAGCCCGGCGCGCCAAGGGAGCCCCGATCATCCTGACACCTTGACCCGAGCCCTTTCCGGAATCGTCAACCGGATTGACCCTAGGAACGGACTGGGGCACAAGGATCTCCAGAATGTGGTGACACACCAACCAGCACCAACATGGCATCCCTACGGAATCCGGTTTTGATTTGGCGCGACTCCGCCGGTGGATTCACCGCAACGCTGCTCGGGGACTGGCCGGCGGCGGCCTACGGAGATTCCGAGGACGATGCGATGCGTCAGCTTCGAGAACTGCTCCAATGGCGTAGCATCCACGAACCATGGGCCGCGTCTTCTGATCTTGCCGAGCCCACTTTGGTTCAATTTCAGGTCGATATCCGACCCCAGTATGACTTTGAAGAGGGTCGAAAGATTGTACCCTGCCCCGAATCGCTCCGTTTCCAAATTCCTTGTGTCGTTGGCACTCAGGAGAACGGGCTTCCAGTTTGCGTCATCCCGCATCTCGGATTGCGGTTTACCTACGAGGATCGAAATGCGCTGCGTTCGCTGGTGAATCACTTTGTGAACGAGGCCATGCAGGGCCAATCACCCCTGGAGTTGGCGGGCTCGTTGCCACCGACGCTGCCAACATTAACCGAAGTGGTAATCCAGGACGAGGTTCGGCCTCGCAGGACACCTCGGATGGAGCAAGACCCTTATCGGCTGCTGTCGAGGATCGCGGACCCACTCCTAGTGCGGAGCCCCAGACAGTCTTGGACCAGCGCCTATGGACGTGACATCCTTGCCACTCGTTTGGCTCAACTCCTGGGGCACGAATCCAGTCATCTGCTACTCGTTGGAGAATCGGGTGTTGGAAAAACGACGGTGCTGATGGACGCGGCTCGGCGAGCCAGCCGTGAAAAAGTAGTCCATGAAGACTCCGGAGATACTGAGGAGCACCAAGACTCGAGCGGTCAATACCGGTTCTGGCGCGGAAGCGGCGCCAAATTGGTGGCGGGGATGCGATATCTAGGACAATGGGAGGAGCGCTGTGAGTCCTTCATCCAGCAACTTCATGGAATCGAAGGGATCTTTTGCGCCGAAGGTCTGCTCGAATTGGTTCAAATTGGCGGACAAGGTCCCGGGGATAGCGTCGCCGGGTTCTTTTTACCCTACATGCAACGCGGAGAACTTCGAATGGTTGCCGAGGCCACACCTGACGAAGTCGAGGCATGCCGACGGTTACTGCCGGCATTTCTAGATCTATTCCAAGTAATTCCAGTCCCGGCGTTCGAAGAATCCGAAGCCCAGGATGTTCTCAATCGCGTCGCTCAGGCACATTCCAAGGCTCTCCGCATTGGTTTCCCAACGCAGTCAGTAACTCTGGTTCACAACCTGTTTCGCCGACATTTACCCTACACCGTACAGCCAGGTCCTGCCGTCGAGTTCATTCACTCCTTACTCCAAGAACGCACTCGCCAGAGTGCCGGAAACAAGCCGCAAACCCTGAGCGGTACTACAGGCCAGGATATCCGGTCGGTCACACCAGAGCAGGTACTCGCCGCATTCATTCGTCGAACTGGCTTGCCCGAATTCTTGCTTCGGGACGATCAACCGTTGTCGCTGGAAGCTGTCCGCGCTTACTTCTCGGAGCGGATTATTGGCCAACCGGCTGCCGTCGATATCGCCACACGCGTTGTGGCGACAATCAAGGCCGGCTTGTCCGACCCTGGGCGTCCGGCCGCCGTTTTGTTTTTCTGCGGCCCAACCGGCGTGGGCAAGACCGCACTCGCCCAGACGATTGCCGCTTATTGTTTTGGAGCGTCCGGAGAAAAAAACCGACTCATCCGACTCGACCTCAGCGAGTATTCGGGCCCAGGTGCAGCCCATCGACTCCTGTATGCCGGCAGTGGTGAACCTGCCGAGTGGCTCCAGCGTCTGCGCGCCCAACCCTTCAGCGTGCTTTTGTTCGATGAGGTGGAAAAGGCCGCACCGGAGATTTTCGACACACTCCTCGGCGTCCTCGATGAAGGACGCCTCGCAGACAATTACGGGCGGGTTACTCAATTTCGCAGCGCCATCATAGTCCTCACCTCAAACATCGGTTCGAGTCAGAATGCCGCGCTCGGGTTCGGGGTCGATTTGGGCCCCGATTTTGGTGCCGAGGTGCAGCGCTTTTTTCGCCCTGAATTCTTCAATCGATTGGACGACGTGGTGACATTTCAGCCGCTTACCCAGGCGCATGTCCGCGAAATCACTCGCAAGGAACTGGCAGAGCTTTCACGACGCGAAGGGTTAGCAGCGTCCAACCTAACCCTGGAATACAGCGCGGCCCTGGAAGAAGCCGTCGCCCGTGCCGGATACGACCACCGGTTGGGCACGCGACCCCTTCAACGAGCCCTGGAACGTCTGGTCGTAGTCCCGCTTGCACACTGGCTCATGCGACAAAAGCGCGTCCAAGGAGTGCTGCTGCGGCTGGATATGGACTCCGCTGGGCAGCTATTGATCTCAACCCCTCCCGATGAATCTGAGACGGCACCCATCGATTGACCCACAGAATACGGTTGGGCAATCACCCACCGGCGACGATCTGGACAATCTCCAACCGATCGCCCGTTTGGAGATGCAGACTTTCAAATTCGGATGGGGCCACTGCATTTCCATTCAGCTCCACCACAACACTCCTGGGCCGAAGCCCTCGGTGGATAAGGAATTGCTCCAAGGTACTTGGCAGACCCACCAATAACGGTTGGCCGTTGGCTATCACGAAATCAGACATGCAACGTTGAAGAGATTCAGGGCTCCCACAGCAGTGAGTCCACTTCAAGTGATGGGATTAACCGGGCACGCCCGTCGGCGCAGACAACCACCACACGTTCCGCCAAATCGCCAGGCCGTTTGATCAAAGCCTGTCCGCCGGCCATATTCCAGGCGGGTTTGCGCAATTCGAAAAAAACAACTGTGTCTTTGGGCAACTCCTTCGGGCGGCGTCCTTCGACTCGAGCGTTGTAGCCGAATTTACAGCCCTGTTTGGAATCCCCAATTGCGTCCGATTTTTCCCCGAGAAGCGGCTTCAACGTGTCGCACCATTTCTCGGCCGCAGGATAGGAACCTCCACCAGTTACGGCAACGGCATGGAGTTGGGTTAACGCCTTCATCCGAGAATCGTAAGCGGCATATCGCCGGGCCTCTTTCATGGGAATCTTGCTCGAAATAACCGAGATCCCGACTACTAATAACCCCAGCATCAACCCAGCACAGCCCAATCCGGCGACCGCCAAATTCTGTCCAGTGAGACGATTGGCGGGCCGACGAATTTGCACTAACGCAACACCCCCGCAAACCATCGCGCCCAACAGCGATAATAGGGAAACACCGCTGGCGATCCCGAGCGTCCATTGCAAGCCCACCGGTGGCTTCACCGCAGGTAGTGCGGGCGAACGATTGACACTCGGTCGGGTGTTTGTCGCCGAACTTATGTCCGACAATCCCGCCCCGTCCATTCCAGGGCGCCGACGAGGCCCCACGCCTGCTCGAGGCTTTGAATCCGGTTCTGTCGAAGCATCCCCGGGGCGGATCACCACGTCCTGACGAGTTCCCGGTTTTGGGGTGGGTCGAGAGGCCAATGACCGCCGCTGCTCCTGCGCCAAAGTCTGATTTTGCTGAACCTGCGCCATGACCTGTCGTTGGAACGATTCAACGGCCAGCCAAGTGACCAGCAATGCGAGGACGCCTGTAATTCCCAGAATCAGCGCCGCAACAGCCAACCGACTTCGACGGGGAGCGTTCAGGATTGCTGACACGTCCGCATACTGCCGCAACGGTCCTTTGAACTCAGGAAAATCTGAGATAGGTTGCCAATCCTGGCTCCTTGGCCCCTTGATCCGACTGTCAGGAGCCAGTTGCCGCGCATGGATACGTTCTGCCACCTGCGCTTCCGTGAGCGGTCCTTCTTCCCGGCGATTAGGCAGTGTGACGAAATACATGACCTTGACGAGCCTCGCTGAATAAGACGCCGGTGGGAGCGAAAAGTTTCAATGGACCCAAAAGATTTGGGGAATGGCATGCGAAAGTGGCCTTTGGGGGAAGAAATACGATGCCAATGCCAGTTCCGCACACAATCAGCTTGTCACCACGGGCGGACACTGCTTCGGTTTTTGTGTTTTCAGCTTACTTATGAGATTCGGCATTAATTCCTTTTTGTTCACCTCCCCGTTCACGACAGACAGCGTGAAGTTGTTCCCCAAGTTCAAAAAGTGGGGCTTCGACACCGTGGAGATTCCCATTGAAGATCCAAGCCACATCGATCCAGTTAAAGTTCGTGCGGCACTCGACAAGAACGGCTTAGTCTGTGGCTCTGTCTGCGCCTGTATGGGCCCTGGTCGAGACTTCCGCGGCACGGTACAGGAACAACAGACCGCCATGATCTATTGCAAGGCACTAATTGATCAGATGGTCGTCCTCGGTTGCCCGTTGCTTATCGGCCCTATCTACAGCGTCGTTGGAAAAGCCGATGCCGTCGAACCCGACCAACAAAAGGCCGAATGGAATCTGGTGGTTAAGAATCTGAAACAGCTCGCCCAATACGCCGAATCCAAGGGCGTTCAACTCTGCATCGAGCCCCTCAATCGATTCGAAACCGACTTCCTCAACACCTGCGACAAGGGCCTCAAACTAATCAAGGCCATCGGCAGTAAGGCCGTAAAATTGCACCTCGACACCTTTCATATGAACATCGAGGAGAAGAATCAGGCCGAAGCCATATTGAAAGCAGGGAAGCATCTTGGACATTTCCACGCGTGCGGCAGCGACCGCGGCACGCCCGGCAATGACCACATCGATTGGAAACCCATCGCCAAAGCCCTCAAGGCCATCGGCTACAACGGCGATGTCGTCATCGAATCCTTTACAACCGACGTCAAAGTGATCGCGCGTGCCGCCGCCATCTGGCGCAAGATTGAGCCCACACGCGACGAAATCGCGGTCAAGGGCTTGGCGTTCATCAAGAAGGCTCTTTGAGCTGGCTCACCCATCGGCGGGTTTCCGTCGATGAAACTCTTTATTCCTACATGAAACGATTTCAATTATTAGCGCTTGTCGCGGCTGCGGTTTCCACCTTCCTCGGCTGCCGCTCGCTTCGCGAGACGGACTCTGGTTTCCAATTCCTTTATAATGGCAAGACGCTGGATGGTTGGGAGGGCATCCCAGGACATTGGACGGTTCAGGAGGGCGCCATCACCGGTACCACGACGAAGGAACAACCACTCAAGCAAAACACATTCCTGGTCTACACCAATGGGATTGTCGACAACTTCGAACTCCGACTTCGCTACCGTATCGCCGGTGGGAATTCCGGAATCCAATACCGCAGCAAAGTAATGGACCCCGCCCAATTCGTCGTCGGCGGCTACCAAGCAGATTTAGAAGCCGGTACAACCTATTCAGGGATCCTCTACGAAGAACGCGGGCGCGGAATCCTCGCGGGTCGCGGACAGCGAACCGTGGTCCGTGATGTCAACGGCGCAACCAAGATCGAGGTCACCGCCAAATTGGGCGATTCCGCCGACATACAACGCTCGATTCGCTCGGATGACTGGAACGATTACGTCGTCATTGCCAATGGAAACCACCTCATGCATTTCATCAATGGTCGACTGACAGCCGATGTGGTCGATCTGGATACCGCCAAAGGTGCCAAATCCGGCGTGTTGGCGCTCCAGATCCACGTTGGGCCTCCCATGATTGTTCAGTTTAAAGATATCCGCATCCGCCGCTTATAAGCCGCCACCCACGCTCGTCCAAACGCTGTTTCCATTGGGGATCTTCCGACACCGGAGGATCCCTTTTTCATAACCAAGTCCACACCGTCGTTACAGAAATGAAACCGCAACTCGCACTTCATGTCGGGTCGGCATCGCGTCGACGTTGACTATCCGGCCTCACTTCCTAACCTTGGGTGTTATCCGGGATTGCCCGACCACAACAGACACAACTCCTAGCCCTTTCCGCACCGATGGCCGAAAAAACCGTTGAAAAGAAGCCCACCGAGTCCAAAGCCAGCCAAAGCGCTGTCTCGGCAACTCCACCCGCCCAGGATCCGAAAGTGAGCGCCGCAAAATTGCGAGACTTGGAAGCCGCCATCTCCACCATCACCAAATCCTTTGGCGATGGTGCCATCATGCGACTCGGTGCGGCACAAGCCAACCGGAACATCGAGGTTATCCCCACGGGAGCCCTCGCTGTGGACTTGGCTCTCGGCGTTGGCGGATTGCCTCGTGGTCGAATTATTGAAATTTACGGCCCCGAATCCTCCGGCAAGACAACACTCATGCTGCACGTCATTGCCAATGCTCAAAAAGCCGGCGGTGTGGCGGCATTTATCGACGCTGAGCACGCGCTGGATCCCGCTTACGCCAAGAAACTTGGTGTCAACCTGGACGAATTGCTGGTTTCACAACCAGATTCTGGCGAAGAAGCCCTCAGCATCTGTGAAACTCTCGCCAGATCCAATGCACTCGATGTCATCGTGGTAGACTCCGTCGCCGCATTAGTCCCCAAGGCCGAGTTAGAAGGTGAAATGGGAATGGCCACCATGGGAATGCAGGCCCGATTGATGTCTCAGGCACTCCGCAAACTCACAGGCCTTCTCAGCAAATCTAAATGCACCTGCGTTTTCACCAACCAACTTCGCGAAAAGGTCGGCGTCATGTTCGGCAGTCCTGAAACGACTCCCGGCGGCAAAGCTCTAAAGTTTTACGCCAGCGTCCGACTGGATATCCGGCGCAAGGACCAACTCAAAGACAGCGCCGGCAATGCCACGGGCAACCATGTGAAGGTCAAGGTCGTCAAAAACAAAGTGGCGCCGCCCTTCGTGGAAGCCGAGTTCGACATCATCTTCAATCACGGCATCGACAAGGAAGGCAGCATCATCGATATGGGAATCGACTGCGGTACCGTCGAAAAGAAAGGCGCATGGCTCCAATTCGCAGGCGAGCTGATCGGCCAAGGCAAGGAAGCAGCCAGAAGAGCCCTCGTCGAAAAGCCCGACCTCGCCAAGAAGATCACCGAAGCGATCCTGGCCAAACGTGCCGTTGCGGCGGCAGCAGCAGAAACCGCGAGGGGTTGACACCGCTCCCAAGGCGATCCACCTGCGATATATTGCGGACTTGCGATCCCAGTGCAGAATACCGAGCCGATGGCCCAAACCACGGCCCTGGCGTTCATGTCAACCCCTCTCTACCCAGTTAATCGCGCATCAGAACCAGGATAACGATTCCCAAGGCCACGCGGTAGTAGCCAAACGACTCAAATGTGTGGTTCTGAACATACCGGAGCAACCAACGAACCACGGCAAAGGCGGTCACTGCAGAGACAATAGTCCCAACCAGGACCTGGCTCCAAGGTTCGTGCGGCGTTTGCTCTTTCACGGCATCCATCAGTTGTTTCGCTCCGGCGGCCAATAGCGTCGGAATTCCCAGCAGAAACGAAAACTCAATGGCGGCAGGACGCGCCAAGCCCAAAACCAACGCCAGGAGTATGGTCGTTCCAGAACGCGAGGATCCCGGAAATGCGATCGCGACCAACTGAGCAGCCCCAATAGCCAGTGCGACAGTCCAACTGACCTTATCCGTACTGGTCCGCCCGCGAAGCCATCGTTCAAGCACTAAGAAGAAGACGCCGCCGATCAAGGTGGCCCAAGCGATTGGCGCGGTGGTCTTCTCCAACTTCAAGCCCATCTTCTTCATCACAAGACCGCCCACAGCGGTCAGAACAAATGCTGCTATCAATTTCAGCAGGTAGCCTCGGGTGTCAGGCTCACGCCACTGCGTGACTAATTGTTGCGATCGCTTGGCAAAAACCAACAGAACTGCCAGCACGGCACCACACTGAATCACGACATTAAACACCTCACTGAACTGACGCTGAATGAGATGTTCGGTTAGCAGAAGATGCCCCGTGGACGATACGGGAAGGAATTCGGTAACCCCCTCGATCACACCGAGGAGTATGACAGCCAGCCATTCGGACATGTGCCTGTCATGAAGGTGGAAAGAAATCGATTCGGCAAGCGCCAACGTGTGAAGTCTGGATGTAACCAGGGCAGTTTCAAGAAAAGTGGTTTGGCCGGATTGGTTGAAGGATGGACCCGCGGAAGAACAATAGGCAGGCGGGATATTGAGAACTCGGCTGATTTTTCACAATGGCCACGCTTGAAAGTAAGCGCATGGCTTCTT
>SXSK01000339.1 GCA_005793375.1 Verrucomicrobiales bacterium | reverse complement strand
CGCCTTTGCCGTAATCCGAAAAGTGGCTACCACAGACGTTTCCGTGCTCATCCTAGGGGAGAGCGGCACTGGCAAAGAAATGGCGGCGCTCGCCATTCATCGCCTCAGCGCGAGACGGGCCGGGCCGTTCGTGGCGATCAACTGTGGGGCCATTCCAGAAGCCCTCCTGGAAAGCGAGCTGTTCGGGCATGAAAAGTGGGCGTTCACCGGCGCCCACGCTCAGCGAATTGGTCGAATAGAAACCGCTTCAGGCGGGACACTCTTCCTCGATGAAATCGGTGAACTGCCAACGGCGTTGCAAGTGAAATTGCTCCGCTTCCTCCAGGAACAGCAAATTGAGCGCGTGGGCGGTCGTGGGTCGATCCAAGTGGATGTCCGGGTCCTTGCCGCCACACATGTCGACCTCCGGCAAGCCATGGCCACTGGCAAATTCCGTGAGGACTTGTTTTATCGACTGGCGGTCGTGGTTTTGAAACTCCCCTCGCTCCGGGAGCGCGGTGGTGATGTCGCCCTCTTGGCACAGGCATTCCTGCGAAAGTTCGCCTCGCGCGACGGTCACCAGAATCTCAAATTTGACCCCGGCGCCACCAGATCCTTGGAACGTCACATGTGGCCCGGCAATGTCCGAGAACTGGAGAACCGCGTCAAACGAGCCATGATCATGAGTGAGGGCCCAAAAATCACTCCGGCAGACCTCGAGCTCAGCGAGGAAACTGTCCCCGGACTGACCAGCCTCAAAGATGCCCGCGAAGCCCTGGAACGTGAGATGGTACAGAACGCCCTGCGCCGTTCTGGCGGCAAAATTAGCGCCGCCGCCACGGAACTCGGCATCAGTCGCCCGACATTCTACGAACTGATGGATAAGCTCGGGCTGAAACGCGAGAGTTCTTGAGGTCAGCATTTGGAAGTCAGCCTCATGTCTTCTCTGCGATCTTCATCCCAGACCCGCAGACCACACACAAGCGTGCTTAGGGCCGAATCGCTTGGTAAACCGTCTTCGCCATCAACGCCGCCCCAGCGGCATTCGGATGTATCTTGTCCGGGAACATTTCCGGATGATTGCTCAAGGCATCGTTCAGATCAATCACCGGTATCTTGCGGTCATTGCAGACTCCCAGAATGGACGGAATCACCCCGTCATCCAGAGTCGCCGTATTGATTCCCCACTGGTCTCCGTAGACCGGAACCGGCAGGCACACCCAGACCTTCGGTTTGGACTTGAGTTTGCGCAGGGTCCCAATCATGGCCTCGATTTCCATGTCAAAGACCTTTCGACCCTTCCAGTTCTGCGGCTTGGTGTCATTCGTCCCCAACTTGAGGATGATCACATCTGGCTGAAACCCGACCATTGCCTTGTATTCGTCGGTGGTGGCATAGGGCAAATCCCCAGTACTGGAGAGCGTTGCCCCGCTCCGGCCAAAATTCCGCGTGTCAAAGCTCGCTCCCAGGAAGTCACCCAACACTTTGGGATAGTTGTTTTTTTCGCGATCCTCCACCCCCGCCCCAAACGTGATGCTATCCCCTGCGCACGCAATTCGAATAGACCCACCGCCGCGGCGACGGCGTCGCTCATAATCTTCCACATGGATGATCGGAGGTTTGAAGCGTGTACACCCCGCAACCGCAGTGGCAGCCATGGTCAACATCCATTGCCGACGAGTCCCTAAGAATTTCATGTGCGCCCGAAGTGAACCAATCCATTGCCACCGACCGCAAGTGGTGCTTTTGGCTTTCTGGCAGAGCGGTTCCCGGCGCACCTTGTATGGAGGACCCTTCTGGCTTACAACTTCCCGGCCCGCATGGACCACCCTTCAGATCTGAGGTGGCTTTCCTCGCAGCACTCTTGCATGAGACACAAACGCCCCTCGAAGCCGACCTCCAAACGGCCGTCGATCGCTGAAGTACTTCCACCCGTCGTGGATCTGGGCTTCGCACAAGTCGATTTGGAACGGGCCGCACGCAAAGGGTTTCCCGAAGTCATCTTCGGCGCCCTTAAAACGCCCCAGCAAGTCGAGGAAATTGCGGCCCAGCTTTACCAAGCCCATGGAAGGGTCCTCATCACTCGCATCGGCCCGGAACACGCCCGTGCGGTCCGGAAACGGTATCGCAAAGCCAACCACCACGCGGAGGCTGGTTGCATCACTCTCCAAGACTCCCCTCTCCCCAAATACCATGGCTACATTGCGGTCCTCTGCGCCGGCACCAGCGACCTGCCAGTGGCTGAGGAAGCCGCCATCACTGCCGAGTTCATGGGCCATACAGTCCAACGATTGTTCGACGTCGGTGTCGCCGGCCTCCATCGCCTGCTCCGACGTATGGATCTCCTTCGCAATGCCAATGTGCTGGTCGTCGTCGCCGGCATGGAAGGCGCTCTCCCCAGCGTGGTTGCCGGCCTCGTCAGCCGTCCCGTCATCGCCGTCCCCACCAGTATCGGCTACGGTGCCAATTTCGGCGGTCTCGCCGCCTTGCTGGGCATGCTCAATTCTTGCGGCAGCGGAGTCACCGTCACCAACATCGACAACGGTTTCGGCGCCGGTTACGCGGCCGCCCAGATCAATCGACTCGCCGACGAGTCCCGTCACCAACTCCCGGCAGGCATTCCCTGATTTTTGTCCCAGTTACCCTGACTTCCGCAAGTCGACCTCAATCCTCCTCCCCCATGCCTACCCTTTATCTCGACATCTTCAGTGGTATTAGCGGCGATATGTTCGTCGGCGCTCTTCTCGATCTCGGCATTGATTCCAGACAATTGGAGCGTGAACTCAAAAAACTGGCCGTCGATGGCTATCATCTCCACATTGCCAAACGCACCAAATCCAGCATTGTCGGCACAAAATTCGACGTCCACCTAAGCGGTGAGCCGTGTGCCGACCCGGGACATAGCCACTCCCACGCCGAGGGTCTCTCCACCACTCCTCCCCCAAAGAGCAGCGCATCCATCATTCAATTCCGGACCACGAACAAACCGCCCTCCGAATTCTCAAAAGGTGCCATAGCACCCGATCTGTCTCATGCCCATGAACATGCTGAGAATCACAGCCACACGCACGATCACGATCACGATCACAGCCATGGCCACGGCCATTCCCATTCTCATGCGGAAGACCGTGATTTTTCCCAGATCCAATCCTTGATTCAATCCAGTCGACTTTCCCCTTGGGTTCAAGAGAAAGCCATTGCTGTCTTCCATCGCATCGCTGTCGCGGAAGGGAAAATCCACGGTGTCCCCCCCGAGAAGGTCCATTTCCATGAAGTTGGCGCCGTGGATTCCATTGTGGATATCGTCGGCGCCTGCATTGCTCTGGACCTCCTAGGGCGCCCCCAAGTGCTGGCAAGCCCTGTGGTTGAGGGCACCGGATGGGTGACGTGTGCCCACGGCAGATTCCCCGTGCCCACTGCCGCCACACTCGAAATCCTCGGAGCACGTGGCATCCCGGTGACACAATGCGACGAGCCAAATGAACTTGTCACTCCGACCGGCGCGGCTCTATTGGCGGAATTTGCCACAAGCTTTGCACCGATGGCCGGATTGGTCGCATCCAAGGTCGGCTATGGCCTGGGCACCCGTGACAACAAGACCCGGCCCAATGTCGTGCGAGCCGTACTTTGTGACGACCCGAGCTCCCCGGTCCAAAAAGCCGCCCTCGATTGGGAGTGTGATACCGTGACGATTCTCGAAACCAATCTCGACGACATCACTGCTGAACTCCTGGGGCACGTGCTGGAGAAGGCACTGCGACTGGGGGCACTGGATGTCTTCCATACCCCCATTCAGATGAAGAAAAACCGACCCGGAGTGATGTTGACCATCCTATGCATGGCTTCCGATGCCGAGGCTTTCGCGGAGTTCTTGCTGACGGAAACCACCGCGTTTGGAGTGCGACGATGCTTGGCGGAACGATGGAAACTGCGGCGCGAGTTCGTCGAAGTCCCGACCGAAGTCGGCACCATTACCATTAAGCTCGGAAGACTGAACGGAACCATCGTGCAAGCCGCTCCCGAATTAGAATCCTGCCGGAGCGTGGCTGCTCAGGCCGGGCTTCCGCTCAAACGGGTCCTTGAGATCGCCGCCGCCGCCGCGGCCAAGTCATTGCCCGCCTGACTAAAGGAATCGCAAGGTCAATGGGTAACGATACATCTCGCCGTTGCTGGCCTTGAGCCCACCCACAATGCTCAAGATGAAACCCGAGACGTACAGGAGGAGCGCGATCGGGATACCAATGACGATGAAGCACAGCGGGACGCTCAATAGCCCATAAATGAGCCAGGAAATCTGGAAATTCAACACTTCCCGGCCGTGGGCATCGACGCTGGGGTACTCCGCTTTCTTCACTAACCAGACGATGAGCGGACCTAAAACGCCGCCAAAAACCATCAGGTAACCAACCAATGGTGCCAAATGACAAAGGACTTCCCAACTCCGTTCTGGTCCTGCTGCGCGAGTGGGTTCAATATTCATGACAGAGGCATTCATCTGCCAGGAACACCCGTCCAGCCATTACTTTGTTTCGGGTTTTTTGAACCGGCTGTCCGCAATCGGCGTGGCATGGTTGACTTCGCTGGTAACAAACGTAAACGCAAAGTCTTCCGGCAACGTCCGCCGCATCTTAAATGCCATCTTCATGCCGTCGACGGTTCGATAATCTTCAAAGTAGGTTTCGGTAGGAGCCATGGAACCAGTGAGTGTCGGCGCCTCAGAATCCCGTCTCACGATCAATCCATTCTGTTTGCTAAAATAGACTTTCTGCGTCTTCCCACCCGCCGGGGTGGCTTCTATTAAATAACACTCCGCCCCAGCCACCTTGGTGATACCCTTAAGTTCCAATTTGGAATAAGCCGACTTAAAATCGACCACTTCCCAGAAATTGGATTCCTCTTTGGTGCTTCGAGCTTCGTCGCCAGTCAGGTCAACCACACCTTGCACTGGAATGCTACGCCAAGCAGCCGTCCCATCAAATCCCGTGGCCAATTCTCCAGCACCGCCCGGCAAGATGATGGTGGTCAACCGTTTGTTTGGAGCTTTAGACTCGACCTTGAGCTCCACCGAGACGCCCTGCTGCTGAAGCTCCAGCGAGCCTTTGGTCGTCCGTTGGGTAAGCTTGCGCACCGCTGTCTCCCCTCCAATCGCCTCCACGAATCGTTGGATTACGGCGTCTACCGTCTTGAGCTCAGCGGTGTTAGCTCCTTGAGCCACAGTCGGTTCAGCAGCCGAAAGCCCGAGGGAAACGGAACCCACAGCCACCAGTAGAGACACTCCAATGCATCGGAAATCTTGCAAATTCACAGGCGGTTTCTACGCGAAACTGGACCGGCTTCACAATCAGATTGTGGTCAATCGTCGAGTCCTCCACCAAAACCAAACTCCTTGCACTTCGTTTAGGAAAAAGTTCCTTTTGCAAAAAAGCACTGCGCGCCCATTATCCGCCCCCTGTTTTCGACATGACTCGCACGCATCACTGCAATGAACTCCGGCCACAGCACGCCGGAAAAGAAGTTACCCTGACCGGTTGGGTCCACAGCCGCCGCGATTTGGGCGGCGTCCTTTTCATTGATCTTAGGGATCGTGAAGGCCGCACCCAGACCGTTTTTGATCCTCAAGATCTTCCCCAAGCCGTCTTCGAAGCCGCAGCGAAACTGCATTCGGAGTCGGTCATCGAGGTACACGGCGCCGTTCGCGTGCGCCCGCCGGGCACCGACAATGCCAAGATCTCTACAGGCCATGTCGAGGTGTTGGTCAAAAGCCTTCACATACTCAACCACGCCGACGTCCTGCCATTCCCCGTCGATGACCCTGAAATCGCCAACAAGGTGAACGAGGAGCTTCGACTCCAGTATCGTTACCTGGATTTGCGCCGCCCGGAGATGACGCGAAACCTGCGACTCCGATCCAAAGTGGCCATCGCGACCCGCAGTTACATGGATGAAAACGGGTTCCTCGAGGTCGAGACCCCAACCCTCTTCAAGTCCACTCCCGAGGGTGCACGCGAATTCCTCGTGCCCAATCGGCGCGAGCCCGGAACGTTTTACGCTCTGCCCCAGTCACCACAGCAATTCAAACAGATCCTCATGGTAGCCGGCGTGGAGCGGTATTTCCAACTCGCTCGCTGTTACCGTGATGAGGACCTCCGCGCCGATCGTCAACCCGAGTTCACGCAGGTCGATATCGAGATGAGTTTCATCGATCGCGAAGACATCTATTCACTGATCGAAGGCCTGTTAAAGCGGGTCTGGAAGACAGCGCTCGACCGCGACATCCCAACACCCTTCAAACGAATCAGCTTCGAGGAAGCGTTGAATCGCTACGGCATCGACAAACCCGATACTCGCTTCGGCATGGAACTTGTCGACCTGACCGAGGATTTCCGCTCCAGCTCATTCAAGGTCTTCAGCGGCGCTGTCGCAGCCAACGGTGTGGTGAAAGCGCTGAATGCCAAGGGCCTCGCCGGTGCCACCCAGGGCCAACTCGAAACCATGACCGAGTATGCCAAGAGCTTTGGCGCCAAAGGGCTGGCGTTCATCAAAGTGGAGAATGGCGAATGGAAATCCCCCATCGTGAAGTTCTTTAGCGAGGCAGAAAAGGCCGCCTTGCGCGAAAAACTCGCCATTGAAGAGGGTGACCTCATCCTATTCGCCGCCGATCAATGGCTCAATGCCTGTGAAATCCTCGGCAAAATCCGCCTTTATTGCGCGGACGTTCTCAAACACCAAGGCAAACTCACCATCGATCCCTCACGGTTCGATTTCCTCTGGGTCGTCGACTTCCCCTTACTCAGTTATGACAAGGAAATGAACCGCTGGTATTCCAGCCATCATCCATTCACGGCCCCAGTCGCCGACGATATCCCGTTCCTCAAGCAGGATCCCAAGAAAGTGCGCGGCCAGCATTACGATATCGTCGTCAACGGCGTCGAACTCGGCGGCGGGTCCATCCGGATCCACCAACCCGAAGTCCAAAAAACCATCTTCGAAGAAATCCTGGCCATCCCGCCCGACGAAACCAAATTGCGGTTTGGTTATATGCTGGAAGCCTTCCGTTTTGGCGCCCCTCCCCACGGTGGCATCGCCTTGGGATTCGACCGCATGTGCGCTATTCTTTGTAACACCACCAGCATCCGGGACGTCATCGCGTTCCCGAAGACGGCTAAGGGCGTTTGCTTAATGACCGAAAGCCCCAGCGCTGTGACACCGCGTCAATTGCGGGATCTGCATATCGACGTGAAAACGGCAAAGAAGGAGTGACCTCGGGGACATGCCCGAGGTACACGTCACTGAATAAGGCAGACAGGTCGGAGTTGGCCGCAGGACAATTATTATCAAGCAGACCCCAACGGACCAAAGACACGGCGCGGCCGAAGCCGCGCCGTGTGTCGCTCACCGAAAACTGAGCTGAGATTACTTGCGCAGTCGGTAGTAGGTGGAGCCCGCCGGCTTCACCGTCACGCTCACTTGGTCACCAGCCACAACAGGCACTTCAGCCACACCCACCCAATTGGGGGCGGTCAGGCTCAGCGATTGTTCCAAGGCGAAATCCGCCGCAGTCGCAGCCCACAAAATTTTGAGGGAGCCGTCGGCATTACGCGTGACGTTGATTTCTGGACTCGGGGGTATGACCACGGGTTTGCACGCCGCCAAAGGATTGACCCTCTTGGGATCGCATGAACGAATGACGCCATAGCGCACTTTGGAGAAGATGACCTTGTCGCTCACATAAAAGCGCGCGGCTGCCTGCGGCCCTTGGTTCACACCGCTGAACTTCACATCGTTGATCTCAAAGTAAGCGTCACGCCAGGTGTCGGTCCCTTCGAGTCGCACCGCGATATCGCCACCGGTGAAGGCAAACCCTTCCACCCCACCCTTGTCGCCGATGTAGACTTCAGGGCGGAATTGCGCTCCGATGAGATTTGGGTCGTCGTAGTAGGTCACACAGATCGCGAGTTTGACGCCGGGCTGGCTGGTGGGTCCGAGCTTCTCGTCGGTGATCGCGAAATTGAGATAGATGTGCTGGAATTGCGCGGATCCATCACCGCGGGCCGGGCGAATCCCATTGCGGCGATCGGTGGCGGGGCCGCCTTCTTCCTGAATCATCTCTTGGTCCCCACCGCTGTTGCCCGGGGCCAGACCATCTAGTTTTCCAGTGGCCAAGTCCATTTCAGCAAACGTCCCATAGGTACACCAGTCAGGGTCTTCGAAACACTCCGGCAATGGATCTTGTCCCGCGAGCGGATGATTGCCGGCTCGGAAAATTCCAAGATCGAATCGTGAGATCGCCACGGGAGCCCCTTCTTCAAAAAAGAACCGGGGACCAGCGGTCAGCGGAGCCACATTAACGCCGAACAGACTCACCGCGGGTACTGTCCATGACCGTTTGATCCACCGACCCGTGCCTTTGAGTGTCTGACGCCGATTGGCGGCGACGAAACCAATGCCACCCTTGTCGTCCGTGGCGTATGCTTCAGGTCCAAAGGACTTCCCGGCGAGTGCAGGATCGTCATAAAACTCGACACAGACCTTGACCGCTCGCGGATCCCGACAGGCAGTTCCCAGAAAATTCTCCGTCACGGGAAAATTTATGTAAGCCCCACTGGGACGAACGGATCGGCGCTTGTCATTGGCGGGGCCAACATTGTCTTCAAAAACAACTTTCTGATCCCCTGCATCCGCCAATTGCATGTGATCCGACTGGTTCTTGGAGATGTCCAGCCAAGCACGGTTTCTATCTGGCTCCGCGGGGCATTCCGCGGCTTTGGCGAACTGATTGACTTGTTCCAGCTCGCCAAAAGCCCCCTTTTGGCCAAAGGCAATGACGCGAATAATCAGGTTGGGCACTCCTTCCATGCGCAGCGTGCCGCCATTGACCCCACCGGCTGCCGTCGCGCCTTGGGCATTCGCCGGAATGGATCCCACAAATCGCGAGCCGTCACTACCACGCGTGCCATTCGGGACTCGGAACAACACCCAATTCCACTGCCGATTGCGCGCTTCCACTGGAATTTGACCTCCACTCGGGGCGGCTAATTCCGGCAGTGTGCCCATGAGAAATGGAAAGTTTCGTGGATTGCCCGCAGCGTTGAAGAGAGCGCCATCGCCATAAACCTGCACCAGAATGTCGATCTCCTGCTCCTCGGCCCAGGAAGAGTAATCGTTGTCCGCTGTGTTGAGATAATTGCCAGTGGCCTTTAGTCCGTCGAAACCTCCAATCTTGATGGGGGTGGTCACTTGATCCCCACCGCTGAGGATGGACATATTGCCCGTTATCCAATTGTCTGCGGGTGGCACAAAGACATCCCCCACGGAGACGTAATGCACCGTCTTGGTTTTATCGATGCTGCCCGGCCATTGGTCAGGTGGGAATGGCCCTTGTGGACCCTGCGCTTGGACAACCAGAAGGGTTGTCATAGCCGCAATCAGTGGGAAAAGTTGGCGTATCATGGCTGCATGGTAGTTTGAGTTGTGTGAGCCAACGACGCCGAACCCAATTCCGACTCGGGAAATTGGAACTAGGTTCAGGTCGAAGGCGAGTCTGCCTATACAAGTCAGAGCCACACCTCGCGGCAAGCATGAATTAGGTTGAAAAGAGGAAGTGGGCGCATATCCAAGTTACCGGCGCCTTTGGAGCGAGGTGGCCCTCCACCGCTGTTGGGGAATTCCAGGGACGACCGATCCCCAAATGTCGACAACTCGGAGATGCGCCAGGAGGAAGTCTAGCGGCTCCGACGGTTCAGACGAAAATACCGAGCGCTCGGTTGGCTAAAATCAACTGCCGGCAGCTCCAGGGTTCCGCGCCCTGTTTCATTGGCGACTCCCCGGATCACATCCAGCCACACCCTTAGATCCGAAGATTCCTGGAGCCAATGTTCCGAGTTGGCCGAACCGGTGTAGCCAAATATCAGCCCCCCACCCAGAGTGCGAGCCAGTGAATCAATGATCACCCTTTCCGGTTCAAACCGAGCCACTAACTCAGTGGCACCGGCCAATTCCAAATCGATCCGCTGGGTCGCCACCTCAGGGCGCCCTTCCCACCCCACAAAAGTCCACCCAGGCGTTGCAGTAGCCTCCACTTGAATCGGGACCCCACGAAAGTAGTGACCTTGCCAAGGGTAAGGATTCGTCGTGTTCACGCCCGGTGTCGATGGGGTTAGCCACAGTGAATTGACCCGAATTTTCCCGGCTCCCTTCGGCGTTGCGTCGAGCGTCAATCGAGCATAGCCATCCAGCTTGAAGTAGCTGGAAACGTGCTGACGCAGATAGGTTGGCCGCTGGTTGGCAAAAAGTCGCATGGCACGCAGTTGATCGTTCCAACCTGCCATCGTTCCATTCATGGTTTGCCATCGATCCAAATGAGTTGGCATCGCGGGTGAGATGGCGTTACTTAGCCGTTCAAGTGTCGACGTCGCTGGTGACTCATGCAGGGAAGAATTCAACAGGTCGGCCATCCGATTAATAAACCGATTCCGATACCGCGGCACTTTCAGAAGTTGGCGCAGCATCACCGTCGACCACGGCGCATCAACGCCAGGTCTCCCTGAGGGATTGGTTGCGGCTGAAAGTGTGTTATCACCAAAACCGCCACTCCATGGATGCGAGTAACTCAAATCCGTATCAAACAGCATCCAGCGCCAGCGCCCGTCGTGTCCAGCATTCGCCAAACTGCCCTCCGCCTCGGTTCGCTTTCGCCAATACCGAATGTTATTGTGCGGCCAATCCGCATTGGCGATGTATATTTCGATCGCCTGGTACAACAAAAAATTGTCCACATCCATGGCCGACTCCACATAACTAGCATGGACATCCAGTGACAGGTCGTTTGTGCGCAGATAATCGCGCAGTTGCACGAAGACTCTCTCCTCTCCAGGTCGGCCCTCCAGGAGCGTTCCCTCCCCTTCGCACAAAACGATATCCGTTCGATCGACTCCATAATGGGACTGAATCCAAGTCCCGTCCTGGCGCTCGCGAAGGTTGTGAATCCCCCAGTACTCGCCGTCGAGAAACACCACACAGGGCCGGTAGGCCAGCCCATCCATTGGCAGAGCTGAAACTAACGTATGAACCAAGGCATCCCGGAGTAACGAATAGGCCCAGTCATTGCCCGAATTGGAGAGCCTTATTTTCGAAAACCCCTCCATCGGAAGCCCGGTGCCTCGGGCGATCAGTCCCGGGAAAGTCTCCAGCGGGAAGTCTCCTTCGAGGGAACGAACACCCAGGGACTTCTGACGGAAGGATCGGGAAGAGTGCCCCTGAATATCCAATTGAACCTGCCGGGCAAAGGCCAAGACCCCATCGGGCCGATAGAACTCGAGGGACGCAGGCCTCTCCCAGTCGGATCCTCGACCGTGATAGTTCGCCGGAGTATGGCCTGTCAGAATTTCATTCGGGCTCGCCGCTCGATACTCATCGAAAACCTTACCCATCACATAAATACCACGCTCGTAGTCAAACAAGCCGTTGGTATCCGTGACGATCGAGATCACGGGCAATTGAAAGCGGGACGGCGAATTGGCACCCACAAACCAAGTACGGGTCAGGATTTCACTGGGGAGCGCCTGACTCCGAAACGCACGTGACCGGATCACGGTGCATTTGGGGACCAACCCCTTGGGTGGCAGCCAACCGTCCGTATGCTGATTCATCGTCGCCGTACCAGGGATAAGGGATAGCAGGTTAGCATCCATCGATCGATCTCGAATCGATAGCGGTCCCACATACAGAGGCGAAGTCTCCGCAGGCTCTGATCCGTCCAGGGTATAGCGAATCACGGTGTGTGGTTCCGACACCTGAATCTGCAACGAGAATGGTGTCGTATAAAAGCCGCCTTCCCTCGAAAAGGTGGGGGGCAAACAGACAGTGATATATCCCGGCTCAAGGTTCGCCGCGCGCGGCGTCGACCGGCCGAGAAAAACGACATTCGAACCACCGTCGGGCATCCGTCCCACAGACACGTCACGAGGAAGTTGCCTCGACGGGAAATCCTGCGTCACACCATCTAAGGGGCCGGTAAGGAAGAGTCTCTCACCGTCTGCTCGAATGGAAAAGTTGGCGTGCAACCGTTGAAGATCGTTGGTGCGGTCCTTTCCAGAAGCATACACGAATAAAAAGCCGCGACCTGGGACGATCAGACTCGGTAATCGCCATTTGTAAGGTTGGTTTGGGTCATCGCTCAGCCCGTAGCCCGCCGTGCTCGTGGCCACCGGACTCCTATTATACAGTTCGATCCAGTCCGGACGGTCTCCATCTTCATCATCAATCCCCGTCGCATTGCTCGATACGATTTCGTTGATCACCAACGATTGCGCCGGAATGCGCCAGCACAGGCAACCGAGCAGGCACAGAAGTAGGCGGGTTCGTCGGAATTGAGTTCGGCAGCAATGTGGCACGGGTCCTTGTAATCTGTTCGCCGCTCCGGAACCGTTCAAGGCACAATGACCGCACTCTTCCATTGAAACCCCAGTCACTTTGGTCTTCCCAGCTCGGCTTGCCTAGACGGACACTCGCGTGATGTCTCCCGAATCTGGCCCAGCATCTCCGCCGCTCGAACGACGACTCGGCTTACTGAACGCCACCGCCTTGAATATGGCCAATATGCTCGGGGCAGGACCGTTCATCACCATCTCCACGCTGATGTCGGCCCTGGGTGGTCCTCAATCCATGCTCGGATGGGTTGTCGCGGTATTAATTACGATTCCCGATGGTATGATTTGGAGCGAATTGGGGGCAGCGATGCCCGGTTCAGGGGGTACCTTTCGGTATTTGCGCGAGGGATTTGGCCGGGAGACCTGGGGCAGACTGATGGCCTTCCTTTTCCTCGCTCAATTGCTGATCAGTGGCCCGCTGGAGATCGCTTCAGGATATATCGGGTTCGCTCGTTATCTGGATTACCTGTGGCCTGGGGTGCTGCTCAACAATGTGCTCACCACCAAAGGAGCCATGGTGGTTATCGCTGTAGGGCTGTTCAACATTGGGCTGCTCTACCGTCGAATAGAAAGCATCGGCCGATTAACCCTCTGTCTCTGGGTTGGTGTCTTGCTCACCGTCGCCACGGTGCTCGTGAATGGCGCCATCTACTTCGACCCCAAAATCGCCTTCACACTGCCCAAGGACGCTTTCCAGTTCTCTTGGGGATTCCTGCTCGGCCTCGGTGCGGCCACTCGCACCGGTATCTACGATTTCTTGGGCTATTACGACATCTGTTACCTCGGGGATGAAGTCAAGAACCCCGGACGCAATATCCCGCGCTCCGTCCTGCTGAGTCTCGTGCTTGTCGCCATCATCTACATCGGCATCAATCTCTCCATCAATGGGGTTATACCTTGGCAACAGTTCGTGCCCGAAAGCCAGCACCCGGAGTCCGCATTTATTGCCTCCATTTTCATGGAGAAACTCCACGGCCCATTGGCTGCCAAGATTTTCACCTGCATGGTGCTCTGGACTTGCATCGGCTCCGTGTTCGCCTTGTTGCTCGGTTATTCCAGAATTCCCTATGCCGCCGCGCACGACGGCGTTTTCTTTAAGAAGTTCGGCCAATTGCACCCAACCAAAGGTTTCCCCCACTTCGGACTGCTACTGCTCGGATTGCTGGCCATCGCTTGCAGTTTTCTCTCATTTGGCACCGTCCTGGATACGTTGCTCGCCTTGCGAATATTGGTGCAGTTTATCGCCCAAATCGCCGCGGTCATCCTGCTTCGGCGACACCGACCCGAAATGGCCCGTCCTTATCGCGTCTGGTTTTACCCCATTCCGCTCTTCATGGCCTTCACCGGCTGGATCTTCGTCTTCGTAACATCCCCAATCCAGGTCATCTTATTCGCTTTCGCCAGTCTCGCCGTGGGGGTCTTGACCTATCTTGTCTGGGCCGGCAAACAAGCGGTTTGGCCGTTCAACTTGAAAACACGGCGATTGAAATAATGTGTGATACGGAATTCATGGGTTTCGCAAACCTCCGCCAATGTCTCAAAGCGATCTTCGAATTCCGGGAAAAAAGCATCCCCCTCCACCGTCTTCTTGACGTGCGTGATCAACAGATCACTGCATCGCGCCAGCCATTGCGAATACAATTCACTTCCGCCCGAGAGGAACACGCGTCTTGAGTCCCCTTCGACCGCCTGCAAAACCTCTTCCAGAGTCGCCACACATTCCACATTGGGGGAACGGAACCCAGTTCGGGTGACCACCAACGTCCGTCTGCCGGGCAAGGGCCGCCCAATCGATTCAAAGGTCTTTCGTCCCATCAACAGAATGTGGCCGGAGGTTACACGCTTAAACCACGCAAAATCAGAAGGGAGATACCAGGGTATGCTTCCGCGACAGCCGATGACACGATTTTCGCTCATGGCAGCAATGCCAATCCAGGGGCGGACGGGCGGAACGACAATTGCGGCGGCTTCTGACATTGTGTAGGTCGATGAGAATCGATGAGTCTAGTTTCGTCCTTGGGGCAGGTTGCGTAAGATCATTTCAACCGTCCGTTCGATGCTGCCCTGATTCTCCTTCACTACCTTGAGTGCGATGCGGCCGAGCTCCGAACGACGCGTCGGATTTTGAATCAGCTCCTCGATCGCTCGTTCGAGTTGCACGGCGTCACTGACTTGAATGGCACCGCCTTGTCGCACGAATTCAGGCGCGATCTGGGGGAAATTCTGCATGTTGGGACCGAAGATTACCGGCTTGCCCAAGGCGGCGGGTTCGATCGGATTCTGGCCGCCCTCGGCCGTCAGACTCTTGCCAACAAAAACGAGATCGGCGCGCTCGTAAAAAAAGCGGAGCTCGCCAGTGGTGTTGACCAACAGACAATCCAACGTTCCCGGATCGTAACGTGTCGACGCCGTAATTTGGCTGCGCGCAATGTAACGCACTCCCCTCGACTGCAAGGATTCGCCCACCTCACGTCCACGTTCCATATGGCGCGGTACCAAAACGAGAAAAAGTTTCGGATGACGCTGACGTAAACGCTTCAGGATATCAGCGAGGATGGTCTCCTCGCCAGCATGCGTGCTGCCACCCACAAGGACCAAGGAATCCGACCCGACGCCAAGACGCGACAACAGATCAGGTACATCGAGTAACCGTCGCTCTTGAAGTCGGGCGGAATCGAACTTGAGGCTGCCCACTACTTCAATGCACTCAGGGCGGAATCCCAGCCGTCGCAAGCGGGCGGCATCGGCCTCCGATTGCGCCCCAACCCCTGCAAACCCGGCAAACAATCCACGAAATAAAAACCCAAAGCATCGATAACCTCGGTAAGAGCGGTCTGAAAGCCGTGCATTGACGAGAAAATGCGGGATGCGGCGGCGCTGCAAAGCCCACAGAAAATTCGGCCACAGTTCCGCTTCAATCAGCACGACGGCTCTCGGGTTGATCAATCCCATGACACGTTGCACGATCTTACGCCGATCGATGGGGTAGTAGATTCGTTCGATGTGAGTGGGGAGCTTGTCCTCCAGTTCACCCATCCCCGTGGAAGTGGTGGTCGAAACCAGAATCTTGTAAGTGGGCACGTGAGGTTCGAGAACCCGGATGATTTGGGTACAGAGATTCACCTCCCCAACACTGACGGCATGAAACCACAAAACCTGCGAATTCGTGAGCCGCTGCTTCATTAGGACGTCGTAGCGCCCAAAGCGTTGGCGAAATCCCGGCCGCCAATTCCCGCGACGCCACATCTTCAGGAAATAGAATGGCGCGGAGAGAATGAAAAAGACTCCAAATAAGAGATTGTAAACAAGTCTCATCCCGGTGCGCGTCGTGAGATTGATTGGGTTGTGTGGACGACCTACCGGCCCAAGTGTCTGCACGAATTGAAGTTAAGAAAAGAGAAAAGCGGCGGTAAGCCGCCGCTTTTCTAACAGACGAGAAATGACGTTATGAGGCTATCTGGCGCGCAGTCGATAGCACTGAATCGTGCCGGCTGCCGAAAGCTCTAACGGGGAGGCCACATCCAGATCGACCCAAACCGGTGAGCTCAAGCTCGTGGTTCGCTGGAGAATGGCATCTCCAGTCCACTCCAACCGAATGCCACGGGCGCTTCGACTGATGGTCAGACCTCCGGGAGCAGGGGGCGGGGGAAGCGGCGGTTCCGAGACATCCACCGTGGCAACGAAGGCATCGCCCAAACCGCGGCTGGCAACTTGGATACTGCCGAACGTAGCCTGCTGAATGAAATAGCCACCCAAGGTGATCCGGCCGGGACTCATCGAGTATAAGGAATTCACGACGGAAAATCCGGATTGGGCTTCGGCAACACCCACGGAATAAACCTTACGCAGTTTTCCATTCGGTTCCATTCGAAGCAGGAATGAAGCCGTGCCGCCCGAGGTAATGTTGGTGCTTCCGAAGGTATCCGGTTCGGCAAAGGAAGCGCTGTTTTGGAAAGTGCCCGCGGCGAAAACGACTCCTTCGGGACGGGCATGGAGTGCGGTGAGCTGCGCTCCGCCTCCTGGTGTGAACGAACGTGTCCACAAGTTACTTAGGCCGGCCCTGCCAAGAGACTTGTAGGCGCCGACGAAAACATCACCACCACTGATGTTGGCAGCGACGTAAATAATGCCTTCGGAATCGGTTTCGACGGCGACCGGAATGGAACCAATAGGGCCAAAATTCCCAGCCCAAATAAATCCTCCATTGATGTCGAAGACACTTAGGAACATGGCCAACCCTGGAGGCCGACCTTCACGGGGTACCCTGCCCACTCGGACCCAGTTGGGTGCCGTATTCGTGTCACCACCGCCTCCGCCGTCCGCGCAGGGGGAGCCGAGCAGTGTGCTGAGGGTTGGAGAATGACCCGGCGGACAAGCTTCTTCACAGGGGCCTCCTTCGAGAGCACTGCTGGTGGTGGCGTGACCCGGCGGACAGGCTTCCGCCAGTGCTGGACGACCCGATCGGCCACCCTGAGCTACCGCTCCACCACCGCCTGAAGCGTCCGCATTCGGCACGTTGCTATAAATGTTCAACCCGCCGCTGATGGCTCCCAGGGCGATGGTGTTACCGCTTCCGTCCACCGCCAGTTTCAATCCATAGATCGTCTCAACTGCGGGCTGGTTCGTGGGCTCAAACCACCGAACCCAGGCATTCGTACCGCCAAAGGCATTACACTTGGTTAGAAAGAAGGATCGGAGGGCATTGGTCGAATCAATCGTGATGCCGTCACCCATATCGAGAGACGTGCCAAATACGCCGGAAAAACGGGCTTCAATAACGGGGAAATTGGTGCTGAAGGCGGGTCGCGTCAGCTGTTTCAGGTCGGTCAACGTGCCGTTGAAATGGCGAGCCCAATTGAAGTCAGACCGCAATCGATCCGTCCGGGATAGCACCTGTTTTTGCAAACACCGCTGATTTTCCACGTCGGTGAATTCGTCAATGGCCACCACGAAACCGGTTCCCCCCGAGGTGATATTGTCTCGGGCGGGAAACGCCGTGTCGAAGGCAGAGCCGCCAGCCAACACCGAGTTGTTCAGCGAAGAGACATGGGTTCCAATGCTATTCACGGGCCCCGAGGCCGCGAAGGTCACAGTTCCGGTATCGCTGTGTCGGGCCAGGAAGAAGCTCGGTTGTGTCGATGGCGTATTGGTATCACCCAGGATCTGATTGCCAAACCTCGCGATTCTCCGAGTCGCGCCGACACTGATGAGGTCGCACAGGGCCGTGCCCGAGAACGCGATGGAATTCACCAAGTCATGGTCCGTCCCTCCTCCAGTGCTCACAAAATACGCCGGCGATGGAACTCCAGTGGTCGGGTCTGCTTTCGGAGTCACACTGATGTCCCCACGATCGCCAACCACCGCATATTCCCCGTTGCCGAAAACGATCCCCCGCTGGGCAGCCGAGGCGCGCCCGTTCCCAGCAACCCCTCGTCGGTTCCGACGCAAATCCCACCGGATTCCATCAGCTGATGAATAGATGGCCCCGGCATTGCCCACCGCCGCGAAGCTGCCGGCGGCGAAGGTCACCTGATAGAGGGAATTGGTCACCTGAGTGGAAGCCTGCCAAGAGCCGCCATTCGTCTTGGTAATCAGAAACGACGGCGCCTCACCAACCGCTACCCAAGTTCCATTTGCTCCCGTGGCAGAGTACAACTTCAGGGTCGCCGGTGCACTTTCATCTGCAGTCCAATTGAAGCCGTCTTCTGACGTCGCAATCCGCTCGCCCACAGCAATGAACCGCCCGTTTCCAAAGCCAATTCCCTTCATTCCGTTCAGCAACGGATTGAACTGTGTCTCCCAACGGGTGCCATCCAAGGAAACCAACGCCGCACCCGCTTCACCTTGAGCCAGAATGACAAACCTGCCTCCACCAAACGCTATTGATTTCGGGTAGGCTTTGGCCCCTGTCGCCTGATCCACGATGGCGTTCTGGCGAAACACGGTGGCCCAGGTCACCGTGTCACTTGAGGTCAAGATCAGGGCGTGTGGGCTGCTTCCCTCAACTGCCCCGCCCATGGCGACAAATCGACGATTTCCAAAGGCAATGCCCGTCAAATCATTGGTGGTTCCCGACCCACGAGCATCCCAACCCCCAACGTCGTTATAATAGGTGTATAGCGCTCCATTTGTGCCTGTGACCTTGGACCAGATGGTTCCACGCTCGCCCACCGCGGCATACGCCCCAGCACCGTACGCAACCCCATGGAGGTCGAACAAGATGTCGTTGTTACCGCTCACCGCACGGGTACTCCCAGCAGAATACCTGAGGATGGTTCCACGATCGCCAACTGCAACGAACGGATCGAACGAATTGGGGCCGTGGATCACCGCATTAAAATTCTCGTTCGTGACCAGAAGCGGCATTTGGATTTTCCGCCAGTCCCGAAGTGTCGCCGACGAAGAAAGAAGGGACTTGTCTCCAACCAACACGATTTCGCCGCTGAACCCTGCGATGTCGTTGGCGACCCCTTGTCTGTGGTTTTCAACAAAGGACCAGAACTGCCCGTCCGCCGATGTGCCAATTCGCTCGTCATTGGAAACACCCAAATAACCACCGCCACTGGCGCGAATGCGTTTCAATGGCACTTCAATCCGGCTTGGAAGCCAGTTTTCGCCATCGGAAGAATAGACCACCACATTCGTCGTGGACGCCGCCACCCAGCGCCCATCGCGGTACGCGATCGAGACCAAATCGTTCGTCATGCCCAAGGGCATGGCCCGCCGCCAAGTCCAATTGTCCAAATCACTTGTCCACCCGGAATACCCCCCCGAGGTCACGACCACCAAACGCCCTTCACCAAAACTGACTCCAAGGAAATCGACCCTCACACCGTTCAATTGAGGCGCCGAATTTACCGTTCGTACACCCCAGGTCCGAAAACCAACGTCCCAAGAGGCAAGTCGGGCGCGTCGAGATCCCGCATAGAACTTTTGCTGCCGACTCGATCTCGCGTCCGTTAACTCCCCGCCCGTCACATTGAACAAGTCGGTGGTGTCGCCCAAAAATTGGTACTCCCAGCAATCCGCATCCCCCGAATGGACTGTCACTCCGCCCCGCCCTACCGCCATATAGATGTGATCCGTCTCGTTCAGATCAGCAAAGTATCCAATATCCATCAAGTCGTTTCCCGTCACGCGCGGATGCACCCACTTGATCCTATCCAGTACAGAACACTCGGAGGGTTCGGCGCCAAAGAAGAATTGCGCTCGAGCAGGAAGCAGGAGCTGCACAAAAATGGCAGCGAGAACGGTCAAGAAAGCGACCAGCGCGTGGGGACGCGCAACGGTGTTCGCGGACGTAAACTTCATCCCGCGCTCGTAGGACAACGAGGTGTGCATGTGCATTTAGGCGTGTAGTGCGATTGACCCGATGATACTGGCATTTCCTGTGCCAGTCCAGCAGGCGGCCCGGGAGATTCGCTTCGCACCGCACCCGAGCACAAGGCCAAAGAATGCCCAATCTCCCGGAAGCTGTGGTTTCAACGCGCAAAACCGCCGGCGCAAACCCCTTGTGACAGCCTTCAGCTCGTCTCGTTACGCCTGGATATTCAAAATTACTTCCATCCCCAGCTTCATGGCGGCGCCTCAACCACCCCAACCGTTAACCAGCCATCCACCGCACGGGGCGGTGTCACGAGTCCCGGCCAGAGCTTTCGAAGCGCCGCACGGGTGCTAACCGGTGCGACCCTCGATAAGTCCGCTCCACCCAAGCCAATTCCAAGGCGAAATGAATAAATGGCACCCACTGTCGCCCCTTCCGGCACCCGCACTTGGAGTCGAACTTCTTTAGGTGTCCCCGCGATCTCCCGGGGTTCCAGCGACCATCCCGCACCCGCGTCTTGAACCGAGAAAACCACCGTTGATTTGAAGTCTTTGGGATACGTTAACGTCAATGGAATCTCAAATTTACCTCCACCGGGTACCTGATAGGTAACCGAGCCCACGGCGACTCCCACGCCCGCCACCGGAAAACACTCCAATTCGTACTGCCATCCCCCAGGTGGCGCTTCACCTGGTTTCACTCCCCCAGCCTTTCCAACCCCCGTTTCGTGCCAATCCCTACTTCGACCGAATAACTCGCCCACTTCGACCCAGTAGTCAGTCGACACATCCAAGGAGGCTTCCATCAAGGCGTCGTCGCCAGTCGTCAGCGTGGACTCAGCCATCACTGCCGTGCTCGACCGAATCCAGCGCAGTCGCAGCTCTGCCCCGGAACCCAAACCCCGCGTCCTTCCTCGAATAGCATACTTCCCTGCCACCGAAACTCGCATCCGGAACCAATCGATATCTCCCGAGCCGCCAAAATCACCGCTCATGGACCCGCTCCCGTGAATCCAGACGGTCGCCTTCTGGGTCACATCATTGGGTTCTTGTTCGTAGGAAGTTGGTGCAGAGGATCCGCCTGACGGTACCGAAAACACGGCGTTCGTGGCACCTGTCCACGGTATGTCGGCAATCCTCAACACATAGCGGTAGTCTGGTCCACCCCCGTATTCCGTGTCTCGAATCGCCAACAGCAATTCCCCAGTCTCCTCTGGCAGATAGTGCAACCGGCAGTCTGCACCCACCCCAAAACCGTCCTCCTGAAACGCCAAGCGCCGCCCATGAATCGCTCGAAGTTCCAAAAACGGATCTGCCTTGGAACCTAACGAAGCGGCTATCACCTCCACCCAGATCGGCCGACCTCGATTGACGGGCACCCGATACATCTCCACCATTCGCTCCTTAAAACTGCCCAGAATGGCGGCAGGTAATTCTAGCGACACTGGCGGTGCCTGCTTCGGCAGGACGGCTGCACGCTTCGCCACCTCTCGGGAATCCCAGGCCACCCATTTAGGCTCCGAGATGCCCTGACGCCCCACCAACCGGATCCATCCATACCCGGGAGCTATTCCAGGAGGAAGTGCTACCACCGAGGCCGCACGGCCATTGGTTACCAAGGACAAAGGTCCCGCAGCACAGGGAAAACTTGTCCACACCCGCGTGTCGGCATCGATATGGGCGAGGTCCAATTCAATCCGGTTCGATTCGGAGCTCGACCAAAAAAACGGGGATAATCGTTGGAGCTCTGGCGGCTCAGCGCGCGCCAATTCCAACGCCACGGACGCCGCCATGCTCGCCAGGGCACTTCGTGCCCAGGAGTTCATGCCATCACCCCCGCGATGGGCGCCCCCTCGGCGATGAACATCGGACGGTTCTGGGCATTGAGAATCTCAGCGCGCGGATCGATCCCTAACAGTTGGTAAACAGTCGCCGCGAGATCGTCTGGGCGGACCGGGGCTTCGGCTGGGTATGCGCCATTGCGATCGGAGGCCCCGTGAACATAGCCGCGTTTCACGCCGCCACCCGCCATTAGGACGGTGTAGCAATACGGCCAATGGTCCCGACTGATGTTACCATTGATCTTGGGAGTTCGCCCAAACTCACCCATCCACAATACCAACGTCTCCTGGAGCAGCCCGCGTTCATCCAGATCGTTGAGCAGCGTGGGAAGTGTCTGGTCGGTGATCGGCAGATGGCGTTTTTCAATGATCGGATACATGCGGGTGTTGTTGAATCCGTGAGTATCCCAGCCGCCGTTTTCAGTGCTCTGCCCTCCAATAGTTTCCGAAAAATATACCGTCACAAACTTGATGCCGGCTTCGACCAACCGGCGGGCCAGCAAACAGCCCTGCCCATAGGTGTGGCGGCCGTAGCGCTCCCGAATCGCATCCGGTTCGGCGCTGAGGTTGAAGGCTTCGCGCAACCGGGTGCTATGCAGCATCGCCATGGCCTTCTCGTAGTAGGAATCCAGCCCGCGCGCCGCCGCCGCGTGATCCATCAATCGCGTTTGGGCATCGATGACCTTCTGCAATTCCCGTCGCGCACTCAATCTCTCGTAACTCAAACCCGCCGGCAACGAAAGTTCCGGCAACGAAAAATCGACCGCATTCGGATCGCGCGTAATCAGCAATGGATCGTGCAATTTCCCCAGAAAACTCGCGTGCTGACCCGGTGTCACAGAGCCATCCCGAATGATATGCGGATAGGAAACGAATGTCGGCAATTCGCTTTCTGCCACCGGCGAGAGCGCATCGACCACCGAACCATAGGCCGGCATCAAATCCGCCGTATCTCGCAGCCGAATATCATCCAGTGGTGGCGCTTTTCCTGTCAGCGCGTAATAAGACGCCGAGTTGTGATTCAACATGGTGTGGTGCACCGATCGAACCAAGGTGACCTTGTCCATGACGCGCGCCATTGCGGGCAATCGTTCGCTGACCTGGATTCCATCCGCTTTTGAAGCGATTGCTTTATGAGGACTCCGCACGGCCTCGGGTGCGTCGGGCTTCATGTCAAACGTGTCCAATTGGGAGGGTCCACCAAACTGGTACAGAAAGATCACCGACTTTGCCCGTGGCTTGGGCCCACTCGGTTTTTTCATTGCTTCCGCCCGGAGTAAACCCGGCAGATTTAGTCCCAACATTCCCAACCCACCTACCCGCAATAGGTGCCGCCGCGAATAACGGGTCGCATCAAAACAACCGCCTTTGAGCATCGGGTTCATAGAGTATGGTTATCGTCTCAGCACAAACTCCTTGGAATTCAACAAGCCCCAAAGGATGTCTTCCATCGCGGCGCGACGCGCCGATCCGTCCGTCGCCACCTGCAAATATGTCAACAATGTCTGCCGTTCAAACTCAGAGGGCGGACGCGTCAAGACCGACCAATAGAGCTCGTCCAGCAAATTCTCCAACGGCTTGCCCGAAGCCAACAGGGTCTTCAGACGATTGTCTTCGATCGAGACGAACTCTTGCAGCGTGGGCCCGCTGATCAACTGAAACACTTGATTCATTGCCGGTTCCCCATTCCGCTCGCATTCCGTGGTCAATTGCCGCGGTGGCTTGCCGAAAGCCTTCAGGAAAATGTCGAGGTCCGCCCCGGAATTGCCGCGATCCTTCCGACCACGCCGCCGTTCACTCTCTGCCGAGGGCAATTGTGCGGACCGCGTCCCCACTGGTCTCCCAACGAAATCCAAGGGCACACCCGCCGCCTGGCTCGCACTATCCAGGATTTGCTCCGCCGTCAACCGCCGCACGATCGCGTGCGAATAGTTCAGCGGATCTTCTGGTTGCCCAGCTCGCGGCACACTGGATGCCTGATAACTTCTCGACGCCGTGATTCGTCGAATCAAATGCCGAATATCAAACCGCGCCGCGATCAATTCTTGCGCCAAGGTTTCCAACAATTCCGGATGGGACGCTGGATTGGTGGAGCGAAAGTCATCGATGGGATCCACCAATCCTCGACCCATGAGGTGATACCAGATCCGGTTGGCTTGTGCTCGGGCAAACAATGGATTTTCCGGCCGCACCAACCAATCCGCCAACGGCAGCAGGGGATCTCCCATGGAATCATTCAACGCTTCCCCCTGACCCAGCAGCCTCGGTGAACAGACCTTACCAGAACGGGGGTGCTTGTGCTCTGCTTTAGAAACCACGTGAATCAACTGCTCGCCGACAAATTCGTGCTTGTCGTTGTCATCGCGCCGGAGGTTCTCGATGACTTTATAGTCCACTTTCGCAAAGGCTGCGGTCCAGTCGTGATAATCATTCTGCGTCCACCGTTCATAGGGGTGATTGTGGCATTGGGCACATTGCAAGCGGGCGCCCAGGAACACTTGAGCGACCGCCTCGCTCCGTTCGACTGCGGTGCGGTGAGACCGAAACCAATTGGCAGCGGGCACCGCGTACGTGCTGCCCCGGGCGGTCAAGACCGAACGGGCGAACACATCCAACGGCGTATTGTCCACAACCTGTTGCACCAGCCATTCGTGAAACAGTTGCACGCCTTTCTTGTCGAGAGCCCGTTCTTCTAGCCGAAAAAGATCGGCCCATTTCAGCGCCCAATACTCGGCAAACTCGGGGCGATCCAGCAGCGCCTCCACCACCCGAGTCCGCTTGTCCGGCGTCGAATCCGCTACAAAGCCACGCGCCTCGTTGGCCGTGGGTAGAATGCCGCATAAATCCAAGAATACTCGACGAAGGAATTCCTCGTCGGAACAACGTGCCGACGGCTCCAGCCGCAGCCGCTTCAGCTTCTCGTAAATCAGCGCATCGACTGCATTCGCCGGAGTCGGTAGTTGCCAGGACCAAACTCGATCACGCGATGGCACATGAGCCGCCCGAACCGCTTCTTGTCGATCCAAGTAGCGCACCAGTATTGTAGTCTCACCCTCCTGACGAAACGTCGCCCGCCCCCCAACGGTCACGTCAACGATCGGCGCGACCGGTTCGTAAACCGCCAGTCGAGTAACATCCTGCGAGGTTCCATCCTCAAATTGCGCCAATACTCGCAGCTGAAAGGATTCTACCGGGGCGTGCAGGACCGGCTCCCGAGGCTCCACTGCCAGCGCCGTTAAACGCGGCGCCGTGGCGACATCCGATCTCGCCCCCTCGCGGATCCAACGCTCCAGAATTCCGTACTCCAGAGAGTTGGGTTCAAAACGAACTCGACCTTCATGAGGAACCAGTCCCGTGGGCTTCAGCAGCAACAAACTGTCTTCGGGCGATTGTCGATCCAGGCGACGCCCTGCCAAGTCCTGAATCAATGTCTGGTAATCTTCGGACGGATCTTCACCGCGCAGGGAGATCCGAAAGCCCCCTTTGCCCTGGCGATTCCCATGGCAAGGACCGGAAGCGCAACCGCCTTTCGAAAGCACTGCCATGACGTCGTTGCGGAATGAAACCGTCGGAGCGGCGTCGGCAGGAGCCCGAAGCGACGGACTCCCCAAAAGCACGCAATTCCCCAGAACCCACGCGAGCCAGCCACACCAACCCAGACCCGTCCGCACACGACAACGAATCGTCGTGCTTGGCTCCGAGCAAGTCGTCAACTCGGTCAGTGGCATGAAGCGAAGTGAGCCATATCCTCGTGGACCAGCCAAGCCACTATTCCAAAGAATCCGGTGTCAGGTCGCACCATTAAAGCCCGTCTCTCGATCCTCACGCCCCTCGAACCTCAATTCACCAAGGGCTAATCAACTCGATGTCATCGCCTTTCGGCACGCCTCCATGACTGAATCGACGCTGACCGACTCCATAATCCGTTGAATGGCTGCATCCGTACCCGCGATGCACCGGCCATCATAGCGATAGAAATCCAGCGGCCGCCCACCAACGGCCGGATTCGGAATCAAAATCCAATCCGTTCGAAACGGTTGGACGGGCGGGTTCAGCGTGGGGGTTTCGATGACCAACTGCTTTGGAACCCGGACCGCCGTGGCAAGATGCATGAAGACGGTGTCAACACTCAGGAACGCCCAGGCATGGGACAAGACGGCGGCGGCGGCTCGTAGACTGCCGGTCTTGGGCTCCAGGACCGCGTCACCCGCCGCGGCCCGAATCTCCGAATGTGCCTCCCGCTCTCCCGGTCCTCCAAACAGCACGATGGGAACTCCTGGCAACTCCAATGCGGCACGCCGTATTAACTCGACATAACGACTCACTGGCCAGCGCCGCAGTGCCAGGTTTTTTGTCCCTCCTGAACCAACATGCAGCCCGAGCCAGCGCTTTCCAGCCAGACCCAGTTGCCATAACAAACCCTCCGCCCGCTCTTTCTCTGCTGCCGAAAGGTACAACTCGTATGCGTGGTGCGTCCGCGTCGGTTCGATCCCCACGCGACGCAGGAGATTGAGGTTATTCTGGACACAATGAACGGAATAATCTTGAGGAACAGTGTCGGTAACCAGCCAGGGATCCATCCAGTTCTGATTTTCATAGGCATGGCTGAGGCGGCGACGGGCGCCGATGAGCCTGGCAATCGCCCGATATTCCCGGCGCCCCTGAGGATGAACATTCAGAGAAAGATCCGCCCGTGGCCGGCGCAATCCCCAGACAAATCGCAACGAGGCCCACTTGCTGGCCAACAAGAACTGATGCTGATGCACTGCATCCAGGTGCGGATTGCCTTCGAGAACTTCTTTGGCCCCGGGCCAAAGCACCAGCGCCTCCAGTCGAGCTTTGGGAAAGCGCGACCGCAATTCGTGAATGACTGGTGTTGCCATCAACGTGTCCCCAATGCCCGCCAGGGCGATGACCAAAATGCGGTTCAAGAGTCCGAGTCTTCCTCGTCATTGCCCCTAGGCGCAACCTGGAAGCGCGAGGAGGGCTTCGGCCGCTGACCAACCGGACAAGGCGGCTCCTTCCACTCTCGGACCACCAAAGGCATCGCCGGCCAAGATGAGAGTCGGCGACGCGTGCACCATCACACAGGTTTCGACCCAAGTTCGGATCGGTTTACTATAGCGCCAGCCTTGAACCTGATAGTCTTTCACGCCCGTTCCGATCCACGGAATTGCAGCTTCCAACCACGGCACGCCAGCGCTCCGCCGTTCGTCCTCCCAATGTTGGAGGCTGTAGCCAGGATTGGCATGGATGGTGGCAGAGGGAACGGTCGACAGGCCTTTTTGCTGGTTGTCGGCGATCCACGCAATCGGTCCTTCGTCAATCAAGAGTCCTCCAGGTGGCGCAACCCAACTGGGGGCTCCCAGAATCGCCATGACTGCCAGACAACGCTCATATTCCACCCCCTCCAGCCCAGACCGCAGTTTGGGGTCCATGACATACGACCCAGCCGAGAGAATCGCCAAGGCTTGGGGCACCGGCACGGTCATCACCACCGCCCTTGCTCGGATCATGCCCCCCGTCTTGAGGGTGGCACACCAACTAGATCCCTCGAGAGATAGCGCCGATACATGCGTCTCCAGTCTTAATGCGATGCCTTGTGCGGCGTGTTTGGCCAACGCCGACATCGTCACTTAATCCGGCACCGATCACCAAGACGTCCACGCTGTCGTTATCCGTTAAGTCCATGCCCGGAAAGACTCGTGTGATTCCGCGGCCATGCCAAGCTCGACTCTGGCCAAAGTGCCGCGCATCGCAGGGAGTGCCGTCGCTACTGCGGTGTCGCAGGAACCGAAACGAAGTAAACCAACGAACGAAGGGGTCACCCTGAGTGACCCTTGACACGGACCAACTTGAGCAGCAGGCGCGCTGCTTAAACCGGATCCGAAACGGGCCTGCCCTCCGTGGTTATGCAGGTTCTTGGAGTGTCCGACTCGAGGAACCGCGGAGGACGGAGCACGCAGAGGGAGAGATCTCAACCCATCTCTGCGTCCTTCCCATGTGACTGAAAGGGCGATCGATTTGATGGTACCGAATCGAGCTCCTCCACCGAACGTGTCCCTCAAGGATGCTCCAAAGGGAAGCGAGGTTGAATCTGTCGTTCAGCAACCTGCGAGCAGCGCAATGTCCGCGCTCGTATTCTCAGGATAGGCGAGACTGGATCGAATCCGTTTGGGATTGAAGCACACGCCAGGCATCGCGGGCTGGAAGCTCGGACGGATATTTCATGAAGAAAGGCAAGGCTGATCGGCTTCCTATGATCTGACAGGGAGAGTGCAGTTCAGATCGAAATCCTGGACCAACTCCTGTGCGGCCATCAGGCCGCGCAGTTATTTCATACAAATCAAGAAAGCCGCGGTGTCTTTCGAGTAAACGGACCTATGAATGACCATGAATCAAAAACGCGACCGAAGTTCCGTTGGATATTCCTCGTCGCCTTCGCGCTCACTCTCGCGCTCCTCGTGGCATTGCGTCGCGTCGAGCACTCCACCAAACCGGCTTTAGACGTTTCGCCCGCAGGCGCTGGTTTGTTGGGAGTTTCCGGAAACTCCACCGATACAGAACGTTCGCCGCAAGTTGCCCGCAGCACTGCCGTCGCGAATGCCCCCACGGCGGAGCAGGTTGTCGCCGACAAATTTCTGCGGTTCACCCGCTCGCGCCGGGAAGTGGCCCGCGAGATGGCCCGACGAAAGGGAGTGGAAGTGCCCGATGCGGTCGAACGTTTCTTCGATGCTTTGGAATCCGGGAATTGGTCGGAGATTAATTCACAATTCGCCTCCCTTTCCAAAAGCAGCCGCCAATATGAAGACTCCACCAGTGCGGATTCACCCCGACTGGATCCGGTCTGGTGCGCGGTACTCGATGCTTACGGGGTGGCGGAGCAGGTCCACGAATGGCCAGCGCAAAAGCTGCTCGACTACGGCAACGCCATTCTCGATTCGTTGCGCCCGGGCATGGTCTACGTCGGTGGCACGGACAACGGCCGCTGGATTCCGACGTTGCTCAATGAGACGAGTGATCGCGAGCCGCACGTCCTCATCACGCAGAATGCCTTGGCAGATGGACGTTACGTGGAATACATGAACACCCTCTACGGCGATCGCTTCGCCACGCTCACCGAAGCGGATTCGCAACGCGCTTTCCAGGACTATGTGGTGGATGCACAACGCCGACTCGAACACGATATGCAATTCCCAGACGAACCCAAGCAACTGCGCTTTGGCGAAGAGGTAACTAAGGTTGATGGAAAGGTTCAAGTCGGCGGCCAGGTCGCTGTCATGGCAATCAACGAAAAACTTCTCCAGGCGCTTATGGCCAAGAATCCGGATCTCGACTTCGCGGTGCAGGAATCGTCTCCGCTCCGGGGCACTTACGCAGACGCCCTTCCGCTCGGCCCGTTGATGGAACTTGAAGCGCGGGATGGCCAAGATGGATTCACCCCAGAGCGAGCCACCCAGTCTCTGGATTATTGGCGCGGCGTGGCCCAGCAAGTTTTCTCCGACCCCGAGGCAATGGCCTCCACCTACACCCTCAAGTCCTACTCGCACGATACCGTGTCGGCGGCGAATCTCCTCGCGGCGCACAACTTCCTCCCAGAAGCGGAAGCTGGGTATCGTCTCGCCGTCCGACTTTGGCCAGGCAATCCCGAATCCATTGGCGGACTCGCGGACCTACTGGCCCGCGACGGACGCGATGCCGAAGCACGCCAGCTCATCGCGAGTTTTTACAAGGACCATCCGGATCAGAGAAAAGACCTGGACCGCGTGAGTGCGACTGCCCGGATCATGGGACCAGTTACAATCACGAGACCCTGATCAGGAATTGTGTGCTTCTTGATTGCAGTTCCTTCGTGTCTACCCATGAACGGAACTCAACCTGTAGGATGCGAAGCCATTTTACTTACTCTTGATCCTGCTCCTGATCTGACTCAGGGAACTATGAACCAAGCCGCGAGGCGGAATACGTCAGAGGCGCCACTTCGTTCGATTCCACCGTCAGGAGGGAATGGTCCTCGTCGCCGAAACTTTTCACCCACACGGTCGCCGAACCGGTGTTGAACCGGTGGATCACAGCCCCCGTCTGCGGGTGGACCACCAAGACTTCCCCCTTTTCACTTCCGACCGCGAGCAACCTCCCGCGGTCGGTTGAAGCGTCTGGCCAGAGTGTTCCCTCGCCATCTTGGCTGCCGCCAGGTTGCGTAATTCCTCATAAATCAGTGGCTGCAGCTGGTCGCCGGCTTGGGGATAGCCGGCCTCAATGGCGTTGAGCAATTGGGTGCAATAGGACATGGCTGCACTCTACCGAGTCGAACGCCAAAGGCGAGTCGTGTCTGAGACTGTTCTAGGGATCCGATGGTATCGCTGCCCTCAACCCGTGGCTAACTTCTTTCATCCCTCCGGGATGAAGCACGGTTTGGGCGAACGTAAAACTGACCGACGACGGTGACAGGCACTCCGGGCGATTGAACGCATCCTTCCAATCTCCTCACTACCCCAAGGCGCAGCGTTGACCGCGAACGGCCAAGTACCGCTGAATACACGGCATCAAGTCTCGGCCATCATCCATGCTAAACAGCGCTCATTCCAAATCTCTCGGAACATGGACGGCGCTCACATGGTTTTGCATCGGCGTCACCGCTCCACGGGCCCTAGCCGCCGATCAATCCATGGCGCTGTCCTTCCCCAAGTAGGTTTCCGCGCGGTTTACGCAAGTGCCATCCGCCGCCTCGGGCTTAACATTCACCAATACCCTCTCCCCACTCGCGGCGGCGGGAAATCCGAACCTGATGAACGGATCCGGTGTTGCCGCCGGGGATGTGGATGGCGATGGTCGTTGCGATCTCTATTTCTGCAACATCGCGGGCACCAACGCCCTATTTCGCAACTTGGGGAACTGGCGGTTCGAAAACATCACGGCCGCTGCGGGAGTCCTGTGCCCCAATTGGACTTCGAGTGGTGCGGTCTTTGCTGACCTCGAAGGCGACAGAGATCTCGACCTGCTCATCACGACGCTCGGTTCTGGGGTCCATGCCTTTCGCAACGATGGGAAAGGCCATTTCCGAGAAGTCACCGCGGAAGTTGGACTCACTTCCAACACCGGAAGCACGAGCATGGCTCTCGCGGACGTCGATGGGGATGGCGATCTGGATCTTTATGTCGCCAACTACGGCGCGCTGAGTGTGCTGCGAGCCGGCGGACGCGCCGAAGTCAAAAAGATCAAAGGCCAGTGGGTGGTCCAAGGGCCTCATGCGCACCGGTTGCGCTATGTGGACGGCAGAATGGAGGAGGTGGGCGAGGTCGACGTGCTCTATCTGAACGACGGCAAGGGCCATTTCACAGCGGCCCCGTGGAATTCCCCACGCTTCCTCGATGCCACCGGCAAGCCCAAACCCCCGCCACCCGATTACGGCCTCAGTGTTCAGATGCGGGATTTGACTGGCGACGGAGCTCCGGAAATTTACGTTTGCAACGATTTCCAGACACTCGACCGCCTCTGGCTCAATGATGGCACTGGGAACTTCCGCGAAGCGTCCTTTCTGAACCTACGAAAATTTCCCTTCTCCTCCATGGGCGTGGACTTCGCCGACCTCGACCGCGATGGCGAAATGGACTTCATAGCGGTGGAGATGGCCGGCAGCACTCACGCTCGCCGGATGAACCAGGTCACAGGTATCCAGTTTCTCCCCAATGTGCCCGGCCGCTTTGACTACCGGCCCGAGGTAAATCGCAACGCACTCTACCGGGCCAATGGCGACAACAGCTGGAGTGAAGTCGCGGATTTCGCCGGGGTATCCGCGACGGATTGGTCATGGCAACCCGTCTTTCTCGATGTGGACCTGGACGGATTCGAGGATCTCTTGGTCATCAATGGCATGATGTACGACATCCAAGACCGCGACACCCTCGCCAAGATCCGCACCCTAGGAAAGCAAACCGACGCCGCCGCCCGGACTAACCTCCTGGCCTACCCACCCTATCCATCGCCAAAATCGGCCTTTCGCAATCGCGGCGATTTTACCTTCGAGGATCGCGCCAAGCAGTGGGGCCTGGATGTCTCCAGCATCGCACAGGGCATTGCGCTTGCCGATTTCGACAATGACGGCGACCTGGACCTCGCGATCAACAATCTCAACGACGGCGCCATGATATTTCGCAACGAGTGCACCGCCCCCCCGCCTCCACGTGCGACTCGCCGGGCGATCGCCCAATACGGGCGGGATCGGAGGCCGGATCCGCGTCCTAGGGGGCCCGATGGATCAAAGCCAAGAGATCATTGCTGGCGGACGCTATCTCTCAGCCGATGATTCCGCCCGAACCTTTGCCACTGGCTCGGCGACCAACCTGAAGATCGAAGTCACGTGGCGCTCAGGGCTGCAAACGGTGGTGACGAATGCCTTGCCAAATCATCGGTATGAATTGGCAGAAGTGGACGCACACGCGTCTAAGTCGCCGCCCAAGTCACAACCGCGCCCCATCTTCACCGGCCTCACCGCCCGGCTCCGGCACACTCATCAGGATCAACTTTTCGATGATTTCGCGCGCCAACCCTTGCTTCCAAAGCAATTGAGCTCACTCGGCCCCGGCATCGCCTGGTTTGATCTCGACGGCGATAACCAGGAGGAACTCGTCATCGGTACGGGCCGCGGCGGATCCATCCAAGCCTGTCGCTTCACCTCCAACGGCGAAATCCAATGGCTGTATTCCGACTGGAAGGCACCCGATGACGTAACGGGGTTTACGGCTTGGGTTCGGCCGGATGGGAAACCAGTGCTCTTGGCAGCCTTGGCTAGCTACGAAGTCGTACGTTCCAACACTTCCAGCCTGTTGGTCATTTCGTCCGTGCTCGGCTCCACCAACCTGTCGATCACGCCCTCGGTGGGAATTACCGTACCCCCGTCCAGCATCGGTCCCTTGGCCGCCGCCGACTTCAATAACGATGGCCAACTCGACTTGTTTCTGGGAGGACGACTCCTCGCCGGAAACTATCCCCGGGCACCGACTTCCCGACTTCACGCGAGCGGTGGGAACAGCCCAAACCAAAACTCACGTTTGGAATCCATTCTTCAATCCATTGGGATGGTCAGCGGGGCACTTTGGAGTGATTTGAAGGGGGATGGATTCCCAGATCTTGTCCTCGCGTGCGAGTGGGGACCGATCCGGATCTTTCGAAATTCTGCCGGAATCTTGGAACCATGGGATCCACCAATCCGAAAATCTCCCAACGGCCATGGGTCGAGCCGTGGAGACCAAACCGAGGCACTCTCATCGCTGACTGGGTGGTGGACCAGCGTGGGTGCGGGCGATTTTGATGGGGATGGCCGTATGGATTTGGTGGCGGGTAACTGGGGACTGAACACCGGCTACACTGCGTCCAAGGATCGACCGCTCCGATTGTACTTCGGAGATCTATCCGGTAGCGGCGCCACCGATTTGATTGAATCCTATTATCCGCGAGAGTTGAGTACGGAAATGCCACGCCGCAGCCTGGCTGCCTTGGGACAAGGCATGCCCGCACTGACCGAACGATTCCCCATTCATGCCCTCTTCAGCACTACCCCACTTCCGCAGTGGATTACCGCGCTGCACGCGAAGCCCCAGATGGTCGGCGCGACAACTCTTGCCACCACGCTATTCTTGAATCGCGGTGACGACTTCGTCGCCATCGAATTGCCCAATTCGGCCCAATTTTCACCGGCATTTGGAATCGCTACGGCTGACATCGACGGCGACGGAAACGAGGATCTCTTCCTCGCTCAGAATTTCTTCGCGACACGCCCCGAATGGCCGCGAAATGACGCTGGACGCGGCCTTTGGCTGAGAGGCGACGGACAGGGCGGATTCAAATCCATGTCCGCATTGGAATCCGGAGTCCGCATTTACGGTGAACAGCGCGGCGCCGCCATTGGCGACTTCGATCGCGACGGCAGGCCCGACCTCGCGGTGCCGCAAAATGGCGGTCCAACAACACTCTGGCGCAACACGGCCGGCTCGCCAGGGTTGCGTGTCCGGTTGGTGGGCCCTGAGGGGAATCCCAATGCGTGGGGTTCGGTAGTACGCTTGAAGTTCGCCAGCAAGACTGGGCCGGCCCGGGAACTCCATGCAGGTCATGGCTATTGGTCCCAAAACAGCGCCTGGCAAATCCTCTCGAAGCCCAGTCCCCCAGTCGGATTGGAGGTCCGCTGGCCCGGTGGCAAGACCGCATCCCACCCCTTGCCCCCAATGGCGCACGAAGTCATCGTAAACATCGACGGGTCGCTTCAATTGCGTTAAATGGAGCCGGCGTGACTGTGAGAGCGGAGTCAAACGCGCGCCTCGCCGATTCCCAAGCAGAGATTCCTTCAAGGTTTTTTCGACGGAATCACCAAGTTGCGCATGAGGAGTCCCGAAACCCCATTTGTGCGCCATGCCACTTGCAGCGCCGACGGTATCTCAATCCCGGGCGGCCCCTGCGCGAACGAACCCAACACGAGGTCCAGGCTCCCATTTCCATCGACATCCCCTGCGTCCATCGTCAGCCAGCGCCCCAAGCGAGCCTCGGCAACAGTCTGTGCCGTGAACTGCATCGCGCCCTGTTGCTGCAGGTACACAAAGCCGGTTTCCTCTGGACGACTGTAATCCGCGAAGAAGGAAATCGCCGCCACGTCGACATCGCCGTCCCCGTCAAAATCGCGCGCCACAGCCTTGAAAGCGCCATTCAACGGATAGAACAAAGCCTCCGTGAATTGGTAATGCCCATTATTCAGGTAGATCCGAACACCATGATAATTCTTGAAAGGCGACGGGTATTCCCCGTTGTCACCATTGGTCAACAGAACATCAGGAAATCGATCGCCATTCATGTCGACAAGCTCGAATCCCGTCGAACCAAACGCGGGATGAAACCGGAGGAGTGGTCGCACGCTAAAGTCTCCATTCCCTTGATTCGTGAATAAGAACAAGCCCTCGTTGCCTTGGGCCATGAGAACGAAAAAATCCATGGAACCGTCACCGTTCACATCGAGGACTTCCGCCTTCAACGCACCGGGTGTATCGAGCAGCACATGTTCATCGAATTGCCCATTGGGCAACTGTTCAAACCAGGAAAGCCGGCCGAGGTAATTCCCAAAGGAACAGATCAGGAAATCATTGCGCCCATCTCCATTAAAGTCGCTGACCACCGTGCAGGTCGGCCGCTGCAATCCCGTAAGCACCTCTTTCGGTGCCCCCTCACTCCCAATGTCCGGCAGCACCACAAGCTTCCCCGAGGGCACATCCGAGGGAAACACCTCACCGATCAAGGTCGCAAAAGTCCGCCCTCCATCCAAACATAATCCCACGGTTGCACCCCGAACTGGCGTCTCCCCAAGCCAACGACCTCCAGACCCAAACCTCGAAAGCACTCCAAGGCCCGCGTCTCCCAAAAGAATCTCACGCTTAGCCCCATCCACCTTCACAAACGTGGTCAACGGCGGCGTCCGAACATTTCCGAGACGTTCCACCGAAAACCCAGGCAGGGTCATCCCGATTGGATCACGCGCCGGTGAAGGGTGGGCTGTCTCAGGCGCTTCCTGAGCGTAGTAATGGCGAATCGCGTTCCATTCCGTTTCTGTTAGCCAGGGTGCTGGTGGAAATAGATGGGACGCCTCCAATCGCGCGCCATCAGGACGCCCCGCGTAGCGAATCCGCGCCACCCCCAAATAAGGCGCCATCTTCCGCAGCGCTCCATTGATCCACGTCTTCTTGTCCAACAACGAAGGTTCCGGAAACAAATGGCAGGCAGAACAGTACTGCTGCGCCAATGCCGCGCCGCGCTGGACTTCGGTCAATCCCACGGATTCCGCCCCAGACCCAGCAGCCGTTTGACCCCTCAACTCATGGGCACTCGCGATGAGCAACGCGACGCACCATTCCCAAGGCATCCACCGCATCGGCCTCACCCAGTTTTGAAAGGAATTCATCATCGGGTATGACTCAAAGTCACGGTGACTTCCCGCGCGTGCACCGGGATGGACACCGTTTGACTCGTCCCACCGGGCCATCGAACCACCAACTCATTCGCGATCGCGTCCCCCAATCCCACTGACATCACCTGGACCGCGCCGTTCTGGGATCCATTGCCGTAACCTCCATGCCACTCGCGGGCTGGCCCATGCGCGTCCCTGCTTTTGACCCTGGCGACGGCGCCGATTCCGTCGGGGTTTCCGGCCGGCCCCATCAAACGGACACGCAGGCCGGGTGTACCGCGTCGGTTGCGGAACAGTCGCGTTGCCGCCCCGTTCTGTGCGACGACAAGATCCGCGCGTCCATCATGGTCAAAATCTGCGGTGGCAGCCCCCCGTTGTTCCCCGTAGATCAACAACCCAGAATCGTTGCCCCCGATGGGTTGGAATGCCCCCCGACCATCGCCTGAGAGAAGCAGTCCTCGACCGGCATCGAGCCTCGGCACACCAGGGCGGGTCGCGAAATAATTCTGGCTCAGGAACAGATCCTCGCGGCCGTCACCGTCGAAATCGGCGACCACCGGGGTGAAGGCCGGGGTGAGTTGTGCCACCCCAGGCAACGGGCGAGCCTCGAATTGATCACCCCGGTTCAGCAGCACCAATGATCTGAATTCAATCGCCTCAAATTGCTGGGGTCTGGCCGGATGCAAACGAGTCACGTCCTCTAGGGTCGCCTCGCTGTAAGCACGGTGAGTCGCGAACTTACCCTCCAGGAAAGACAAGCCATTCAACAATTGAGGCAAGGAACGCAGGGGTGTCACGGCTCCTAATCGTCGGTCATAGACGGTCTCGATCAATCCCAATGTGCCGTCTCCTGACCAATCGCCCGCCACCAATACGGCGGGACGTTCCATGGATGCGTGGTGCTCCGAATTCAATCCCCAATTGGCAGCGACCAAATCCATGCGGCCATCGCCATCAAAGTCCCCCGCCCCTAAACCTGTCCACCAACCGGTGAGCTGATTGAGCGGGATCGTTTTCGTCCCCGAATCTCCAGAGAAAGTCACTGTCGGATTCCACGCGCCCAGTTTCCCGGCCACGTTGCGGAACACCGTGATCGGCCCCCATTCATTGGCGATCACCAAATCGGAATACCCATCCGACTGAAGATCACACCAGATGGCCGAATTCACGGTACCCACGTGATGCAGACTTTTTGTCGAAACGAAGCCTGTAGGTTCGCGTTGAAGAAGCCAGGAATCGACCGGCTCGGGCCAGCGGCCCGGAGCAAAGGCGTTGCCCACGAAAAGATCCAGATCTCCATCCCCATCCCAATCGGCCAGCGCTACCGCCCCAATCATATTCGTCGAGGCATTCAACACCGGCACAGCGGGTTTCCCAGCTTCCAACACTCGAACTGCAGGTCCCATCGTTCGACCGTCCTCATAGTTCGATTCTGCCACAAACAAGCGGGTCCCAGAAGCCGCCAAGGCGACTTGATCGCGTGCGGTTAGGAAGTTGGTTGAGGCACCAAATCCCCCACGGCGATCATTCGGGAACACCGCGAGTGTGGATCCGGCACCACCCCCAATCGCTAGGTCTTCCCAACCATCGGAGTCCCAGTCCACCCAGGCGACACCAGGTCCCTTCTGACTCAATCGCCGGGTCAACAACCGTTGCCGCTCAAAATCCTCGTGTAGGATTTCGTGATGCGAATGATTCAGGATCGCCGTTTTGTCTTCGAACAAAGGCGCACTCGCCGACTCAGACAGTGGGACCGATGGCTTATCCAACGCCGAGTCTTCATCCAACTCATACAATCTCCAGGCTTGCACGCCCGCCATTTCTCGCCACGTGCCGTTGCGCCATCGGACTTTCAACGTCATGCCGGTCGTGTTCGTGCCGGTGGCAAACACCAATAACGGGTCCCCGCCTGAAAGGTACCGGCCACCGGAGATCACCTCCAAGCGTTGTTCAGGGACCGCCCCCCCCCGCAACGTCACCACGGCGCCGATCGCCTGTGTGTTCGGGCCCCGCCCCTTTATTCGAACCGCCAACCGTCCCGCCGGACAGTCATTCCGGTACAGCGCGGCGGGGCCATTCAAGTTGTTGACCGCAAAGTCCAAGTCTCCGTCGCCATCGAAGTCCGCCGTTGCCAATCCATGGTGAACTCCGAGTTGGTCCGTGCCCCATCGGAGGGTCGTTTCCTCAAAGGTGAGGTTTCCGCGATTGCGGAACGCCACGATCGGTGTGTTCAAGGGTTGGTAGACACTCAGGTTCGCCACGCGATCCGTGACGAACAATCGGCGGCGTTCGGCCGGATTCGTGATCTCGCCGTAGTTGCGCTCTCGCGATTCAACGATCGCCGCCGCATCCCGGTCTTGCACATCCCGCATATGGCCGGTCGTCACTAATAAATCGGGATAACCATCCAGATCCACGTCCAAAAACACCGGTTGCCATGCCCATTCAGAGGCCGCGAGTCCCGCGAATTCGGCGATCTCCGCATAGGTGCCGTCTCCGCGGGAGAGTTGCAGCGTGTTGCGTAGACTCTGCGGTCGTTCCTCGATTTGTCCGGGCAGGTTGTCGTAATCGGATTGCGCCGGCATCTGACGTTTCCTCCAAGCCACGTCCCGACTCAACATGTCCACAACAAATAGATCCGGGTGTCCATCCAGGTTGATGTCGGCGACATCCACTCCCATCGAACTGCCACTCGTCTGCCGAAGTGCCAGCGTCGGGGCCGCCCGAAATCGCCCACGGCCATCGTTGATCCAAAGCCGGTCAGGCGTCCAATAGTCATTGCAGATGTAGAGGTCGGGTGCTCCATCCCCATTGAGGTCTCGAAATGTCCCTGCAAGTCCCCAGTCCAAAGGAGGCCCTTTTAACAATTTCCCCGATTCATCCAAGAATCGTCCGTCGGTCCAACTGGCCATCCGAAATCGTCCCCTGCCATCATTGAGCCAAAGTTCATCCGGCTCGCCATACTCAAAGATTTTGCCCGTGCTGCTGACCCCCAAACGGTTGGTGTAGTTGTCCGGCACGGTCAGGACTCCGCCGACCATTCGCAATTGCACCTGACCCGCGCCGCGGTCGCGGATGTCATCGGTCCGGTTGTTGATCACATATAAATCCAATGTGCCATTGCCATCCACATCCGCCAAGGTCATCGAGAGACTGCCCCGTTTCCCTATGATGCCTGCGGACGTTGTGATGTCCGTGAAATGTCCGCGGCCATCATTGCTCCAACAATGCACCCCGGCTCCGTTGGCACTGATCATCAAATCCAACGTGCCATCCCCTGTGATGTCGGCCAACACCACGCCGCGCGCCATCAGGTTGGTCGCCACCGCGCCCGACCCGGCGGTCACATTCGTGAATCGCCAGGCTCCCAGATTCCGAAACAATGAAAGCCGTCCCTCGATTCCGACCAAAGCGAGATCCGCCAGGCCGTCCCCATCAAAATCGCCGGCGGCCACGCCGGAGCCATTGTAGAAGGTACGGTTCTGCGCTCCATCCGCCGCCCGCAGCTTGTTGGTAAACACCACCGAGGTCGATTCCGGTGGGAGCAACGTGAAGCCAGACCAGGGCAGTTTCAAGAAAAGTGGTTTGGCCGGATTGGTTGAAGGATGGACCCGCGGAAGAACAATAGGCAGGCGGGATATTGAGAACTCGGCTGATTTTTCACAATGGCCACGCT
>SXSK01000338.1 GCA_005793375.1 Verrucomicrobiales bacterium | reverse complement strand
CGTGTCGACGATGGGGCATCTCTTGCCACCAATATGTTCGTGGTACCACATCCATGCCTCCGGATTGATGGGTTCGCCAACAGTACCGAGAACACGAAGGGAACTCAGATCATGTTTCTTGGGCCATTCATCGCCCCACTTCATGAAGGCGCGGATTGCTGTCGGGGCAGTGTAGAGGATCGTGACGCCGTACTTGGCGATGATATGCCAGAATCGGTCGGGGCCGGGCCAGTTGGGGGCACCTTCATACATGAGGCTGGTAGCGCCATTGGCAAGGGGACCATAAACCACGTAGCTATGACCCGTGACCCAGCCGATGTCGGCAGTGCACCAATAAATGTCTTCGGGCCGAACATCGAAGACGTATTTATGCGTCATCTTCGCGCCCAGCAGGTACCCAGCCGATGAATGATAAATTCCCTTAGGCTTACCCGTGGATCCACTGGTGTAGAGAATGAAAAGGGTGGACTCCGAATCCATTTTGGCGGGAGGAAAATCGGCAGTGACGTATTCCAATTCACGGTGCCACCAGACATCCCGCCCTTCTTCCATGTGCACCTCCAGGCCGGTGCGTCGGAGAACGATGACGCGTTCAATACTCTTGGCGAGGAGCTCACCGTCCGCGCCTTTAATTTGGAGGGCTTCATCCACGTTCTTCTTGAGCGGGACGGCACCGCCGCGACGCAAACCGCCATCGGACGTGATGATCATTTTAGCACCACAATCCTGGACCCGGTCGGCGACGGATTGAGCGCTGAAACCGCCGAAGACGACGCTGTGAATGGCGCCGATCCGTGCGCAGGCCAACATGGCAATGGCGGCTTCGGGGACCATGGGGAGATACAGTAGGATGCGATCGCCCTTCTTGATGCCGTTGCGTTTCAATACATTGGCGAAGCGACACGTCTCCCGATGCAACTGGCGGTATGTCAGCACACGTTCTTCGCCTGGGCTGCCATCGGTCGCCGGTTCGCCTTCCCAGATAATCGCCGCCTTGTTCGCCACCGGGGTGTTGAGCCACTTGTCCAGGCAATTGGCGGACACATTGAGTTGACCCCCTAAAAACCACTTGGCATTCGGCAACTTCCACTTGAGCACGTCCTTGTACGGACGCATCCAGACCAGTTCTTGACTGGCTTGCTGGCCCCAGAATGCTTCGGGATCGTCGATCGATTGCCTCCAAAGCTTCTTATATTGCGCCATCGAGCGAATGTGCGCGGAGGCGGAGAATTCTTTGGACGGTGGAAAGACTCGCTTCTCTTGCAATAGAGACGAGATATTGGCCTGGGGCGCTTTGGGCTTGCTCATGTGCGTGAAACTGTGCGGGCAGAATCCGAAAGCTCACGCCGCCCGTCAACGCTGGGAGGCGGCTTTTTGGAGGCACTGAGAGATCCAGGCGCGCCACGCAAAATCCTTCAAAAGATCATTCCGCCGCTTGACCGCGGTGGAGGGGGCCGCATTCTGCGCGCCCGAATGTTTGATCTTAACTCGCTGAACCCGCAACAACGCGACGCGGTGGTCACCCACAGGGGTCCCGTGTTGATTCTGGCGGGAGCGGGGACTGGAAAAACGCGAACCCTGACCTGTCGGATTGCGCACATGGTCTCGAAAGGGGTACCGCCCGGCCAGATTCTGGCGGTGACGTTTACAAACAAGGCCGCGCGTGAAATGTCGCAGCGCGTCCTCGAAATGCTTCCGAAGCAACGCCGTGAAAATGGCGAAAAGCCGGAACGTCCGACTCTTTGTACTTTCCATTCGCTCTGCGTACGCATCCTGCGCGCACACATCGAAAGGTTGGGGTACAAGAAGAACTTCGTCATTTACGACGAATCGGACCAACTCTCCACAATGAAGCGCATCCTCAGCCAATTCACGGCGCGCGGGGAAAAGACGGACGCGTCGGCGGTCTTGTCGATGTTGAGCAAGTTCAAGAACGCCGGTCCCAATTCCACGTTATTTGGAGACGAGGGAATCCGCGCATTGGCGGAGCATGTACGGGCTCGTTACGAATCGGCATTGCACGCCTGCAATGCGGTGGACTTTGATGACCTGATCCTGCTGACACTTCGATTGTTCCGCGAACACCCGGATGCGTTGGAGGCCTGTCGAGCACGGTGGCAATTCGTGATGGTCGACGAATACCAGGACACCAACTCCACGCAGTTTGCGTTGGTTCAATCCTTGACAAGCGAATCACGCAACCTGTGTGTGGTCGGCGACGACGATCAATCCATTTATGGGTGGCGTGGGGCGGAGATCGCCAACATTCTCGACCTGGAAAAGCACTATCCAGAGGTCAAGATCATCAAGTTGGAGCAGAATTACAGGTCGACCAATTGCATCCTTAAGGCGGCCAATGCGGTCATCAAAAACAACACACGTCGGCGGGGCAAAAATCTGTGGTCAGCGAAAGGGGATGGCAATCGAATCCTCATGCACACGTTCGACTCCGATGAAACCGAGGCAAAAACCGTCGTCGAAAACATCGAGTACGATCGCTTGGCCAAACGGATCGGTTGGGGCAAACAGGCAGTGCTGTTCCGAACCAACCTCCAATCGCGTGCCTTGGAGATGGCCTTCCGCCAAGCCCGGGTACGCTACCATCTGATCGGAGGACAAAGCTTTTTTGACCGCCGCGAGATTCGGGATTTTCTCTCGTATGTTAAAACCTTCGTGAATCCACACGACGACGTGGCATTACTTCGGGTGGCGAATGTGCCGGCGCGGGGGTTGAGTGATGTGACGATGGAACGTCTTCTGGCGGCAAGTGCGGAGCGGAAGTGCAGTGTTTTCACGGCCATGCACCACACAGATGTGCTGGACCAATTTCGCAGCAACACGCGAGAAGCCATCCAGGCGTACACGACCTTCATCGACACCACGCGTCGTCCGTTAGTTGAGGCGCAGGAAAAACCATTGTCATTGAATGCCTGGGCTGAGACATGGCTGAAGGAGACAGGCTATTTGGAGGAACTTCGGCGATTGGAGAAGGACACCGAAGCCGCAGACGCACGGGTGAGGAATGTGAAGGAGTTGTTGGAAACATTGGATGATGATGGTGGTTTGTCGGCGAAAGCGATGGATCGCTTGGATGAGTTTTTGGAAGAATTGACATTGGACCAAGAGCGGAAAGAAGAGAAGGACGAGGCCGGCGACGCCGTGACGCTGATCACAGTGCATGCCTCCAAGGGATTGGAGTTTGCCCATGTGCATCTGGTCGGTGTGGAAGACGGATTGATGCCCCACTCCCGGAGCAAGTTGGAAGGCACGATGGACGAAGAGCGTCGTTTGTTCTACGTGGCCATTACCCGAGCCCAAGAGTCGCTTCGCATCTTTCACTGCGAAGGTCGTAAACGCTATGGCCAACTGATGCCCTGCCACCCTTCTCCCTTCTTACAAGAACTTCCGGAAGAGTGTCTCGAACATGCAGAAGCCACCGATTCCACGCCCGTCGATGCCGACAAGGGTGCCGATTTTTTCGCGAGAATGCGGGCGGTGGTGGAGGAAGATTGATGCGATCAGATCCTCCAGAAGCTGGGTAGGCCTTTCTTGGTCTCCCAGAGGATCTCGATGATGGCTCGGCGATTGGTGGCGCTCAGGGTCTCGAAATGACCGGTGGTGTCGTTGCCAGACAGGACCTCCCAAAGCCGCTTGTAAATACGGGCCTTGAGCGCTTCGGGCAAGGCATCGAACGCCTCGGAGTAGATCAAATAGCTGCACGGATATTTAAACATCCGGGTCTGGAAATCGAGTTGGCGGAGTGAGCGACCTTTTGAATCGTGTGGCCCCTGGGATTCAAGCCACCTGGCATACTCAAGATTCCCCCGGATGGGTGCCGTCAATGGCACCTCTTCGGCGAATAACAGGTACCGCACGAAGCCTTCGGCTTGGTTCTTCAGGTAATCAACATGTCCATAAGCAGCAATCTTTTGCCGGGCCTCGTATTGCAAACGAGTGAGGTAATTGTGCATGTGCGCCTGATGTTCCATAACCATCAAGGCGACAATGTCGCTGCCAGGCTCCAGATACTGTGAGGTATCGAAAAAAGGCTTGAGATCCTGGACGTTTCCGCGCCAATTGGGTTCTCGTTCTTGACGGGCAAATGCTGCTTCACCCATGAGGTTGCCTCGGTGCACCTGGGATCCGTGGGTCCCCGTGACGTACCATCCTCCCCAGCGATCGCTCAAGGGAGTTCGATGGTTGACGTAATCAGCGCCACTCAAGAGATCCACAATGCCGCTCTCATCGCACTTGAATGACCGCACGAGATGGCCGGGTACCCCCATCGACTTGGCGCTGGCATGGCATTCGGTGCAATTGTCCGTGCGAATGAATTTCGGCCGTTCCATGGGTTTCTGTTCGAGCGTGTAAAAGACACTTCCCAAAACGGGATCAACCGAGCTGATTTCGAGGAGTTTTGAGCCCTGGACGAAGCCGATGTAGATGTCATCACCCACGTAGAGGGCGCGCGGTGTATTAGGAGCGATCCGCTCCCGCTGGAATGACGTCTTGGAGAACACCAGCATCTGGCCGGCCGGTGACACGTTGAGATGCCGAAGCATCGATGGGAGATAACCAAATTTTTGGTCAAAAGTGAGCCGGACGTCCCCGAAATCGATGCGCTTTTGGAGGCGAGGGATGGGCCCTGTGTCGGCGGCCTTTGAGTAATTGATGACATCGTCCTCCATGGACAAAAGGTGTGTGGAGCCCTGGAAATCAGACTGGGCAAACATCGACGAGGAGGCGACGGCGAGAAACCATCGAGCCATCCAGAGTGGAATGGAACTTCGAGATGTCATAGGCGAATGCTGGATTCTTGAGCCTCCTCATGCTTTGACCAGAGTCAAGGCTTGGAGAGGTAATTCGAGTTGGTTCCGAAGGTCGTTGAAGTGTCTGTTCCGTCGAGGGCCGTGACAGGGGCGTTGGTGGTAGGGAATGGGGCACCCGCCTGGATCCATCGAATCACGGCAAGCAATTCCTGGTCGGTCAGCACGAGAAGCAAAGTGCCAGACCTCGCCAAGAATTGATTTAAGTGCCGATCAAATCGCATTCGCATGAAAAATTGCCAGTTGAGCCGTCATCGCACCTCTGAAAGCTCGAGCCATCATCGGGACAAGCTTATGGTTCACCCAACCACATCTTGTCCATCGTTTGTCAGGATTTGGGCGACGGTTCTGAAAAGACACCGTTTCATGGGGTAGGCTAGCGGCGATTGGACTGTGCTTGTGGCCCTGTATTCAACGGGCCCCGACGCCAGTCGAAATCGTGGTGACTCTGTTGTTGCTTGCAGTCCTTCGACCCTCAACCGGTTGTCCGGGGGGCCAGGATCATCGGTTGGGTGTGGGTGGCCCGAGAGGCGGAGACACAAAAACATCACGGATAGTCCACCATGGGGCACATGGGATGCTCGGGGGAAAAGCTGCTGAGGGCTGCCGCGTTCCAAATCAATCAGGGCGTCCACAACTCGAATGGCAGCGCGGTGGCCCTCCACCGCTTTTTGGGAATTCCCGGGACGGCCGATCTCCAAATGTCGGCGACTCGGAGGTGCGCCCTCCTCCGTGGTGATTGTAAGAAATCTGGGACTAAGGACGATGGTCGAGCACCATTTTCGGAGAAAAAGCGGGAGTGCCCTGCACTGACCGCAACCGAGGCAAGGTGAACAGATCCTTCGGGATGTCGTTGGTTTCGGCGTCGGGCTGAACCGTTGGAGCCAACCGAATGACAATGTACTGTTCGAGTGGGGGTGCGGGAGGGGGCACTGAGAATCCTGCAGCGCGCGTTTCGGCGGGACCCGGTTGAGTGACGACTACGCTTGTATTCGGGTGGGACTTGGGACCACTGAGCACCAAATACAGACCGGCGCCGACGAATATAAGGCCGCAAGCTGCGAGAGCATTGGCGGGAGCAAATAGACGACCCGGTTGAAGCCAATCGGCCAGTCGGGTGGACCATGAGCGCGTCCGCAATTCTTCTTCGACAGCGATCCTCGAAAGGACGCGATCGGAGAAGTCGCTAAAGAATCCCGGCGGGGGCTTCTCATGACGCTTGAGCGTCAGAAGGCGTCGGAGCGATTCGAACTCATCAGAAGGTGGTGGCAAGCGATCCATAGGGCATCACGGCAACTCAAAGTCTACTTCATCAAGTCAGACAACCATGCCTGCAATTGTTGGCGTGCATAGAACAAACGCGACCTGACCGTGCCAGGGTTACACCTGAGAATCTGGGCAATCTCCTCATGAGGTAGCCCCTGTATATCATGCAATATTACCACGGTTCTGTGTTCTTCAGACAGCTTTTGTATCGCGGCGTTCAAACGCTGATGCAATTCGGACAGGGCGGCATCTCGTCTCGGAGTCTTGTGGGACACCAACTCCACCATTTCTGGATCGTTCTCAGTTCCAACTTCCAGGTCATTCAGGCTGAGATGAGAGGTTCGATTGCGTCGTTGCTTAAGAAAATTGATGGTTCGGTTGACAGCGATCCGATAGATCCAGGTGTAAAAGCTCGAATCGCCCTTGAACGAGCGAAGCGCCGACCACGCACGGACGAACGAGTCTTGGGCTAAATCGCTGGCGTCCTCATGGTTTGAGGTCATGTGATAGATCGTGGAGTAGACCCGCTCCTGATAGCGGCGAACCAGATCGTCGTAAGCGCTTTTGTCTCCGGCCTGGGCGCGCCGGACCAAATCACGATCCGCCAAGTCCATGGGAGGAACGTGAGCGGGCACTGCATGGTCGGCAGGCAAATCCATTGGGAGGGCAGCAACCATGCAGCGTTAGACACCGAGAGCCGATGTTTGTTGCAAAAGAAAATCGGTAAAATGAATGAGCGCGACGGAAGAAGTGGATTGCCCAAGTTCCGTCAGTTCGTTCCGGGCGTGCTGAGCGAATCGATGGATCTCTTCTATGGAAGCTCCCAGACCATCGTGCTGATCCAACAAGCGCCGCACATCGGTGCAATACTCCGGGCGCCAATCTTCGAGATAGCCCAAAAGCCGGGCTTTATCCGGGGCGGCGGCGCGTTCAAGAAAGACCAACAGGGGCAGGGTCACCTTGCCTTTAGCCAGGTCGGTGCCCAAGGATTTGCCGGCGGAGTTCTCCGCTCCATAAAGATCGAGGCAATCGTCGTAAATCTGATAGGCCGTCCCCAACGCCAAGCCGTAACGCCTCATAGCCGCCTGGGCACTCGCCGGACCACCCGCCAATCGAACCCCCAAGCTGCACGCCAACGCGAACAACTCAGCCGTCTTCATTTCCAGGACTTTGAAGTATTCCGCCCGACCTAGTGTCCAACGACGTCGGCGATGAGTCTGAAGAATCTCACCGGAACAAACCCGACTCGTCGCTTCGGCGATGGCTCGGCAAACATCTGTCGCAGGATACTGTGTGGCCATCTTCAACGCGTGGGCAAAGAGGCAGTCCCCAACCAAGACCGAAACCTCACTGCCCCACTTGGTAGCCAATGTTTCACGACCGCGCCTTAGCCGAGCCTCGTCCATAATGTCATCATGAACCAGGGTCGCCAGGTGGATCATTTCGATAATGACCGCGATATCCACCAAGTCATCCGTCAATTCGCCAAAAGCCATGCCTGAAAGGGCCACCAGCGCAGGCCGCAGTTGCTTGCCCTGATTGTCCAGGGCGTAGCGGGCGTAGTCGGCAATCTCGGGCTCGAAGTCCTCTACTTGGGATACCATCCGTTGGGAGACCCGATTGAGGAAGGGGCGTGCTGGCGCCACGATGTGTTCCCACGAGCTAGCGAGTTTGCTAGCGTGAGGTGTCGGTAAGGGCTCGGGTGCAGCGACCGCCATTGCGTGGGGACTCTAGGTTTCATGTACCATAGGGTCAACCGTCCGTGTAAAAACCTCATTTTGAAAGTCCTGCGTCAGAAGATTGCCTGGAATTCGGTTCGCTTTTGACCCGTTCGAGCTCGGCAGGGTCGATTGAAATGCTTCCAACTGTCTCAGTGAGTCCAAGTGTACACCCTCGGCGGGTTTGTCACCGGCATTTTGGTTTCCTTCAGGCGGCTTGTGGGCTAAGAAGGTGGGTATGCGATTCATTGGCAGCGTCATCGAGAAGCTGCAACGGCACCCCAAACGCATCGTATTCCCTGAGGGAACCGAGCCTCGTGTCTTGCAGGCGGCCCGACAATTCTTTGCTTTGCGCCTGGGAGCCCCCATTCTTTTGGGTGATCGGCCCGAGGTCAAAGAGGCGGCGACCGCATTGAATGTCTCCTTGGAGGGAATCCGCATCATCAATCCCCTGGAAAGTCCGGATTTGGAGAGTTTTGCCAAACGCTTTGAAATGCTCCGTCGTTCGAAAGGGATCAAGATGCCGGAGGCATTGGAAACCATGTCCAAGGCGAATTATTTTGGGGCCATGATGGTTGCCATGCGCCAAGCCGATGGGCTGGTATCGGGCACCAACGAGGCGAGTGGTAGTGTCTTGAGACCGTTGTTTCAAATCATCAAGGTCGCTCCTCAGGCGACGACCGCTTCGAGTTGTATGATCATGGAAGTGGAGGACACTCGCTTTGGTGAACGCGGGGTTCTGCTGATGGGCGATTGCGGAGTGATTCCAGATCCGTCGGTGGATCAACTGGCGGACATTGCGATTTCCACGGCGCGAATGGCGCGGCAGATCCTGAATTGTCGACCGAGGGTCGCATTCCTATCCTATTCGACGCGTGGCAGCGCCACGCATCCGAGCATCGGCAAAGTGCAAGCGGCGACAGCGATGGCTCAGCAAAAAGCCCCATCCGTTTTCTTGGATGCGGATTTTGAAGGGGAGTTGCAAGTGGATGCGGCGTTGGTGCCGGAAATTGCGGCGCGGAAACTGCCCGAAAGCCGAGTGGCTGGGCGCGCCAATGTCCTGATCTTCCCAGACCTGAATTCGGGCAACATCGCCAGCAAACTGATCCAGCATATTGCGCGGGCCAATGCGTACGGTCAGATACTCCTGGGATTGGATCGACCAGCGGCGGATGTGTCTCGTGGCAGTAGTGCTCATGATATTCTGGGTGTGGCGGCCATCGTTGGCTTACAGGCGATCGAGTATCAGAAATTGTATCCGGGCTCGGGCGAGATACTCCCAGGAGAAGCTTTCTGAACCGCGCAAATCCCACCTCAACGACATCGAGCCATGACGCAGAATACGGAAACGCCGCGTGTCTTCATTGCTGCGACCCGACAAAACGACGGCAAGACCACGACCTCGCTTGGGCTGCTGGCGGCGCTGCAACATCGCTTCAAAAGCGTTGGGTTCATCAAACCTGTGGGTCAGCGCTTCGTGCAGATTGATGAGCAAAAGATCGACGAAGATTCGGTGCTGATGCAGCGTGTGTTCGGGTTGAACCTGCCTTTGGTCGACATGAGTCCCATCGCGGTCGAACCGGACTTCACCCGGCGCTATTTGGAGTCGTCCAATTATGACACGCTAGTGCGGCGTATTGAGAAGGCTTTTGATCGGGTGGCCTGGGAGAATGGGTTTGTGCTTTGTGAAGGTACCGGCCATGCCGGAGTTGGTTCGGTGTTCGATCTCTCCAATGCCGCTGTGGCTCGCATCCTCAAAGCCAAGGTCATCATCGTGAGCCAGGGCGGTATTGGCCGACCCGTCGATGAGGTGGCTCTCAATCAAGCGTTATTCGAGAAAGAGGGCGTTGAAATCATTGGCGTCATAGTTAACAAGGTTCTGCCAGAGAAACTGGATTACATCCGGGAATTCGTGTCACGCGGCCTGCGCCGCAAGGGACTGAAATTGCTGGGAGTGATCCCCTATCAATCCGTCCTATCGCGTCCAACACTCGAACTGATCCGCGACGAACTTTCCGCCGAAACCGTAGCGGCTCCGGACCAATTGCAGAATATCGTTGGCCGGATCATTGTGGGAGCTATGGGGGCCGCGAATGCCGTCCGGCTCTTGCATCCGGGGTCGTTGCTCATTACGCCTGGGGACCGGGACGATGTTTTGGAAGCAGTCCTTCAATTTGTGCGGAATGGCAATGGGAGTCCTGCGGGCCTGGTCTTGTCCGACGCGCTGCGCCCGAGTGGGGCGCTCCTTCAGGCGCTGCGACAACTGCCATTCCCGGTGTTGGCGGCCAATGGTGACAGTTACGAAGTGGCCTCGAAGGTGCACGACCTCGTGGTCAAGATCCGTCCGACCGATGCCCAGAAAATCGCCCTGGTCCGGGACATGATTGCGACACATGTCAACCTCGACCAGATCCTTCAGGCGGTTGGCGTTCAGAAACCGTGATGCGCGCCCGGTACTCACTGGGCCGCCAGCCCGTCCATTTCTTGAACGTGTTCGAGAAGACAAAAGGATTCGCGTAGCCCACCGCATCAGCGATGTGGTCGAGTTTGAGGTGGGTTTCTGTCAGCAGATTGGCCGCGTGGCGAATTCGCAGATAGGTCACTTGCTCCATCGGCGATCGGCCCAGTTCCCCGCGGCAGAGACGGCGCAGGTGTTCACCGCTGCAATGAGCCATTCGGGACAATTCGGCCAGCGTCCAATACTGCACCACAGGGCTTCCATCGTCCGTCGAGATAGATGCAACCTTCGCCGCTGCATGAAGCGAGGAAGTAACTTCCGGGCAAGTCGGCACGGACCATGGTATATGGAGCGGCGGCATCGGCGACGCCCACGTGGGCGATGTGGTGAGGCATGAGCGCCTGACATTCCGTGGCGCGTACGATCCATTCGCGGGTTCGTTTGCCGGTGCGATGGGTCTCGATCAGGGGCGGATGGGCCATGGGCACTTCAGGGGACCGAATCAGGTAGGTGGCAAAATCTCAATGATCTCTGCCAATGAAGCGCCTGCGGCATTTCTCAAGGTGTTTCGACGGCCGTAGAGCGAGGGATTGGAATCAAGCCCAAATAACTCACGGATGAAGTCATCACACTCAAATCGCAGGTAGGCCCTGGGTCGGCTGGTGTAATTGATATGGCTCGCATTTAGGATCGCGCCCAATGGCAATCGCTCCTCGAGTACTTGGGTGCGCCAGGGTTCGGGAAATTGCCTCAGATGGATTTGGATGGCACCAAACTCTACCGGCTGATTGGACCCATCCAGTCGGAGCACCACCTCCCGCCTATACGCATCAGGCCCATCCTGGAGCCGCTTGAGCACTTCTAGGTGTATGGGATGACGATGAAACTGTTCCAGCGTGCGTGTCATGTCACGCTCATGCACTAGCAACGTCCGGTAAGGTTCTGGAATCGCTTGAGGTTCGATGATGCTGGCGCGCGGGAGTGGTCTTCCAGCACGGGCGTGCAACTCGGTGAGCGGTTCGAGCAACTCGGCGTCTGTCGTTGCGGGCAGAGTTATCATTGGAGGTTAGGTCCGCCAGGGATCATCGGGATCAAGCGTCGGTCTTTATTCGACAAAAGCCCCATCTCATCGAGCGGGATGGCCTGGAAACCCAGGCGCCAGGCAGGGGAATCGGCGCGCAACCGCAGGCTGCGGCGCGATTTGGATCCGAACAACCCACCCAAGGGAGATGTCACGTTGTCCTTTTGAACGGGTGGAAATCGGTCGGCGTTCCAACGAACCTGGATGAGGGTCCCCTTGCCGGACGCTACATTTCGAATGATAGAATTATTTTCGGGCGGGACAGCTTTTTCACCGGTTAGGTAAGGGAGAAGCGGGCCGAGTTCGGGATATCGCCCCACATAAAGTCGGCGTGTTTCGGCGGGGAAAGCATTCCACTGATCCCTGAGGATCTTTTGTCCCGCCTGCCAAATCGGGGATCGATCGAGCCCGCGCCCATCCACGTCAATACCGGTATCGCAATCGATGAACTGATTGTTTTGCACCCGATGATCACGGCCCCCAGCCAAATGGATGGCCCGCTTCATGTGCTGAAAAACGTTTCCGACAATCTCCGCGCCACTGGAGCAATCGTCCATATAGATGCCCTTCCCGTAATCTTCGTATCCAACGATATCATGGAGATAATTGTAACGGATCTTGTTGCCGCGAAATGACCAGTCGCGTCCGGTGTAGATCGCCCCAGAATCCCCGGTGTCCAACACGACATGATGAATCTCGTTGTATTCGATTCGATGATCATTGCCTTCGAAGAGAATGGCGGTGTGTGAATGATCGTGTATGAGATTGTGCGTCGCTTGGAGGCCGACACCATCGAGTTTAATGGCTGGCACATAGGTGTAGGTCCAGACACCGTTGTGATGGAGATGACAATTCTCCACGCGATGCCCGGCAGGGAAAAGTTTGAGACGATCCCCCCCCTTGAGGGCGACGCCACCATCGCCAGTGTCATAGACATCGCAGGCCACAACCGAATGATCCGTACCTTCCTGAATCCAAATCCCGTAGTTGCCGATGTTGCGGACGACGCAACTGGAGATCTGATTGCTCCTGCCTTTTTGGATCCAGATGCCAAATGAGCGTGTGCCCTCGAAGCTGAGGCCATGGAATCGAAGAAACGAGGCATCTCGAAGTGTGAGGAACGGGCGTTCGAGCTCGGAAATCATTGCCTCCAATGGATCGGCAGTGCGAGGTGGCCAAAAATAGAGAATTGCCGTGGCGCGATCCAGAAACCACTCGCCCGGTTCATCCAATTCCTCCAGCGCGTTATAGAAAACGATGCGTTGACCGGGTCGGAACCCGAAATGACCGCCAGGCGGCGCAGTTTTAATCAGGTGGCTTTTTGGATCAATCGAAGCGATGCGTTCGCGCGAGTTGGCCCAGTTCCACGCCCAAAACCCATGAATCCAGACATTCGTTGGATCAGCCCACCGCTTTGGACGGTCGCCGGAGTAATAGAATCCGCCCGCAATATTTCCCAGTTTGCCGCCATGATTGTCCGGTTGTACCGACGCCTCGGGAAATCCCGTGATCTTGGTCCAGGCCCCGTTGGGCCAGCGAGCAAGGGTCATGCGCTCACCGTTCAAAAACAGTTCAGCCGCGGCTATTTGAGAGGGACGCCCCCAACCCCTAGACCGCAGTTCTCCGAGGGAGGCCACGCCGGCGTCCCGAAGCGAAACTTGGCGGACATTGCCGCGTGCACTGCTCGGCAGGCGGTCCAGCACGGTGCGATTCGTCACGGGCGACCAATCGCGTAGCAAACGACCGCCCAGGAATCGGACGGTCTCGCCGCGGGCGGCGCGATAGCTGATTGGGGCCGTTTCGCTGCCGCTGTCCTGTGCGAAGAATTCCATTTCGCGAGTGCGAATGTAGGTACCCCCCCGGATCCACACAGTCACGGGTTCCGCGAGTGGCCGCCGCAGTTGTCGGATGGCGTCTCGAGCCCGTTCAAGAGTGGCAAACGGGCGGTCGCTGGTACCGGGATCCTTATCGGAACCGATGGTGGCGACATGAAACTCGGTGGCCTGTGTGCTGGAGCCTCCAAGAGTGGCTAGTACAAGAACCAGGGTGAACGTGAGAGATTTCCACGTTCCAGCGCTGTGGCCACACGCAAATGACCATCCCGCCCAGTGTAGGCAGTTCGTTCGCACAGACTATTAATACGTGTGCGTGCTGACAGGCGCCAGCGGGAATTCCGGGTACGACCGATCTCCAAATGTCCGACAACTCGGAGATGCGCCCTCCGGATCATCTCACAGGCCATGGCGTTCGTGCCCCTTGAAGAATCGAGCGCAGATTCATCCGAAACTTATCCCGAGCCCAGCCCAGTTGGAGGCCATTGAGAACCAAGTTAGGGATGCACCCGAATATCAGCGGAATCAGGATGATCCGAATCGCAGTCTTGGTGAAGGCAAACCCAGGCCGGGACTCAGTCATGGCGAGCCAGAAACCCACCCATGCCGTCGCACGCAGATCCACCATCAACACGAGCCATTGGAATCCCCAGACAACCGCGACGAAGGCGAACCCGGCCAAAGATGCTGCGATGGAGCTGGCGTCGAATCGTTCCGAGATGAACCCCCAGGCACCGACCATACCGAGACCAATAGCTTGAAGCAGCACTGGCCGGCCAAAGAGCCGTCGAAGTCCCAGCAGTTGGCCTTGAATGATATCAAAATCGGGAAGGGGTGTGGTGAGTAACAATTCAAACGTTCCATCCCGACGCGCTTCGGCAAAAAATGAGCAGGCTTTCCAGGCGAGGAGGAGTTTTAGCGGTATTAAAGGCAACTGTAGCCAACTAAATAGAATCGGGATCTGAACCATCGAAAACCCTGGTTGTGGCACCAGCACTTGGAGCAGCAAAGCCAGTGCAATCCCGCCGATACTGCAAATCCAGGCCCAATTTTCGATTCGCGGATCGGTTGCCACAATCACCATGACCGGGTTGATATCTCGTTCGAGTCGTCTCCGGGTGCGCTGAGTGGCGGATTCGCTAATTGTGTTGTCGATCGCATGGCTGGCAGGCGCGGCAGAGGATTCCCTGGGGGAATACCCGTGTCGCCAGTTCCGTTGAAGAGAAAGACCGGCGCGGACCAAAATGCCCCAGCCGAGCAATTGGACGAGCGCCAGTGACTCCCCAAAATGGACGGCATTGGTTCGGTAGTTTGGATCTCGAGCTGAAATGAAACTGGCGAGTGGGCTCCAATTCGAAATGCCTCTGAAAAAAACCGATGAAAAGCCGTTCAGCAGGCTGCCAAGCAGGATGGGTATGAGAGCGAGTGCGGCGATCCATAGCGCGGTACGGCCCATGGTCTCGGCTTCGTTTTGCGTTCGAGTGGATACCCACAAGCCGACAGCCAATGACAACGGCAGTGTATTGAGCAGGGTGAGCGCCATGCGCCAAAACTCACCCCCGGTGACACCGCCCAAGAACCACGCGGTCGCCATCACAGGCAACACGGCGACAATGCCATAGAAGGCGTTGAGGCCGCAGGCTAAAAACTTCCCGATGAGCACGTCAATCCCTTGCAAGTCGGTGAGGAATAGGAATCCGAGCGTGCCCTCGCGGCGTTCCGAGCTGATGGCATCGGACGTGAGGAACATACCGGCCCCTAGTGCAAACAGGAAAGCGCCGGCGCTGAGTGTTAGAAACAAGGCGCCACCGACACCTTGGGCTCCGCCGAAACGGCCGCCGAAAAGGAGCACCATGAATGCGGTCGAAATGGCCAGGAACGCGGCGTTGCGCCGGACACGTGATGTCGCCGGTTTTCGGGCGGCCACGATCAGTTCGCGTTCAACGATGGGGACAAAGCTCATCAGTGGGCTAACGAGCCGCGACGAGCAGCCCTTTCCGAAGACCAGAATTTAACCGGCTGACCTCAACGACTGAATTCTCGTTTCCAGTTGTGCGAGACGACGGCTGGTTTCGCGGGCGATGATTTTAATGCGGGGTTCGACCTCGCCCCGATTGTCGCGCGCGCCACCGGATCGAAGTCGGGAGGCGACGTAGCCATCTAGAACGCGGAAATATTCCGCGATCAATGGGCGGAGGTCGGGTGGTGAGTGAAGATGGAGCAGCTGCAGCTGATTGGCTTTGCGGGCGAGGACCTCCCGTTGATCGGAGAAATCCCATCGACTGACCAGAGTGCTAATGGGCATCTCCTGGCGGCTTACTGGCCCATTCGTTCCGATCCGGAGCTCGGTGTTTTCATAGACGATGCTGGAAAGCTGTCGGAGGACTCGATTGCGCGACCACTGCATGGAGGGATCGCGACTTTGAAAATCTGCGATGGCGACGCTCCACCAACGCTCCACATCCAAAAGCGTGACAAAGCGGGGATGAAAAGCACGAAGGAAAGGAATCTGCCAGTTGAGGTTTTGGGGCAGGCTGTGCAAGAATCTCTGGAGCGCTTGTTTGCCTTCGGGCTCTTGAAGCAATTCATGCGTCAGCAACTGGGCGGCGGCCTGGAATTGAGACCAGGCGGCGAGGTCACCGAGCTTCTGGGTATCGGGCAGGCCCAGCTCTGAAAAGGTTGCCGGACTAATCTCCCGAAATGTGTTGCGAGGTTGAAGAAGTCGTTCCGCTTTGCGAGCTGTCAACACCAGGAAGGCATTGGGTTCGGAAATCAGGGTGCGGCCATGTTCGGCGACGATCAGACCGGACAACCCCTCGGTGAACCAGAGGGGCGGTTGTGCTGCTTGGTGACCAGAATTACGGTTGGCGATTTCGAGCAGCAACACCTCGACCAGGCCGCGGACAACTCGTTGCCAATCGCACCGCTGTGGCAACGCCAGTTTGTAATGCCACCCATCGCCGTAACGTGTCGGCACAATGTCGATCCCTTGACTCTTGGATCGGCTGTCAGGAGCGACAAATACATGAACGGATCCACGCCATTGATCGTTCATTCCCAATTCGCTCAGGACCACTTTTTTGACCCGTTCACAAGTGATGGCCAAGATCTTCGGGTCCAGATCAATGACGTTGGTGGTGCCTCCCTCGCGGACCGCGAACAGTGTGAGCGGGGATCCACCGACATTATAGGTGAAGGCCTCGCCCAAGCTGGATTGCTTCGGCACACCGGTCGATGGATCCAACTCGGTGTGGATCACGAACTGATGACTCAGGCTGGTGACCGTTCGTTTGTATTTGAGTGCGTCAGGCACTTGTGTGTAAGCCATCGGCGCCGCGCCACACACCAAAAGAATCCAGAGCCAGAGCATCCGGACAGTTTCTCCCAAACAGCCGGGCGCTCTCGAGGGTGTCCATTGTGGACACTTTGGACCGTGAACGTTGTGGCGCATTCGGACGAATCGCTATTTCGACGGTTTGGACTCGCTCTTGACCGCCGGTTTGGCGGCGGGCTTGGCGTCGCCGCTGGGGGCAGCCGGCGACGCCGTGCGTGTTGACGCCGCCGTGGATGGTGTCGATGAGGAATCCTGTTTGGCGGCACTCTTGTAGCCCTCGCTGCGGTAGTCCGTGATGTAAAATCCACTGCCCTTAAAAATAAGACCGGCACCGCCACCGACGCCTCGTTTGATCTTGCCCTTGCCCCAGCGTTTCTGAGGGCAGAGTTCTTTCGGACAGGTTTCCAACGGCTTGGCGCTCATGGGCTGCACAATTTCGAAGGAATGGTTGCACTTGGAGCAGTGGTATTCGTAGGTCGGCATGGATCAATCCGGGTTCTGTTTTGACAATTCCAGACGCCGGATGTTCCGGCGCGGGTTCAGGGAAATAATGAGTCGTGAATGCTGCCGTCAAGGGGGGCGTGGCGTGGACAATTGCGGGTCGGCGAATTGGCCGAGTGGATTTTGAGTGAATTGCCCCTGTTCAATCCGACTGCGCCACGTGTGGATCAGGCACCGAATGGGCTCCAAATCTAGGCCTTGATGATACTCTGGATACTGTCGCAAGTTGGCTTCGGCGAGTTGGAACAGTGCCACCGAGGGTTTTAACCGGTTTTTTTGCAGATGAACATAAGCGCCCGCCAATTGTATCAACCCCTTGTAAAAGGCGTAGTTGGCCCCAGTACGTCCCTCGGACAGCCAGAGCTCTTCCAGCACGTCATGTGCCTCATAATACTGGCCGCTATTAAAGCAATCGAAATACCCCAGATAATGAGCGGGCCGGTCGGCGTGGTGAAACGCGGCGATTCGGTCGGCGATTTTGGGTGACTTTTTCGACATCGGCGGTGTGATCCTGAGGGAAAAAAGCTACCTCCGCCAGCATCGTGTCTCGCAATCGCAGTTGCCCCAGCGTGGGACCTTCCCTTAAAAAGCGCGCGGATGTCCTCCAAGAACTCACACGTGTTCGATCTCGGTTCCTGGGTTGCCGCTAAAACCAAGGCGACCGATGCCGCGCTCGACCACTTCCTTCCACCTGCCAAGACCCGGCCAAGTACCATCCACAAGGCCATGCGTTACTCGCTATTCGCCGGTGGTAAACGGATGCGCCCGGCGTTGGTGCTGGCAGCCGCCGAGGCTTGCGGTGGAATCGAGACCCAAGCCATGCCACTCGCTTGTGCTGTGGAATGCATCCACACCTATTCGCTGATTCACGACGATCTTCCAGCCATGGATGACGATGACTTCCGCCGTGGCAAACCTACCAACCACAAGGTGTTTGGCGAAGGAATCGCCGTTTTAGCTGGGGATGCGCTGTTGACTCAGGCCTTTGAAATCGCCGCTCAATGCCAATCCTGGCCCAGATATTCCCACCAGGATGTCATTCTAGAGCTCGCGCGGGCGTCCGGTTCTCTCCACCTGATCGCCGGTCAGGTGGCGGATCTGGAGGGCGAAGGTAAACCGGTGACCGCAGCCCAGCTGCGCTACATCCACGAACGCAAGACCAGCGCGTTGTTATGTTGCGCGGTTCGATTGGGCGCCATGAGCGCTAATGCCACTCCCACTCAGTTGTCGGCTCTGACCGACTTCGGCTATCACGTCGGCTTGGCCTTTCAGGTGATCGACGACATTTTGGATGTCACCCAAACGAGCGAACAGTTGGGCAAAACGGCAGGCAAAGATGTGGCAACTCAAAAGGCCACCTACCCCGCCATCCTGGGATTGGAACGTTCAAAAAAGGTGGCGCGCCAATTGACCGACAAAGCTTACGCGGCGCTTAAACCATTCCGCGGTCGCGCCCTGGCATTGGAAGCACTTGCCCGATATTTGTTGGAACGCGATCGGTGATCCTTCTCGCCGGTGAACTTAGCCAGGCTGAATGGCTTACACCGGCGGTCGAATTGCCACCACGATCATGGCTGCTAGCCTCTGGGCATGGCGTTTGAATCCTTTCGAGATTGGATCCAGCAACTCGAGCGCGCCGGCGAGCTGAAACGCATTCGCCAGCCATTGGCCACTGAACTCGAAATCACCGCGCTGGCGGATCGCGAAATGAAATCGCCAGGCGGTGGTAAAGCCTTGTTGATCGAGCACCCCACCATCGGCGGTAAACCCAGCCCATTCCCGGTCGCCATCAATACCCTCGGTTCTTGGAAACGCATGGCTATGAGCATGGGCGCAGATACTGTAGACGAGGTCGCCAAGGATCTCGGAGCGCTGATGAAGGCTAAGCCTCCCACCAGTCTGAAGGAAACGATGCAATTGCTCTCGCTGGCACTCGATCTCAGGCATGCGCGCCCCAAGACGGTTCGCGACGGCCCCTGCAAGGAGGTCATCCATCGATTCGACGAACCGATCACCCTCCCGATGACACCACCCTCCGCCGTCACGAGCGCCGAGCTCAAGACTAGTCCCAGGGGTGAGGTGATTCTGCCAGCCACGCCTGCCGTTCCACCCACGCTTCTGGAGTTGCCCATCCTCAAATGTTGGCCCCTCGATGGCGGACGCTTCATCACCTTGCCGTGTGTCGTCACACGGGATCCAGACACTGGGGAGCGTAATGTCGGCATGTACCGCATCCAGATCTACGATCCGCAAACCACTGGCATGCACTGGCAGTTGCAGAAGGTCGCCGCCCGCCATGGTCGGCGCTATTATGAGACTGGCACCCGGATGCCGGTCTCGATCTTCCTGGGTGGCGATCCCATGTATCCCTTCGCCGCGACGGCGCCATTGCCAGATGGTCTCGATGAATTCCTATTGGCGGGTTATCTGCGCAAGAAATCCATTGAGTTGATCCGATGCGAAACCAATGACCTCGAGGTGCCGGCCAACGCGGATTTTGTCATCGAAGGTTACATTGACCCCAAGGAACCATTGCGCGACGAAGGACCATTTGGAGATCACACCGGTTACTACACGCTGCCGGAGCCGTATCCCGTGTTCCACGTGACGGCAATCACGCATCGCCGCGACGCCATTTATCCCGCGACGATCGTGGGTTTGCCGCCCATGGAGGACTTCTATATCGGAGCGGCCTCGGTGAAGTTGTTCTTGCCGATCTTCAAAATGAACTTCCCCGAGATCGTGGACATCGCGTTGCCGGCCGAAGGGGTGTTTCACAATTTGGTGTTCGTCAGTATCCGGAAGACTTACCCGATGCAGGCCTTCAAGATCATGCATGGACTCTGGGGCATGGGCCAGATGATGTTCACCAAGTACATCGTGGTGGTGGACGATGACGTGGACGTGCACAACACCAGTGATGTTTTGTTCCGGATGTGCGCGAACACGGATCCCGAGCGTGACAGTATTTTCACCAAGGGACCCGCAGATGTATTGGATCATGCGACCAGCGAGATCGCGATGGGCACGAAGCTGGGGATCGACGCCACGCGCAAACTGGCTGGGGAGGGTTTCAATCGGCGCTGGCCGCCACTGATCCGCATGGACGACACGGTGAAGGCCCGCGTCGAGAAGATCCTGAACGGGTGAGCGAGGTTTGCTATTGTGGGGATGTCGGATCGACTGTGGTTGCGAGGCGGATTCCCACCGAACCTCCTGTATGGAGTGCTATGGAGTCCTTCGAGTGGCGTCGCGCGTTCATCCGCACATACCTGGAGCGAGACATTCCGCAACTCGGGCCGGGGGTGCCCGCGGAGACGCTGCGGCAGTTCTGGACAATGCTGGTACACGAGCAGGACGGCATGATTCATGCGGCGAAGCTTGCCGGAGCCCTGGCAGTGAGCGGCCAGACCGTCCGGCGCTACCTGGATCAGCTGCGAGGCCACCCCGAAGGCGATTTCAAAACCAAGTAAGACCCCAATCTTCACCAGAATCGCTCGACGCCATAACCGTCAAAGGTCGGATCACAACTCAGCAACTTCCGCTTCTCGCACCGAGCTTGGGCGACCAAGAGCCGATCAAAGGGATCGCGATGATGCCAAGGAAGCTTGGAAACCGCGGCGCAATGCGCTGGCTCCAGGTCAAGGCGCTGTATTCGATTGCGAGTCATCTCTGCTGGAATCAGACGCTCCCAACTCGCGCCGAGGTGAAAATCTCGTCGGTTGAGACTCAGCTTGATACCGATTTCCCAAAGCGACGCCGTACTCCAAGCGACATCGTCCACCGTTAGAAGTAGCCTTCGGGCACTTTCCGGCAGGCGCGGATCGTCGGCGATCATCCAAAGGATCGCATGGGTATCGAGGAGCAGTTTCATGCCTCGAGTTTGGCGGGACCTTTCACGCCCTCGGAAAGCTTCGAAGGTGAGTAGTCCTCAAAGTCTTCCAAGGACTTATCGAATGAAGAACCCATCACCAACCCCAACGACTTGAGTCCACCTAACCGACGGACAGGGAGTTTTTCACGAACCACCTCCAACCGAACCATCGGCTCCTTTCGATTCGCTATGATAATTTCCTCACCGTTGAGGGCTTGTTGGATCAGGCTGGAAAGGTGGGTCTTGGCTTCGTGGATTGAAACGGTCTTCACCCAATAAACTTAGTCATATGACTAAGTCATGTCAACGCGGGCACTGCCCAAGTGGTGTTCGTACTCCTCAGCGTTACACTGCGGCAGTGGCACTTGTGGAAAGATGGGCGTGAGACTCCTTCCGCCTGCGCTCCCTGATGGGTGAAACGTCGCAAGCACTCAGCAACCTCTTCGAGAGATTGACACCGTCCAGCGGGGGGGATGACCGGCGACTGATGGCGCTCATCCGGCGCGAAACGACGTCTGGACCCAACCCAACCCCTTCGCGCCAGGTGGGCAAGACCACTTTGGATTTAGCGCTATGCGAAGGGCAGCCCTCTCTGTACCTCGAAATAGACTTAAAATTACCAGGCGACCTTGCCAGGCTCGCCGAACCGCAATTGTTCCTCTCCCGCAATGCGGACAAACTGGAGGTGCTGGATGAGATTCAGCGAGCGCCTAGGCTTTTCATCGAGGCGGTCAGCCTGCTCCGCGCGGTGGGTCTTCGGCGAGGCCACCCTGAGCGCGCAGTCAAAACCAAGCGATCACCAGAAATACTGTCAAAAAATGCGATTTAATCCCCAAGCTTCTTCTATGGAAATCGTCCGTAATTTGGCGGAGCTAATCCGGCTTAGGTTGGTGAGAGGCGTTGGACCGGCATGGATTCGCAATTGTGCGAGGCGGTCCGGGAAATGCTGATTTCTAAATCTGAGAGCCTTAAGAACATGAACTCCAAATTTCAATGGGCGGCGAGCGGTTTGTTCGGGGCCTGCGCTGTTGCCGTGTGCGCCGGCACACCCACCCTTGCATACCCGACGGGCGGCACCATGGGTGGACCCGTGGTGGTGATCCCCACAATTCAGTCCTTGCCGAATCTTTTAGTGACGCGCATCGACCTGGATCAAAGTGGGTCGGGCTCCGTGTTCGTGGGCCAAGGCTCTTCAAAAACGACATATGTCCGTCTGAAGCTCCAGCTTTCCAACAATGGCGGTTCATCTGCATCCCCGGGCAAGGTCACGATCCGGACTTTTCAACAATACGGGGTCCAGACTCGTACAACTACTTATACGATTCCAGGTGTCATCGGTGCCAATGGATCCACCTCCGTGACCGTTCTCGCTCCCATCGAGCGAATCGCCAAGGGGTGGGAAACCGGATTCATTTTTGAAGTCCAAGTGGATTCCTGGAACGTCGTTCGCGAATCAAACGAAACGGACAATTTGAGCATCGTGTATGGCAACTATGGACAGGACCTGTTGGGACAATACCTCAATTGGGTTGAAAGGGCCATCGGTCGAGGTCAATCGTCTATCCCGAAACCAAAACCAATCAGGGATCCTGGGTTCTTCATTCCTCATACGATCCCAACCGTCCAAAAGGGATTACTCTTTCGCTGAGTGGCGGCGGTTGTCGTGATCTTAGCTTCACGGGCGGGGATTTCCCATAGCGTGCCAGACCGATCGGATCGGCTCTGGCACGCCTCTCAGGGCAGGATTCCTGTCATAGCCACCTGCGCTCACCACCTCAAATCCCTCGCTATTCCAGATCATGAGCACAGAGTCGTTCTGCGACAGGTCGAAGCTTTCAATAGGGTAAGGTTCTCGAGATACAACCGTTTGCCGCATCGTCGCCATGTTCCAGAAGCGGATGGTCTGGTCATTGCTGGTCGAAACCAGAGTTCGATTGTCAGAGCTGAATTGGAGCCCCAGGATTGCCGCCTGATGGCCAATCAGTACGCCAGAAGCCATCCCATCCATCGTACGGACAATCTCGATTCGATTCTCAAAGGTTCCCAGCGCGCAAAGAGTTCCGTCCGGGGAAAGTGCCGGTGACTCCGAATAGGTCGCGGAGATCTTGCGCACCCTCCGCGTCGTTAGATCGAGGACTCGCACCCCGTCCTTGAAGGTCGCCAAGAGAACATTCGCGGCCCGAGCAAGGACGAAAAACTCCACCGGCTCATCGCCAAATGGGTGGTAAGATTCGCCGGTGTCCAGATTGAACAAGGTGAAAGCCTCGAATTCCTCATCGGGACTAGGCCGCAGAATCGCCAACCAATCTCCCCCGGTGGACAAACCGACCGAGTGGCTTCCCACATCTTTGCCAATCTTGAATGCCCGGATGAGCGTAGCGTTCCTGACATCCCAGAGCTCGAACTCCTGTGTCGCCTTGTAACCGAGGAGCCACTGTCCGTCGGGCGAAAACGCAATCGGAGTCAGAAGGAACTCCTGTGAAAAAATCCCGTTCGTGAGATTCCAAAGCCGCACACGGGTTCCTACGAGCTGATCAACCGAGGACGGAATCACCGCCCACGCGCCATCCGGCGACAAAATCGGGCTGCTCAAGCCGAGATAGGATCTCGCCAACGGACTGGTCGCAAACCGCCCGTGACGTCTTTCCCCAGGACTCCACGTTCGGACCGTGCCATCCTCCGAACACGAAACCACCGAGTTGCGATCGGGGAACGAATCGACCCCGGTAATTTGCCCCCGGTGGCCATGCTTGGAAAACACCGTCCTCCATGTCGTCGTGACCGGATCCACTCTCGAGAAGTGCACGCGGAGATCGGTGGCCGTGCTAAAGAGCCAAGTTGCGTCCGGGGAGAATGTCAGGAAGCTTGCTTCGGATATTCCGGGAATCGAGCCAACACCCCTCGGATTGCCAATTTGGCGAAGTTCAACGCTGCTGGAGCGATCTACGCCCCGCGCAATCCATCCATCGCGAGAGGAGAAGGCGGCTGTGGAAACCTGTCGTTCCCCCGACAAAAGGGGGCGTGCTTCAAGCGATTTGAGATTCCACTCCCACACCGATCCATTTCGATCCATACAGGTCAATTGATCCGGCGTGTCCCAGCGCGCTAGAGCACCACCTATGCCTAGATGCGTGGCCACCGTCGAGGACCTCCGAAGACTCCAAACATTCAAGGCGACGAGCTCGTTCCCACGAGATTCCGGAACGTCGCAGTGCGCTACCCTATCCCCGTCGGGTGAAAGGACGAAGTGGGTGCAATTGCCGATCGGCCATACCTCGATTTTGGAACTGCCTGGAAAATAGCGCACCAACCCATTCGTCGCATTCAGCAACACCGAGTTGCCATCTGGATGCCACCGCGCCACGCGCGAGTACCGCCGCGGAGGGATCGGGACGCGAAATTCTGGTCCGCCATTGGTGAATGCGCGAACGACAAGGTTGCTGACCCCAACCGCCGCAAACCGGGTTCCAGTCGCGTCGAGCACGATGTTTCTCAGTGGTCCCGCCTTGAGATCCAGTGTGTGGTCGTCATCCGCCTCGGCTCGCGATTTTACGTATCCCCAGTCCACGGATCGGAGATCTTCCTCGCCTCGCGCGGGACGAACCTGATCCAGAAGTTCGAGCGCGAAACCAAGATTGCCATCCGCCAAAGCGCGATTTGAGGCCGAAACGTTCGCCACGTAGTTGAACAGTTGGGCCTGTCGTCGAGTGGTCCTGGAGTTGGCCGAGTTCACCAGCGCGGCGATTCCCGCCCCGATGGCGCAAACACCCAGCACGAGCGCGAAAGTGAGTGCTCGGTGTCGCGAAACCCATCGCCAGGCCTTCTCCCCGGCGCCCATTGGTCGCCCCGTCACGGGCTCGCCCCTCTGGAAGCGACGGAGCTCCTCCGCGAGCGATTCCGCCGTCCCATATCGCCTCGTTCGATCCTTGCTCAGGCACTTCATCGCCACCGTCTCGAGATCGATTGGCACACTGGGCACCAGCACGCGGATCGGCGTTGGGTCGGATTTCAACACCTGCTCCAACAACAATGGAACCGTCGGGGCGTCGAAGGGAGGCCGGCCCGTCAAAAGGAAATACAGGATTGCCCCCATTCCGTATATATCCGACCGGACCTCAACCTGTCCCAATCCGGGGTCCGCCTGTTCCGGAGCCATGAACGCCGGCGTTCCCAAGATTTGACCAGTAAGGGTCAGGTCCTGCGTCGAGTCCGTTCGCCGGGCCAAACCAAAGTCCAATACCTTCACTCGCCCCCCGGTGTCGAGCAGAACATTCGATGGCTTCAGGTCTCGGTGGATCAGGGCTCGTGAATGGGCGTGGGCGATGGCTTCGCAGATCTCCAGACAAAGTCTGGCCGCCAGGCTCGCCTTGGCCGGCCGATCAGCGAAACTGGAGAGACTCTTGCCACCCACGAATTCCATGGCGATGAAGGATTGTCCCTCGAACACGCCCGCCTCGTGGATCGCGACGATGTTTGGATGTTGCAGCGATGCAACCATCATCGCCTCGCTCTGGAATCGCAGGACCTCAATCGGGGCCGAGAACAGTCCGCCTTGGAGAACTTTCAACGCCACCATTCTTCCGAGCTTCTTGTCCCACGCCTTGAAGACGATCCCCATCCCCCCGCGCCCCACCACTCCGTGAGTCTGGTAGCCGCCGAATTCCCCCTCGCAGTCCCCCGCCAAGGCCCTCGAATCACAGCTCCCTCCGGCATGGCACTCCCCTAGGTGCTTCCCCACGCATACTGGGCAAAATGGATTCCTCTCGCCGGTCTCCATGGCTGCACCACAGCGAGGACATGGAGTGGGATTGGTCATGATATAGTCCTGGTTTGGGTGGGAATCCGAGCCCCAAATCCCCGAGTCTCAGGAGGTCCGATAGAATTCACGCCGTTCCTCCTGGAAACTCGAATGCGAGCCGACGGTCTTCCGGATTTCGTCGTCGATCAAGTCGCTTAACTCTTTCTTCAAGCGAAAGACCGTCACCCGGATGGTGTTCTGGGTCAGGCCCAATTGCCCCGCGATCCGCGCGTAGTCTTCCGCGTCCGGGCCCGATAAACAGGGCAGTAACGCCTCGAACAACGGCCCCTTCCCCCGCGCCTTGCATTGCCCGCGCAACTCGCCAATCGCCGATGTAATTACGATCCTGCGCCAATGCTGGTCACATGCCTCGTCCGGCGACAAGTTCGAGGAGCTTCCTCGTGCGGGGATACCCTCCGCCTCCTCCACTCCGATCGGTGTGAACTCCACCCCGCCCCCACGCTTCGCTGCGTTGCGCTTCTCCACGTCGTTCCTCAGGAAATTGGCCAACGCGGCCTTCAGGAACGTTCGGAATTTACCCTTCTCTGGCGACAAGTGCGCGATGTCCCCACGACGCAGCAATCGCTGGATGAAATCCTGCACCAAATCCTCCGCCTCCTCAGGTCCGTAACCGAGCTTGCGCGAGTATGTGACGAGCGGGGGACGATACTTGGTGAGCAGTAGATCCAGGGCATCCTCGCCATCCCTCGTGAGCCCGTTTTCCCCGGCCGCCAAAACCAAACTCCATTGCGTCTTCTCAAATTTAGCCGACTCCCATTCACTCATGATTCAAGAGCGATACGGCGCGGCTGGTGTCTTTGCAATTCGTATCTTCCCCCGTATCTTCCCTCGGCATCCTTGCGGTTCTCTGCGCTCGGCCTGACCAACAGCTCCTTCCGCTCGCGGTCGCGGGCGGGAGGCGCAACGCTAGAGGCAAGATTCCCCACCGGGATGGCCCAGCAGGGAATCGCCCGACGTCACGCTGCTTTCCTTCCGGCGTGGATCGGCTCAACGAGGCACGTTGATCCGAATGCGCCTGGAATAGTTGTTGGATTCGTCGGATTCCCTCACAGCATTCGTGGCATCCACCACGATATCCACCTCGCACAGCCTACCCCGCGAGCTCGACGGCACGACGACCGCGCCAGAGATCGTGAGGCTCGAGCGCGCCCCCAACCTTTCAACCCAGTGCCCATAACTCGACGACGAATTCCGGAATGGCAGGAAATCGGGAATATCACCTCCGCCCACGCGCCAGAGATAGGGCGATACCAGGAAGCGCCCGGCCGGGACCTTGCCTGAATTGTCGATGATGAGTCGGATGGGATAGCTGACCGAGCCCCCTGGGAGAACGTTCGGGGCACCCAGGACTATCGAACTTATCTTGAGGTCGGGCTTCAGCAGTATGGGAGCCGGGATCACGGGGAGCAGTCCCGAGGACTGCGCATGGAGCATGGGACGCATCCAAAGGGTGAGTCCCATGCACGCCATTGCGATGACACGGGGCAGTGCCGTCAGGGTGCGTGAGTGGGTGTTTGAGGGGAATTTAGTATTCATAATGCGGGATCAATATGGATTTGGAGTTCGCCCGGACGACGGTTTGGCGCCAGCGGGCCGATATCACTACACATCATTCAGCAGGGGATTCGGCCGGGAATTACACAGGTTCTGGGGTGGATGATTTCACAACGGACGCGTTGATGAAGGCATCGTTGTAATTATGACAGACGTATCCTGCTCCTACGATTGGCGGGTTGCAGGGGCGTTCGGCCGAAGTTGGGTTAAGGCGCCTCGACGGCCCGCCACTTTGAACTATTAACAAATATAAAATAATATAATTATGTCCTACTCACTCAACATATCCCAACGTTCCCCTACCACCTGGTTTCGTCACCTCTTCGAAGGCTCGTCGAGTTCAAGCACCTCGGGCTGGCTCCGCCTCGTGAAGTGCCTCTTGCTCGCCCTGAGCATTGGCAAGCTTGCAAGCGAGCCCGCTCAGGCCCAGGGCAGCTTCAGTTGGTTCCAAACGTCGGCGCAGGGATTCGGGGATGCCGCCGCCGCACCAGATGGGAAATTGTGGCTCGCGGGGAAGAATGGTACCATCTGGTATACCCCGGATGGATTCAACTTCCAGCAAGTCGCCGGCGGTGGCTTCAAGCGAGTCACCGTGGCCCCAAACAACTCCCTCTGGGCCGTGGGCTTCAATGGTACACTGTGGCGTCGTTCTCCCAACGGCTTGTGGACCGAGTCCATCGCGACAGGCATCATCGACGCCACCGTCGCCCCGTCGGGCGTCGTGTATGCAGTTCGCGGCGACGGCGGCATCCAACGAACCGTGGATGGAGTCTCTTTCACCTCGATATCGGGCAGCGGATTTGTCCGCGCCGCTGCCGGGCCGGATGGCTCCCTCTGGGCCGTAGGAGGCAATGGCACACTCTGGCGCCGGTCGGCGTCTGGGGTCTGGTCCCAGAGTTCGGCCAGTGGAATGGCCGATGTGGCCGTGGATGCCTTCGGAGCCATCTGGGTCGTCGGACTCAATGGCACCGTTTGGTACAGCCAAAACGGCTCCTCATTCAACCAGGTCCCAGCCGGCGGATTCGGCAGCGTCGCCGCAAGCATCTACCAAAGTGTCAACATGGCTTGGGCTGTGGGCATCAATGGCTCCGTCTGGCGTTGCACTCGGAATCCTTGATTCCTGGAGCACTCTCAATTGAGCGGTGTCGCGCGGTCGGGGTGTTTCCACACCCCGGCTTTTTGGTTCACACCAGAGGAAGGAGGAAGGAGGCGGAAGGTCTCTGCCGAACCACCGATCTTTACGCGCTGGGCAACGTTCTGTGCGAAGCCGCCTTCGGCAAAGACCGCCATGACTTCCCTCAACTCCCGTCCGACCTGGCGAAGCGGTCTGACCAGGCATGCCTGCTCGAACTCAACGCCAGCATTGCCCGCGCCTGCGCGCTTGATCCGAAGCCACCGCACTCCAGTGAGGAGGGGATGTTTGCCAAAGGCCAGGCTCCCGGCTGGATGGCAGCCCGACATCCCACTCGATTCCGGGACCTGGATACGGTAGTCAGCGGTGTGATTCCGAACGTTCCGCCAACTCCTCATGCGATGTCGTGCCAGCAGTTGCTGGAGCACGTCGGGGTGGATGCATCGAAGGGATTGGATGCCGAGGTGGTACGCCAGCGGCTTGACCACTTTGGTCCAAACCGGCTTCCGGAGGCCCCGCGGCGATCGCTGTGGCGGGTGGTCTTGGCGCAGTTCCAAAGCCCCCTGATCTATCTGTTGCTGATCGCGGCCGTCCTGGCCTTCTCGTTGGGCAAGCATGAGGACGCCATCGTCATTCTGGTGGTGGTGTTGATCAACGCGGTGATTGGGACGTTCCAAGAGGGTCGGGCGGAACGATCGATGGAATCCCTGCGCCGATTGTCTGCCTTGCGGGTGCGGGTGTTGCGTCAAGGCATTGAGCAGAGCGTGGAGGCGTCGCATTTGGTGCCCGGTGATATTCTTCTGGTGGCTGCGGGAGACGCCGTGGGCGCGGATGCCCGGTTGCTAGAAGCGGTCGCGTTGGAAGCGGCCGAAGCGGCGTTGACGGGAGAATCCGTCCCCGTTTCGAAGCAGACGGCCGAATTGCCAGTAGATACCTTGTTAGCGGACCGTCGCAACCTGATTTACTCAGGGACGCACCTGACACAGGGCAGTTTCAAGAAAAGTGGTTTGGCCGGATTGGTTGAAGGATGGACCCGCGGAAGAACAATAGGCAGGCGGGATATTGAGAACTCGGCTGATTTTTCACAATGGCCACGCTTGAAAGTAAGCGCATGGCTTCTT
>SXSK01000337.1 GCA_005793375.1 Verrucomicrobiales bacterium | reverse complement strand
CGTGGTACTTCCAAGAGGAGCGAAGCGCGGCGGAGGTGGAGGCGGGAATCAAGGCGCGACATCGACGACGGAAGCTGGCGATGGAATCTAAGTTCCGTCGCGAAGCCAGCCGGAAGAAAATTATAACAATGTAGAACTAGCCACGCGCCAATCCATCGAAGCGTCTTTCCAAACGGCCGCGAGACTCAACCCTCGCGGCCGTTCATTTTTCCACAAGAACCCACCTCTAGAACGGTTTACTCCGTGAGACTCTCAGAATCGGGGCGGCTCGACGCCCGAGGTCACAACAACACGCGCGGGGCGTTGCTGTCGGATGACTCCGAAATTGAACGGGGGATTTCCGCTCGTTCCCAGTGCTTTTTCAAGGTTCCGAATTGTCCGCAGTGGACGGTTGTTCAACGATTGGATTAAGTCTCCAGATTGAAATCCATCTTGAGCGGCAACCGAGTCGTCCGGCAAAACAACGACAGCGACGCCTCCAGATTCACGAGTTACCCCATAAGCGGAGTACTCATCTTTGCTCAAGTCCCGAAGCCTCGCCCCTCGCCAAGAATATTCCGGAGTGGCCGCGGAGCGAACAGTGTTCCGATCCAGTTGAATCGTCACCTCAGGGAAAAGTGGCTGTCGGGCCAACTCCTTGAGAGCGGGTTTGTTGACACCAAAGTTGTCCATTTGAAAATTCCGAAATCCAATTTTCAGAGCGGGTGAATCGGACTGGACCTGGAAGTTTCCCGCCACTGGATCCACGAATTTTGGATCTGCCACGATTGAATTGGAGTCACACCCTTGCGCCAAGAATTTGGATCGATCTGCCTCTGAACTGACAAAAATGTTCGCGTCGACATCGCTTCCCCATCGACCCACTGGCATGCCACCGGCAGGTTGGTAACTGGTGAAGACAATGTTGTTTCGAAAGATGTCCCCACTTCTGGCGTACCAGCAGTGAGGATGGAGACTGTTGTTGAGAATGATGTTATTGGTGACAGTGCGACGGTAACCTTCGCGCAGTTTCAGCCCCCCTTTGAGCAGCAAATTGTTGTAGATTACGTAATTGGAGGAGCCATCGTCCAAATCGATGTCCCATCCATTGTCACAGCGCCAGCGATTGTGCCTCAATATGGTTGGTCGAATCGCGTCCAACATGGGTAGACTGGAGTTCTTACCTACCTGCCGATCCACTTCGTGGATACTGGGATGCCAGAACCGATCTCGCCCCCAGGAATTCCAACTCCCGTGATCTCCGGTTTCCAAAACGGTATCAAAAATGTCGCAATCTTCGATCAGGTGCCCTCCCCAAGTACCGTCGCCGACATTGATCCCGGCACGCGGCATCCGATAGATGGAGCATTGGCGGACGGTGATGTTACGGCTCATGGAGATATGAATGCCCGCGGTTTGTTTTTCCACGCGACCTCCGCTGATGATCAAACAATCGTCGACAGAACATTCCGACGGAAACTCCTGAGTTTGCGGGCCTGGATTGCGATCGACAGCTTTATAGTCGAATTTCTGATCATACTTAAACAGTGGGCTGCGCACCGCGCGCGGATCCCCGACAAACGCCACACCATTGGCCCCACCATCGCGGATGAGACACCCCTTTATCAGCAACCTCCGGTTGTACATGTTAACAAAGATTGAATTGCCTCCCAGTTGTTCAAAGGTGCAGTCCAGAAGTCGGCAATCTTCCGTTCCAGTCAAAAGAACCGCACCTCCACGATAAATAGTCCAATCACTGCGTAACAACGGTTCACGGTTGTCCATGAACGTTCGCGCAGCATGACGAAACGTAATCCCTTGGAACGAAACATGTCGCACCGGCTTTTCGCGGCTGCCACTCAACACCACCAGATGCGAAAGACGCACCCCTTCCAATACCGCCGTGTTCAAATTCAATCCGGGTTCAGGGTAGTAGTAAAGTTTGCCTGATTTACCGTCGTAAAACCACTCTCCAGGGGCATCCAACTCTTCTAAAATATTTTCCACATAGCGATAGGTCGGGTGCATCGTACTCGGCCGATTATTTTGCCATCCGCCCTCATAAACCAAATTCCCATCAGAATCCTTGCCTCGAATCACCCAATGCATGTCTCCCCACATGGCTTCGTGCATGGCGTGAATGAATCCACCACGCGGATCAGCCCATCGAGAGACGCGCTCCGATGAAATGGCGTCTGGAGCGAAGCCGTTAAAGTGTGGGATAGTCTGATCGAAATTGGGGTAACGGGCCATCGGCTGTATCCATCCATCGACGAACAATTGATCCAGTTGGAGCCCAGCCGGCATCACCGCTTGCATAATGCCATCTCGATAAGGTTCCCAGACCAAGTTCAATCTGGATCCCCCGCTTAGCACTACTTCGTCACCCTCCTTCGCCACATACTCCACAGGGGTCGCTTCGCGACCGGAGTCTGCCGAGCTGAAGATCAGCGGTGATTGAAGGTAGTAAGTACCTGCGGACAGAATGACCTTGACCCGTTCTCGTCGCACAACAGCCCTCACGGCAACCTGCGCACGCGTTGGAGTCGCGAAGGGTGCGTGTTCAGAGCCGTTATTGGAATCATCGCCAGAAGGGCTCACATAGAACACCGCCCCATCCGAACGTAAGAACCCCATCGACACGGCCAACACCAGCAGCAAGTAGAGTCGATTTGACATGGTAGCTTCCCTGCAATCGCACACCTGATGGCTTGAGGGAATCCTAAACATCATTTACTCATGGCGGGACGACAAATCATGGACCTCCAGAAACTTTCTTCACTAAAAGCATGTACACCGTAGGCCTTGACTATGGCACTAATTCCATCAGGGCACTTCTGGTTCGCGCCTCAGATGGATCGGAAGTCGGCATCGGAATTGCCCAATACTCCCATGGAACCTCTGGGGTCTTGCTGGATTCCAGAAATCCAGATCTGGCTCGTCAACACCCTCAAGACTACCTGGATGGTGCCATCGAAGCCATGAGATGCGCCCTGGCAAGCGCCGCTGAGAACAATCCACGTTTTAGTCCTCTTCAGGTGGTTGGCATTGGAGTAGATACGACCGGCAGCACACCCTTGCCAGTCGACGCCCAAGGGCGGGCACTCACCGATTTACCGCGCTTCGCCAACAATCCGAATGCCATGGCTTGGCTTTGGAAAGATCACACCGCCACTTCGGAGGCCAGGTCGTTAACCGACGCGGCACTCTCCGAATTCCCGCAGTATCTGAAACGCTGCGGAGGCGCTTATTCCAGTGAGTGGTTCTGGTCCAAAATCTGGCACTGCGCGGTCGTCGACCCCGAAGTCTCCCATGCGGCAGCATCTTGGATAGAACTTGCGGACTGGATTCCCGCGATACTGACTGGAACCGAATCCCATCCAGTAAGGGGAATCTGCGCTGCAGGACACAAAGGCCTGTACCACGAATCTTGGGGTGGCTTTCCGTCCTTCGAGTTTCTCGCCCGCCGTCACCCGAAGCTCGGTGAGTTGCGAACTCAACTTCATGGACACTCTTGCGTTGCGGTGGATCAGGTCGCCGGGACGCTCACGGTAGAATGGGCGGCCAAGCTCGGACTTCAACCAGGAATCCCCGTGGCAGTTGGTGCGATCGACGCCCACCTCGGAGCTGTCGGCAGTGGTATCGAGCCAGGGACTCTCGTCAAGATTCTCGGCACCAGCACATGCGACATGATGGTTCACCCGCTCGCACAATCACTGGCAGATATCCCGGGAATTTGCGGCATTGTTCCTAGCTCCATTGTTCCCGGGTATTACGGTCTCGAAGCCGGTCAAAGTGCTGTCGGGGATTTATTCAATTGGTTCATTGACAACCTCGGTCCGACGGAAGCCACGCACGAGTCGCTCACCGCGGAGGCTTCCCAATTATTGCCAGGTGAAAGTGGACTGCTAGCGCTCGATTGGAATAACGGCAACCGTACGGTTCTAGCAGACCAACGTCTCACAGGCCTGTTGCTGGGGCAAACGCTCGCCACACGCCCGGCCCATATCTATCGCGCTCTGATAGAAGCCACGGCCTTTGGCGCCCGGATCATCATGGAACGATTTGAGGAGCACGGAGTCGCCGTGCAACGAGTGGTCACGTGCGGTGGTATCGCGGAGAAAAGCCCTCTGGTGATGCAAGTCTACGCAGATGTGACCGGACGCCCCATGCTCTTGTCTCGAAGTTCTCAGACCTGCGCACTCGGTGCCGCGATCACCGGCGCCGTCGCCGCTCGATTGCACCCAGATATTCCAGCAGCTCAACGAGCGATGACCGGAATCCGAGAGGCGACTTATCGACCCAATCCCGCATCACAGCGTGTTTACCAGGAGCTCTTCAAACTGTATCGATGCCTTCACGACGCCTTTGGTATGGGTCAACCAACCATGGACATGGCGCTCATCATGAAGCAGTTGCTTCAACTCCGCGATCGCGCACGTTCTGGATTTCTTGGTTAGTTCTTTTCCATGGATCAAGCCAGACGGGGCGCACTCGGTTGACAATCCGAGCTCTAGCGGCCTGCCAGATCGACAAAATTCTTCAGCAATCGAAGGCCGTTGGCTTGACTCTTTTCCGGGTGAAATTGGGTTGCGTACACATTGTCCTTCCAAACTGCCGATGCAAACGGCTTCCCATATTGCGTGTATGAAGCCACGACGCTGGCATCTTCAGGTTTCGGAAAAAAGCTGTGCACGAAGTAAAAATAGCTGCCGGTGGGTATTCCTTGAAACAATGGACACTTGTCGGATGTTAGTTCGACTTGATTCCATCCGATCTGGGGGATCTTCAACGCCGGTTCTCCAGCAGTCGGCTGAAATCTCACCACCGGCCCTCCGAATACTCCCAGTCCTAGCGCACAGGAATTAAACTCCTCGCTACGTTCGAATAGCGCCTGGTAACCAACGCATATCCCGAGAAACGGCCGCCCAGACCGTATCCAATCGCGCGTAGCCCCTAGAAGTTCCTGTCGTTGCATGGAGTTGATGCAATCATCAAAGGCGCCAACACCAGGCAGTACCACGCCATGGGCTCCCGAGAGGGAGTCGGGCGACGCCATACGCTGAACTTCTGCGCCCACGAAACGCAACGCCTTCTCAACACTACGAATATTCCCAGCACCATAGTCCAGCAATGCAATCATCTCGCAGAAGCGTAGCGAATCTCCATAGAATCGCTATAAGTCTTTGAATCTCGTCGACACAGTTCCATCTGTCGGGATGCGGTCCCCGATTTAAGCCCCCCGGCGTCAGTCAGGGCAGGAAAAGAAACTCATTGCTGTTGAACAAGGCACGACAAAGTGCTGGCAAACCATGTGCTTGGGCCACACTCGCCGCATCCTGGCCTTCTTCGCCGCTAGGATCACGCCCCAAGGCAAGGCGGTAAGCTCTCGAGACGGCATCCTCTAATGAGGACATGTCCACACATTCTCGTCGAACGCGGTCTGCAAAGCGGTCGGCCTCGTCCAACGTGAACGCGCTGTTAAATAGGTTCAACGCTTGGATTGGCGTGGTAGACTGGCGGCGCCGAGGGGTGCTCTGTCCCGCATCGGGACAATCAAAGGCGCCGAAAACGATATCACGTTCCATGCGTACTTTGTGTGAATATATCAGGCGTCGACGCCCTTCGTCGTCAAATCGCTCAATCGGTGGAAATCCATCCAAGCCACCGCGTGATCGAAACAGGTTAAACCCAGGTCCACCCATCTTCAGATTGAGTCGGCCGCTCACCGCCAAAACCGAGTCTCGAATGGATTCGGCTTCCAATCGCCTCGACGGATACCTCCAAAGCACGCGACAATCTCCATCAATCGCCTGGGCGTCGGGTCGGATCTGGTTTGATTGGCGGTAGGTTGCGGACGTCATAATTCGACGATGCAAGTGTTTAATCGACCAACCCGAATGAATGAAATCTGCCGCCAACCAATCCAAGAGTTCAGGGTGCGACGGGGCTGTGCCACTGCTGCCAAAGTCATTTGCAGTTTCCACGAATCCAAAACCAAAATGCCATTGCCAGACTCGATTGACAATGACCCTAGCAGTCAGTGGATTGTCAGCGCTGGAGATCCACTCCCCTAGGGCGCGGCGTCTCTCAGGGTCTGTCGCTTCCTTTGACAATGTGAGGCTTCCTAGCGTGCTCAAGATCCCCGGCTTCACCTCGTCGCGGGGTTGCTCGGGATCGCCGCGATGCAAAACACGGGTGACTTCAGGAGTTCGAAATACTCCGGCGTAAACCATGGGGGCAGCCCGGAGGGCGGCCATGCGTTCATCCAATGCCTTCTTTTCTGCCAAGAGTTGGGTCGCTTCCGAGGCTTCGTTCGGAGCCAATCCGAAAAGAACTAGGTTTGCCGGTGCCTTTAAATTGGGAGAGTAGCCTCGTCGATCGGTCGAACCAGCCACAGTTAACCATTGATTCTTGGAGTCCAAGACTTCTATCCGATAGTGAGTGGGGAGCCGATCACTCATCTTGCCATCTCGATCTCGACTCCAGACCACCCGCTCTATGGTTTCCGCCTGGGGAAATTGAAACTCGACCCAACCTTTTCCGGGTTCGCGCGACATCCAACTTCGGGAGTGGCCAAAACGACCGTCGTTGATAAATTCAACCTGGTGAGTCTCAGCGTCCTGACCAAGGCTTGAAGCAGTCGTTCTGGTTCCAAGACTCGCGAGCGCCACATTCCTTGGGGACGCGCCGCCGATGAAGACTTCCAATTCATCCAAACACGGTTCGCCGCCAGTTGTCGCTTCGATGATGAACCTCAACCGGCTCGTAGAGATTGCTGCAAAACGATCACTGGTTTGCTTCGGATCGACCGCAGGGCGTAGTGGCGGTAATACGATCAAAGGTTTCATCGTATCCAGAGAGTCTCCCGCCTCAATCGTATAGGCGATTGGCAATCGATCTTCGAACGATCCTTCACGATCACGACTCCAAACCATACGCCCGATGCGCTCAGGTTTAGTAAACTCGAACAGCAACCACCCCCTTCCCGCTTCATCGGACATCCAACTCTTCGAGTTGCCGTAGTTGCCGTCATTCACATGTTCCAATCGATGTGGACCAGAAGTTCTGCTGCCAGAAGCCAAGACTTTGGTGCCATGACCGGCTAACGCCACGTTTCGTGCCGAATCCTCGGCCGTGAAAATTTCCACTTCATCTAAACAAGGTTCGATTAGCCCCAGGGTGGGATGCAACTTGGAGTCATGGATCGTGAATCGAACAAAACGGGCAGAAATCGGCGCAAATGAGTCCTCATTGAAACGAGCATTCATTTCGCGGCGTGCGGACGCCTCTACCCTTGCCAATGGTTCGAAGGTTGCCAGCCGTCGACTGAAACGTTCCAATTGAGGCTTTAACAACTCGGCCTCCTGGATCCGAGCTTCTGTTTCTGGAGTTCTCACGGGGCGATCTCCGTATTCTACACCCGCAAAGAACGCCTGCATCGCGTAGTAGTCTTGGATGGAAATGGGATCGAACTTGTGATTGTGACACCGGGCACACCCAACGCTCAGGCCCAAGAAGACTTGCCCTGTCGCGCCAACGATTTCACTTAAGGAATCCTGGCGTGCCAACCGCTTCGATTCGTCGTCCGCCCCAATTTGGCCTGGCAACAAAACAGCAGACGTCACCAGAAACCCAGTGGCTGAGTCTTCTCCAAACAAATCTCCAGCGATTTGATCGCGTACAAACTGATCGTAAGGCCTATCGTCATTGAAAGCTCGAATGACATAATCGCGGTATGGCCAAGCATTAGGCCTCTCCGTGTTGACCTCAAAACCATGAGTATCCGCATAACGAACGACATCCAACCAGTGTTGAGCCCATCGTTCACCATAGCGGGGTGATCTCAGCAATTCGTCCACCAGCCGTTCCCAAGCGTCTTCCCGTCCATCCTTCACAAACATCGCAACAGCTTCTGGGGATGGCGGGAGTCCCGTCAGGTCCAGATAGGCGCGCCGAATCAAATCGAGCCGCTGCGCGGGGGGATTTGGGGCTACGCCGAGAGCCGATTGTGCCCGACGAATAAACCCATCCACTGGATGCCGAATGGACTGGCCCTTCACTTGTACTGGAGGTTCGGTCGGTCGCAATGACTTAAAACTCCAATGCGTAGGATCCGACAAGGCGTACGTGTCCCGATTTCCTCGGATCGGTGACTCTTCAAGCTTCAATTCCTTTGCAGGGACTACAGTCAAGAACGCCCACAGCATCAAGCCGCCAGACCACCTCGAAATCCAGGTGCGAAAACCGAACTGCTGGATCCGTTCCAAATCAGCTTGAAGCCGCGTAACCATTGATCCGCCTATTGGATGGTCACGGAACCGCCTGGGTCAAGAAGTTGAGTCATGGAATAACGCCATAAACGCGAATGGAGCACCATCGCGAGGATCGACCGCGTGTGTCGAAGGTTTACCAAGAAGCGAGGCGTATCGACAAACGGAGACGGCAAGCTTCGTTAGACGCCTTCGACGCAACCTCAAAGATCTTGAGTTAAACCGAACTTGGGCTACACGAATTCTTAGCGATTCGGATCATTCGCACCGATAGAATCAACGAACCCATCGCCAGTGTGGCGACCGAAATTTTCCAGCCAAAGCGAAAGGAGTCTGGATCAAATCGAAATTCCACCTGATGCAACCCCTTCCGAACTACAACCGCCTGCAGGTAGGCGTCCACTCGATGCACCGGCATCTCCACTCCGTCTACCGTGGCCTTCCACCCTGGATACATCGTCTCCGAAAAGATCACATATCCAGCTTCGGTCGCCGAAACTTCTGCAGACAGTCCTCGAGCGGATCGATCGTGGATCCGAACCCAACTCTCGCGAGGAAGGATATCCTCCAACTTTTCGGGAAGGATTGGAGCGTCTCCAATGAATACAGCGCTTTGGAGCGGGTTGAAAGTTGGGTCGGCAAGCCGTGCCAGGGCGGCGGCAATGTTCGGCACAACCTCCGGCCGACGGGCAAAACGCACCGGAGGCAACCAATCCCGGTTTCGCAGTAATTTCAGATCCACTTGGTCAGCCACCCACTCGAACCGATTGGTGTCATGCGGGAAGTTGCTGCGAGTGACAAGGTACTTTACCGACGTCAGATTTAAGACGCGGTTAAATCCGTTCGACTCGCCGAAGTGCAGCCGGCTCAATCCATCGGGCGACATCGATTCGTAACCGCTTAACTGATTGAGCCCCCAAGCCCAACCGAGATTGTCCATAAGCGTCAATCGATCTCCAGGTATCCATCGATAGACTCGAAACCAGTCGGGATCGCTCCGGACCGGTTCAAGGACTCTTGGGATGCCGGCAACCGGAAATTGGGTCAAATCCACTCGCGAGACACGATTGCGCAGCGTGACGGACAGATCCACGATGACAGCACCCAGGCAAATGAACTGCAGTGCGCCGGTCTTAGCGGAATTCTGCCGAATTCCAACCCAACCGACACATCCGAATGCAATGACAGCCACTGCGGGCACCCAAAACTCGGGATTGAACGGGGAGTAGTGCTCCAGGAAACCTGGAATGCGACCCAGCAACCAGTCTAAGTGCGTGCCAAACTGATTGGTGGCCGCCCCAGGCCGAACCTGTCGCTCCAACAATGCCGTTAAATCCGTGGCATGACGACGAATTAGAATTGACGCGAAACCCGTCCCCAGCAGAAGCAACATTCCCCCGATGGTTGCCGCCTGGAAGACTCTAAGTCGGATGGATGCCGGAATGGTTCCCTGTCTCAACTGATCAAATCCCCGTGCGGCCAGGACCACGACTGCAAAAACAGCCAACAATAAAAACCGATGATAAACAAACTTCTGGAAAGGCGTCGCGAAGACCAGAAACAACACCATTCCGATGATAAGCAGTAGATTTCGGGTCCGACGGTCGCGCGGAGCCAAGGCTCCCAGCAGTGCCAAGATTGCTGGCACCACGCCGATGTAAGCGTTGAAGTCAATGGCACTGCCTTGAATAAGCTTGAGCAGGTCAAACGTCTGTGGGGATCCAGCCAATGCCGGGGCCAGCATCATTACCAAAGCCATCGGAGGACCTAATAATGTGTGTTTCCATCCAAAGGCACCGGGGTCGAGGTTCTGTAGTCGCTGGGTTTCCAGACGCATGAATTCAGCCGTGGGCAACCACTGAGCCGCGCAAAGAAACGCGGCGACCGCAAACACCCCGCACATCCAACACGACGCTTTGAGCCAGGCTCGAATCGATCCAAGTTCCACGGTTCCAAGAGCCCATAGACCCCAGAGAAACCCGACAAATGCCACCATCTGAACGCTGCCCCCCAGGAAAGCCAAGGCCATGACCACGGACGTAGCGAATCCCCAGGACCACGACTGAAATCGCCAAGTGCGTTCCCAACACAGCAACAACAATGGCACCCAGACAAACACATTCAAAAAGATCCAGTGGAACATCAAGAAGTTCGAACAGAGAGACCAACTGCACGCTCCGATGAAACTCGCTTGTCGAGAATGTCGCAACTCTCGGAGCAGCGAAAAGAGAAAGACCCCTGCAAGCCAAAATTGAAAAACGGCCGTGCCGGTATAGGCTCGTTCCACAGTAATCGGGAGCAACAACGGGATCTTGAAAATTCCCAACATCGTCCAACCCGTAGCTCCATGATGTGCGTGTCCACCCAGGAAATGAGGATTCCATAGTGGGAATTCTCCGCGCAGGACGCTGTCCCTCCAAAAGATCAGGTTAGGCCAGAGTTGAGTTATCTGATCGATCCCGTAATGCGTCTGAATCTCGAGAGGCGCACCGGCAGCACGCGGGAGCAACATCTGGTTCAGCAGGTCCAGTGGGAGTAGTGATCTGCCGAGAAACACGTGCTCAAAGAAGAACGCGAGCACCACCACGGCATGCAACGCCAGCCAAAACCAGGAACTATTTCCTAGTCGAAATGGTTTTTCCTCACTCATGCGGAATACGCCCGATTCATCACACAACGCACATCTTGACCGTATCGCTTCGTCCTTCGGAAATGGAACGATGCGGCATAATGATGACCACCGTATCCCCCGCCTTCAGCAGTTTCTTGCACTTCAGGCGGCTGATAGCTCCGGCTGCGGAACTCTCGGGATCCTCAAAGCATGTGGGCATGATCATGGGAGTCACCCCGCGTAGTAATGTGAGTTTGTTGGTGATGACCTCCCGCTCACACACGGCAAAAATCGGGGACCATCGGGGGCGGAGCCAAGCGGCGTAGGACGCCATCTGGCCGGTTCGAGTGAAGACCAGGATCGCAGCCGCTTTGAGTTGATCCGCCAAAACAACGGCGCTTTTGACCAATTTTTGTCGAGGTTCCGAGAGTTCCGCACGCTCGTGGTAATTCGCACCACCGCTCCGTTCAATTCGTCGGGCAATTCGGTCCATGACCTCCAGGCATTGTAGCGGGTACTTGCCGACCGTGGTTTCGCCGCTCAACATAATGGCATCCGTCCCTTCGAAGACCGCGTTCGCCACGTCGGTGATTTCAGCGCGCGTGGGCAATGGGTTCTCGATCATACTCTCCAACATTTGGGTCGCCACAATGACCGGTTTACCTATTTCGAGACAACGCCGAACAATACGGCGTTGGATGATCGGCAACTCTTCGTAGGGACATTCCACCCCCAGATCGCCCCGAGCGACCATGATGGCGTCGGACGCTTCGGCGATGGCATTGAAGTGGTCGACAGCGAATTGGTGTTCAATCTTGGCCACAATTCCCGGTGGATTGGGTCGGTCCCTAAGAAGGTGTCGAAGCGCGGCGATATCTTCAGGATCTCGAACGAAACTAAGTGCAATAAAGTCAACACCCACTTCCAGACCGAGTTGAACATCCGCTCGGTCCTTCTCGGTCAGCGCTGGCAATGAAACGCGTACGCCCGGCAAATTGATGTGACGGCGGGAACCCAGTTTTCCCTCGGTCAACACCTCGCATTCGACCGTTGTGGCCGTCTTCGAAAGAATCAGCATCTTCATCTCGCCATTGTCGACGATCAATGGGCGTCCGACGACCACATCGCCAGCAAAATCCGGGTAATTGACCGTGGTGGATTTGACCCCTGCCAAGGGCTCCCCTTGTGTGGTAAACACAAACCGATCGCCCACTTGCAAGGGTATCGGACTGGCCACGTCACCAGTCCGAATGGCCGGGCCCTGCGTATCCAACAGGATGCCAATGGCTCTGTCCAATTCGTGAGCAGTTTGGCGGATGTCACGGACAATCCTCCGGATCCAATCCGGTTTCGCATGGCTCATGTTCAAACGGAAGACGGCTACTCCGACCTCCGCCATCTGACGAATCCGCTCCGGCGTCTCAGTCGCCGGTCCTAGTGTCGCGACAATCTTGGTTTTTCGAATCACGGGGAAGCAGCGTAAGGCGGGCTCCCCCTCCGGATCAAAGCGCAAAGGCGACGATTCTCACTTGGCTCACAGGTAGCTAGGGCTCTCTCAATAGAGTAGGCGAAACTGGTGGAGCGGAGTTAAACAGACCGTAGTTGTCAGTTTCCGAACCCAGTCCCGCCCCTCATCAAACCGGACAGGCAGTTTGCCCGCATCGTACGTGGTGCACCTCAAGTTGTGTAAAGATTCCTGCTTGGACAGATGCAGGCCAACACAAAGAGGGTTGTGCCTGTCGATTTATTGGAATGCCTACGGTAGATCACTTGAGATCAAAATTGGCAGACGTGTCTACTGAAATCACCCTCAAATTATTGATAAGCGATTGCTTTTGACGCTCCGCGAAGATTGGGGACTTCCGGTTCGAGGCCCTTGAGCTTTTCCAGATAGCCTGCCGGCAGCACCTTGATCGCGACCTCGCTGCCGAGTTTGGTATCGCGGCCGCGATACACCTCGCCCATGCCGCCTTCGCCCAGCTTGGCGGTGATCCGGTACTGGGCAATGGAAGTGCCAAACATCAGTTGGTTTCTTTCTCTTGGGCGAATGGATTCCGGATGGTCAGCCCGCGGATGCTTCGACCTGCTTGCAGATCTTCGGAATAGAGCCAGCGACATTGGCTTTCCAGCGCGCCTGCAACGATGAGCGAGTCATAAAAGGAGAATCCGGTCTCGTCATGCACGGACAACGCCTGCTGATAAAGCGAAAAACTCGGAAACACTTCGCAGAGCGGCACCAGCACCGTGTCCAGATATGCGCGGCACTCAGCGGCGGTCATCGTCCGGGCGAACTTACGCGTGGCGACATTGACAAACTCCTGGAGCACCTGGCTGCTGATGATCCCCAGATGATCCTCCATCGCCGCTGCCACGAGCGTCTCGGCGCGGTGTTGCTTCCGGCGATCCCCGCGATCGAAACAATACACGAAGATGTTCGTGTCCAAAAAGTATCTATCGCTCATTCAATTGATCGCGGGAAAATTTACTGCCTGCGGAAACGTGCTTCAGTTTTTGCATCAATTGCCGGTAACGATCCGCGCCGGCGTCTTTGGCCGCGTAGCGCGCGAGCCACTCACGGAAGACGTTGTTCAAGGTGGTTCGCTCCTGTTGCGCCCGCTCGCGGGCGGCTTCCACCAGTTTGTCTTCGGCGCTCAAAGTAATGTTTTTCAACATAACAAATACACGAAAACCGTGTACACGGGTTTTGTGGATGTCAAGAGGTCAGAGCATGCCCCGGGACTACGGATCAATGCGCCGTTTGCGTTCCCGCCCGCTTATCACTCCGGGACGAACCCAACAGATTGCCGGCAGGTCGTTGAGCAGTCATGGGTCGAGGCCCACTTTTTTCAGCAGCGCCTGGAAGCGCGGCTCGGTGCGCAGGGGGTCGTAAAGCGGATGGACTTTGAGACGCCAACACCATGTATCCTGCTCCTCATGACATTTCTCCAGCCAATCCAGGGCCTTGTCCTTTTCGCCGAGTCCAAGATGGAGAAGCATCCGCACCGCAGGTGAGAGATAGCGCTGTTTCGCCCGGTCATCCAACTCGTGCACAACCTGCTCGGCCTTCGCGCGATCACCAACCCGGGCGTAGGCGTAGGCCAGAGCGCCATCGTAGTATGGCTGGGGATCCAGCGACTTGGCCTTTTGAAACTCGGCGATGGCGCCTGCCGTGTCCCCTTTCCAAACGAAGCACCAGCCCAACTCAAAATGGGCATCCGCAAAATTGGGATCCAACTCCAGCGTTTTGCGCAATTGCGCCATCGATTCATCGTATCGGCGCGCCGCATTGAGTCGCCAACCGAGATCCGAATTGAACATTAGGGAAAGAGGATCCAATTCGATGGCCCTCTGCGTATTCCTGATGCCCTCCTCGAACCGCCCGAATTGCGTTTGGAGCCACCCAATTGGTTGTAGGCCAGGGCCAGCCTGGGGCTCAGTTCCAGGGCGCGTTTGATCTCTTGTTCGCAGCCGTTCCAATCGAAGGCGCCGACGAGAGCGATACCCAGGGAGAGGTGCGCATCGGCGAGATTCGGGTCGAGCGCCAGGGCCTTTTGCGCCTGGGCCTTCTCTTTGGCCCAGGCTTCTTTGCCCGACAACAGGTTTCCGCCGAGCCAGCCGTAAGAGTCCGCGAGCCCGCAATAAGCAAGCGCATAGGACGGGTCCAGTCGCAGGGCCTGATTGAAATACTCGATGGCGTTGGTGTAACTCGCCTCTGTGATCTTGCCGAAGTGGTAGCGGCCCAGCAGATAGAGGCGGTGGGCTTCCGGGTTCGCGGTCGGCTTCTGGGCGAGGTTGCGGGTTTCCTCCATGCCCAACTGGATCTTCAGCTCGTTGGTGCTCGTGGTGGCCGGGCCCACGGTGCCCCGGCCGTAACGCATGGCCTGCTCCAGCGCGAAGTAGGGATTAGCCGGTAGGAGCGGCGGAAACTTCATGCCATCCACGATTTCCCAATACCACGCGAGCTTGCCGAACACCTCCATTTGATCAGCAGCGCGCAAACTCAGCATGCTCCAGTCGCCGTGGCCTTCCAACAACCCCGTGCGCATCCAGCGGCGGGCAGCTTCGAAATCGCCGAGCATCCCATATCTCGATGCGATCCACGCATACGGGATGTGCATGCCCTTCTCCGCTTGCGCCTCCAATTCCCCCAGGCTCCTTCGGGCTTCATCCGCAGCGCCCGACTTGGCGTGGATGGCAGCCAGGTTGCACTGGGTCAATGCATTCGGACGCCCCGCGAGGACGCGGGCGGCCACTTCCTTGGCGCCGACCAGATCTCCTGCCATCAGCAAGGAAAATGAATAATCTTCGAGCTGAATCTTCTCGGGCAGAAAGCTGCGGAAGGCCCTCACCCCGTCGTCATAACGGCCAAATGTGTTAAGTTGGTGCGCACGATCAATCTGAAAAAAGAGATTCTCCGGATCCATCGCGATGGCCTGCTGCCTGGCGTTCAATGCCAGTTCTGGATGCCCTTCGATCGAGGAGTAATACCACGACATGGCATGCACCACCCCGGGGTCTGGCTTCGGGTTGCGCTGGTTTTCCCAGAAAATTGTTCTCACCTTGTTCCAATCCCGCTCGTAGAGCAGGCCAACCCACATGCGGAGTGAAGCCACAGCCTGATCCTCGGGCCGTCGCGCGCGGAACCGTTCCGCTTCGGCCGATAACCGCTTGAAGGTCGCGGCCATCTCGTTGGTCGTGCCTCCAAAAACGAGAGGCTGCCATTCCGATTGCGCCAGGGCGGTCCATGCCCGGGTGTAGTTCGTATCGAGCTGATAGGCCCGCCGCAGCTCGACCGCCGCCTGGCTGAATTGGTGGCTGCTCAGGAAATCGCGCCCCTTTTGGAAAGCCAGGAAGGCCTCGCCATTCTGGGTGTCTGCCGCCTGAATCTCGGCCCGCTGACTGGCGCTGAGCTGCAGCTTCAGCTCATCCACGATCGCCAGCGCCACCTGGCTGGGAAGCTCGGAGACCTTGGATGACGAGGAGGCGATCTCCCGCTGTTTGCCCAGCGCGCGCCCGGTCGCGCCGTCCACCACCGACACGTAGGCGGACATCGACTCCCCCTGGTCGTGCAGTTCGCCCATCACCAGGCCGTCCACGCCCAGTTCGCGCGCAATCTCCACCTCCGACTTCTTCTGTTGCAGCAACTGCTCGACCCGCATTGGCGAGTTCACCACCTCCAGATTCTGCAACGGCCCCAGCTTCTGCCGGATCTCGGCCGGTATCTGTTTTCCCAGACCTACCACCTTGGGATCCTGCGTCTCGAAGGCGAAGGGCAGCACCGCCAGCGAGCGGATCTGGCTGGCGCGCGTAGCGGAGGCAGCCGGGCGTCGCATCAGCGAAACCGTTAGAGCGATGCCCAGCACGAGCACCGCGATCCACGGTGCCATGCGTAAGACAAGGGACGGACGCTTTGAAGGTACCCGGCGATCTTTTCGCTTCTGTGGCAATCGAGGTGATTGGGCCGGGCTGTCGCGATTGGGTCGAATCCTCCAGCAGAAGAGCGATGTCCCCGAGGCTGCTCAGGCGACGATGCGGGTCTTTCTCCAGGCAGCGCCGCAGCAGCGTCGCCACTTCGCGAGGAACCTCCGCCGGTAGCGCGCTCCAGTCGGGCTCGCTCTTCAGCACTTCGGACATCAGGTCCGTCACCGTCTCACCGCGGAACGGTTTGCTCCCGGCCAGGCACTCGAACAAACAACAGCCAAAGGCCCACACGTCCGTGCGCTTGTCCACCTCCAGCCCGCGTGCCTGCTCGGGACTCATGTAGGCCGGGGTGCCCATCACCGCGCCCGGCTGGGTCGTCTCCGCCAGCAGCGTCGGCGCCTCCGGATCACTCGCCGGTGTCGCCCGACCCCGCACGCTCGCCTCCATCTTCGCAAGCCCAAAATCCAACACCTTCACCCGGCCCTCGGGCGTAAGCTTGATGTTTCCCGGTTTGAGATCGCGGTGGATGATCCCCTTGGCGTGCGCCGCCTCCACCGCCTCGGCGATCTGCCTCGCTACGCGCAACGCCTCTTCGATCGGAAGCCGTCCCCGCCGCAGACACTCAGCGAGTGTCTGTCCTTCGACGAGTTCCAGCACGAGGAAGTGCGTGCCTTGATCGGCATCGAATCCATGAATGGCGGCGATGTGCGGATGGTTCAGCGCCGCCAGCGCTTTGGCTTCGCGCTCGAAACGCGCGAGGCTCTGGGGATCCCGGCTGAAGCTTGCGGGCAATACCTTGATCGCGACGTCACGGCCGAGCTTGGTGTCGGTGGCGCGATACACCTCGCCCATGCCGCCTTCGCCCAGCTCGGATCCAATTTGAGCCGGATGAGATAGTGTGATTTTCCTGGTTTGGCGTCAGGTTGGCGAACGGCAGGACGGCGATGTTCCTCCCGTAATTCGAGTGTGAGTGCCTCGTTGCGTTGTGCGAGCGCACCGTAGCCCACCATGTCCGTCCCGCCCTCCTGGATGATGGCGTCTAGATTGCGTTGCACTGTGGCATAGCTTATGGAGCGAGTGAATCGGAATCCACCTGCAACTCCAAGTCCGTATTCCGAGGATCAAACGCTCCCAGATGCGCGTGGCGCGACTCATGGGCCTGATCTTCTAGGGCTCTCTCAATCGATAAAACTTTCCTCGTTCGTTGGCGATTTTGATGACGAACTTAGCCTTAACTCCTGGAATCGCTGTCCACGGCCCTTCGATTTGGTCGGCTACCTCCAAGACAACGTCGTCAGTCTCATCCCACTCCACTGTGATCTCCCGTGGATTGGAGGGAAACTCGGGATCCACCTTAGGGGGGCGAATTTTCACCTCGCGTTGCCTGGAGCAATTGATTTCGACGTCAAAACTCTGAACCCGCGCTGTGGGTCGACTTGCGGTTGGAGGGAACGTCACCACCACTCGATTTGTTGTATTCGGTGCAAATCGTGTTCCCGAAGGCGGGAAACTGGAAGCGGGCATCTGCAAACAACCCACTTCTGTGTACGCCTGCCAATTCACCGCAACGGGACCATTGCCCTGGCAACCTACGACCAACTTGCTGGGCATGTAATCCTGCTCAGCAGGGGGATTCGCCGAACTCGTGACAACAAATCCAACGTGTAACGTGGTCGAATTGCCGCGCGAGTCACTGACCTTGAGCTCTATATCGTGAACCCCCGGCCGGACCAATGTACCTGCTGGTGGGGTCTGCGTCACCGAGTTCTGGCCACCACAATTGTCTGACGCCACGACTTCACCCCTCAAATCAGGAGCCGCCACCGTGCATTGACCCGACTCGGTTTGAGCCATAATCGACTTGCGCTCAATCGACGCTAACGGTGGAATGGTATCGCCGAAAAAGAGGCAAGCTGGGTAGGCGTAGGACACATACGGACCCCATCCATAGACAATGGCCCCGATATTATCTGACGCCGTCAACGTGTAATTGGAACCTGTGCCTAGCGTCACCGTAGCAAAAGCATAGTCCGTGCCCGGCAGTACCACCCATCCCACGACGGCGGTCGTTCCCAATAACACTGAGTTGGTGGCAGTCACAGGCGCCACCACATTGAGATAGTGCGATGTAAATTCGGTGGCTGGCGTGCAGAACGAATGACCGTCCGACCAATGCGCTCGACTCGGCACAGTTACCATGAAAGGGTCTGAATTAGTCACCCCGTCAAAGTCGGAACTCGTGGCATATTGAAGAACCTGCACCGGCTTGTTCGCAGTAATCAAAGTCGCCAACGTGGTGGTCGTCTCAATGAATTCCCCTGGATTGGCAATGGTCTCCGTGACCGTACCAATCGTCACTTCGGTTTCGGGCTGTGCCGCGATCACTCGAATCACGTCACCACCCGTTCGGGTCATTAGTGGGGTGGCAATGTGCTCCATACCCCATCGATTCACTGGCAGCAGTTGTTCCAAGAGATAATCAGCGAAAAACGGATCCGCCGAATTGACATTGGCGATTCTATGACTGCCAAAAACCCCTACAGGTTTGTCAGATACCACTTGTGTACCGGTCAGGTCCGCTGGCGAATCGGAAGTATTTCTCAGTTGATAACAGTCTCCGAGGTTCGTCAGAACAATGGAGTACGGCACCCCGGGGAGTCTGAGACCCGTGAAGACCGAAGGCGTGATCGTGACCGTGGTGTTGGTCTGGGTGGCGACAATGGCAAACTGAGTACCATTCAGCTCTGGCACACCCCCATGAACATTACCGTAACTTCCGATGACATACTCCGTACCGAGCACATCGGATGGCAGTGCCAAGTAGCCATCAGCGGATTGGAGGACGTGGCTCATGGCAAAAACAGACACAGCTCCATTGGCGGTCACATGAACACCCTTTGGGGCCATCGCATCATTGAGTTCCGCCAGATCGGAAACATTGCTAATAGACAGACGAAACACGCCGGAGGCTGGTATTGTGAAAGGGGTGGTGATCCGAGCTGCAGGACCATTAAGCCGTTGAATATTTCCAGTGACACCAGAAGCACCGACTATACAGAGATCCAGCGACACCGGCTCAATCGCGAAGCTGTAATTCCCGGGAAAGGCGAACCAGAAGTCCTTCCCCTGGCAACTAAGGTCACAGGCAACATCCACGGCCGATTTGATCTGGAAACGGTGGTCTTCGACCTCACCAAAGCCACCGTCGCCCTTATACGAGAGGTTTCCTATCTGACTCAGCCTCCATCGAGAAAATCGTCCACCAGGTTGCAAGCCAACGGGGATGGCCACATTGAAGGTTTGAACTCCGTTAACGACCAATTGGTCGTCGAAGATGTGCTCGCCGGCGGAGTCCCATTTCAAATCGCGATCCAGGTCGATCCAGGCATTCAGCAATGCAGATAGACCTGGCGGCATGGTCACACGCACTTCGACCACAACTGTCGTTCCAGGAATGAGGGGTCCAAGAAACCGAATGCCATTCTCGTCATCCCCATTTCCGTCATCACCCAGCGACTGCGGGTGAGGTTGACCGTCCGGCTCCGAATCGATGCTCGTTCCAAGATAGAATCCGTTTGTGAGCACGTGCCGAGCGCCGTTGCTTACAGAGAGCGTTGGAAAGCCCGTCGGACTTCCAGCCAGTGATTCCGGGGCATCGCCATAGTCATAGGCGATCTGCGGTTTCCCTTGTTTGATCTCCACAGGCAGATCTTCAACTTCGCCGATCGGAGCACCGCCAAAATAATCGACAACTCGTACCGCAGAGATCCTGTTGTTGTCACCCGTCAGGCGAAATCGACCTATAGTAGTGCCCGCTTTGGCATTCGAAGGAACAAAGAATCGAACTATCACTACAGCGACGTTTTGAGGGATTTCCATTTTTTGAGTTCTTTGAGGCGGCGTTTACGATGGGAGCGGTAGGCCTGATCGTTGCGCCGTGTGTGATATTTCACCAAAATCACCAGGTAGGCAGGTTCGCGTTTGG
>SXSK01000336.1 GCA_005793375.1 Verrucomicrobiales bacterium | reverse complement strand
GGCATGTACACCGCCAACACCATGGCCAGTGCCATCGAAGCTCTCGGCATGAGCCTCCCCAATTCATCGGCGCAGGCCGCCATCTCCAAAGACAAAACTCTCGACTGTGAACAGGCTGGTGCCGCCGTTCTCAACCTCCTCAAACGGGGCATCCTCCCGCGCGATATCATGACCAAAGAGGCCTTCGAAAATGCCATGGCCCTCGTCATCGCACTCGGCGGCTCCACCAACGCCGTGATGCACCTCATCGCCATGGCTCACTGCGCCGGCGTCAAACTGACCATCGACGATTGGACCCGCGTCGGAAAACGCGTGCCCGTCCTCGCAGACCTCAAACCATCCGGCAAATACGTCATGGCTCGCCTCGTGGAAATCGGTGGCACTGTCCCACTCATGCGGATGCTGCTCGATGAAGGTCTCATCCATGGGGATGTCCTCACCGTCACCGGCAAAACCATGCGGGAGAATCTCAAAAACGCCCCCAAATACCCCAAGGAACAAACCATCGTCCGCGGCTTCGATAATCCCATCAAATCCAGCAGCCACCTCGTCGTCTTCCGTGGCAATCTCTGCCCGGGCGGCGCCGTCGGCAAAATCTCCGGCAAAGAAGGACTCCAATTCTCGGGCAAAGCCATCGTCTTCGAACGCGAAGAAGACGCCCTCCAGGGAGTCTTGAACGGCCGCGTTAAAAAGGGACACGTCATCATCATCCGGGGCGAAGGTCCCAAAGGCGGACCTGGCATGCGCGAAATGCTGAGTCCCACCAGCGCTATCATGGGCAAAGGCCTCGGCAAAGAGGTCGCCTTGATTACCGACGGCCGTTTCAGCGGTGGCTCCCACGGCTTTGTCATCGGTCACGTCACGCCTGAAGCCTTCGACGGTGGCGCCATCGCCGTGATCAAGAACGGCGACCCCATCAAGATTGATGCCGAAAAACGTGTGATCAATCTCGAGATCCCCGCCAAGGAACTCGAGACCCGACTCCGCAAATGGAAGCAGCCCAAACCGAATTACACCCGGGGCGTGCTCGCCAAATACGCCGCCACCGTCACTTCCGCCAGCGAAGGCGCTGTCACCGACAAGTATTTCTGAGCCAAGCTGCAGAAACCCACCCAGATCAGCCGGTGTCGATGGCAGCCATCGACACCGGCTTTTTGTTAAGCAGGATCAAAAAAGCGGATAGATCTCAAGCGCCGCCAACCCGAGTCGCACCCAGAACAGCAGTGCCAGAAGCACCAGCGCGCCCAAACAAAAATCCCCCAACCACACCGGCATTTTCAACCCGCGTTGGCTCCAATCAGCAGTCGGTGTCGACAACACCCGACTCGTACGCCATCCATCATCAGTGCGCCGCGGAGCTGGTAACCCTGCGGAGTGTTGATTAATCCAGTCGCGAAGCCTCTGTTGGCGATGCGTTGGCACCTGAACCGCACTCGGCTTCTGACCGGAAGATAAAATGGAGGAGGTCATCGGTTGCCGCTTTTTTTGTAAGAGGTTCCACGGTGAATTCAGACTCGGCGATCTCACAGTCCGGCAACCGCATAGCCCAATTTCATCCACAGCACCACCACACCCATGATCAATGGCGCCATCCAGTACTCGTCATAGCGTTTGCGCCAATCGTATTGCAGCGGGGGAACCGCGCTCGACGCCGATACGTTCGCTGTCACTGAAGATTTCGAGATCGCTGTTAAGTTCATGCCTCACCTATCGCAGGCAGCATGCCAAGCCTTCAATCAGCCACGAACACCTTGTCTATCAATCGCTTCCAACAAAGGAACTCCAGACACGCATCCACCCACACCCCGCATTGCACGGTCCTGATCATGCAGTCAGACCGTGCAATCATTGCAATTGCAATGGTCCCGACAGCCCTGAACCCAAGAAGAAACACGTCAAAAAACCTCGCTGACTATTTCCTGGGTAGGACAGCCGTTGTCCGTGTGAACAACGCAGGATTGACACCGCCATCGATTACTGTCCATTTGGACAGTAATGGTAGACCTCACTCCAAAACAACAAGCCGTGTACGACTTCATTGCGGAACAGTTGCAGTCCGGACACCCCTGCCCTACACGACGGGAAATCGCCGCGCACTTTGGGTTCGCCAGCCCGTTCGCTGCCTCCTGCCACGTCGCCGCCCTGATCCGAAAAGGCGTGCTCACCCAGGACACCGGCAAAGCGCGCTCCCTGCGATCATCTATCACCGGTGACTCCCCGGACTCGACGTCACGCCGTCCGCATGCACGCCGTAACCCGGCATCGCATAGGACGGCCGAAATCCCCATCTTCGGGAGCATCCCGGCTGGGTTTGCACAGGAGCGTCAACAGGAGTCGCAGGGTTGTGTCATCGTGGACCTGGATGAACTGCAGTTGAAACCTACCCCGCGCACCTTTGCACTGCGTGTGCACGGGGAATCCATGATCGGACGCGGCATTCTCGATGGCGATCTTGTGCTGCTGGAACATGGACAGGAACCGCGCGCTGGTGAAATCGTGGCTGCCTTGATCGACGGTCAAAGCACGCTCAAGACCTTTTTGATCCAAAATCGAAAGCCCTTCCTCAAAGCTGAAAATCCAAAGTACCCGAACCTGATCCCGGCCGAGGAATTGATGGTGCAGGGCGTGTTCCGGGCACTCATCCGCAAAGCCAAGTAACCTCGACACCGTGGGACGCATCATTGTCCATCTGGACGCCGACGCCTTTTTTGCATCCGTGGAGCAATCCGCCGACCCCCGTCTGCGTGGCAAGCCGGTCGCGGTTGGCGGTGAAAAGCGAGGTGTTATTGCCAGCGCGAGTTATGAAGCGCGGAAATTTGGTGTTTACACACCGATGCCCACCGCGCAGGCGCGCCGACTCTGCCCGCGGTTGATCGTTCTTCCGGGGGATTACGAGCGCTACGAACAGTTCAGCCGTTGGATGTTTTCCTACCCGCAGGATTTCACACCAGATGTGGAGATCACCTCGATCGACGAAGGCTATTTTGATCTCTCGTCGACGCCCAAGTCGCCGCGGGATGTCGCCACCACAGTGCGCAAAGCCATTCAGCAAAGTCTCAAAATCACGGTCAGCGAGGGCCTTGCCACCAATAAACTCGTCAGTCAGATCGCCTCCAAACTGAACAAACCCAATGCATTTCAGGAAGTGCCGGCGGGCACGGAAAACCAGTTCCTGTCACCGCTACCCAATCATTGGCTGCCGGGCATCGGCCCCAAGACAGCGGCGCGTCTCAACGCCGCCGGACTGGCCTTGATCTCCCACATCGCCGCCACACCGCCCGACCTGCTCGAACTGCTGGTGGGCCGTCAGGCACTCACCCTCCGCCAATTCGCCCGGGGCTTGGACGAACGCCCCCTCATCCCCGCACGCGAACCCGCCAAATCCTTCGGCACACAACAGACCTTTGCCGCAGACGTGACGGATGAGGAATTCATCGAGGCCACCTTGCGGCGCATGGCCGATGATCTCTTTGCCCGTGTGCGCGCCGAAGGCCGCAGCATCCGCACGCTCACCGTCAAAGTCCGATACAACGACATGGCGGAGGATCAATCCAGCGTCAGCCTTCGCGAACCCACCGCGTTGGAAACCGATGTGTACGGGCGTCTCCAATCGCTGTTGCGCGAAACCTGGCGACGGCGTGTCAGCCTGCGTCTGGTTTCTCTCAAACTCTCGAATGTGTACAACGACCGGTTCCATCCAGAACTGGGTCTCGAAGCGCACACGCGAAAACGCGTAGCCCACGAACGCTTGGCACGCGTGGTCGACGGATTGCGCGACACCCACGGACACTCAGTGATTCTCCGCGGACACGACTTCCGGCTCCGCGATGCCCCGACTCAAACTCTGGAGCCACCAGCCACTCCATTGTCCACCGGCCTTCGCTACGGTGCGATCCGCAACGTGTCCTCATCCCGGCGCACTCTGGCACCCGATCCATCGGCACAGACACGTGCGTCCGCACCCGCACCCCCACTTAAACCCATATCGCGATCTATTCGCCGTACGGCCCCAGCGACGCGCACCACGTTTGTCCCGCTGCATGTCCACAGTCATTACACCTTCCTGAACTCCACCCTCTCGCCAGAGGCGATCGTTAAACTGGCTCAACAGCACGAATGTCCCGCCGTCGCACTCACCGACACCGGCAACCTCCATGGTGCCGCCGAATTCGTGCTCGCCGCCCAAAAGGCCGGGATCAAACCCATCGTCGGCGCCAAACTGCGCGTGGGATCCCACACGCTGTTGGTTTATGTCGAATCCAGCCGCGGTTACGCCAACCTCTGTCGATGGCTCTCCCAAGCCCACTCGGCGGCCGAGGACGAATCGGGCGCCCCCCAACAGATCGAGCCCTTTCAACGCGAGGACTTGATGGGGAGCACCGACGGGTTGCTGGCGGTTTCGGATGCGCCCCAGTTGGCGGAACTCTTTCCCGGCCGTTTTTACCAAGCCGCACGGTCTCCAAAAAGCCAGGGATCCTTTCCCTTGGTGATCAGTCCGCCCATTCATTACGCCACCCGGGAGGATCGCTTGAAGTACGATCTCGTGCAGAGTATCCGCACCCGAACACTGCTGCGACAAGCGCATCCCGCCAAACGCGCAGGCGGCCATTTCCACTTCCGATCCGCCCCCGAACTCGCCGCCGCCTTCGGCACGCATCCCGACTGGTTCGCACACTCGCTGGAAATCGCCGACCGCTGCACATTTCAATTTCCATTCGGGAAACCGCAATTTCCGGATTTCAAACCACCCGATGGATCCACCCCCCACGACTTCCTGCGCCAGTTGGTTTTTGCCGGACTCCGCGAGCGCTACGGTGCACGGGCGCACGCCTTCACGGCGCAGATCGAGGAAGAATTGAGGATCATCGCAGAGGTCGGATACGAAGCCTATTTCTTGGTGGTGTGGGATCTGCTTCAGCGCTGCCGAGAACGCGGTATCGAATGGATCACACGCGGGTCCGCCGCCGATTCCCTGGTCTGCTACTGCCTCCGCATCAGCGACGTCTGTCCCATCCGATTCGACCTCTATTTCAAACGTTTTCTCAACCGGGAACGCATGAGCCAAAACAAGCTTCCCGACATCGACATCGACTTTGCGCACGACGTAAAAGACGACGTCGTCGATCTATTGTTTCAGCGCTACGGCCCCGAACAATGCGCGGTAGTGGGCGGTTTTTCTACCTACCAGGCCCGCGCCGCCTTTGCCGACATCGCCAAGGTCCTGGGAGTCTCGGAAAATCAGGTCCGCCGATTCACCGAACATTTCCCATGGTCGGCGTCAAGTCATCTGCCGGAATTGTTGCGCAACAACATCGAATGCCGCGACCTCCCACTGGACGAAGAACCCTACAAAACCGCCGTCGATATGGCCAGCTTCCTCGCCGGTGTCCCACGCAATCCCAAAATGCATCCCTGCGGCGTCGTGCTGTCGCGCCAGCCGATGCTGGAACTCACTCCCACCTTCCGTTCCGCCAAAGGCTATCCCACCACGCATCTCGATATGGATGCCGTCGAACAGATCGGCCTGGTCAAACTCGACGTGCTCGCCCAGGGCGGCCTCGCCGTGTTGCGCGATGCCAAACACTCGCTCGCCCGCCGCGGAATCACCGCCGACTTCGCTTCGCTCGAACCATGGGACGATCCCTCCGTCTGGGAAATGATCGCCAGCGGCGGTGCTCGCGCGGTGCATCATATCGAAAGCCCGGCCATGACTTCCCTCTGCCGCATGACCAACGTGCGGGAAATCGATGGCCTCATCGGTATCGTCGCCGTCATCCGACCGGGCGCTGCCAATGAAAACAAAAAACTCGCCTTCACCCGGCGATATCAGGGACTGGAACCAGTCACGTATGCGCACCCTTCCCTCGAACTCTGTCTGCGCAGCACTTATGGATTGGTAACCTTTGAAGAACATATCCTGCAGATCTGCGAAGCCTTCGCCCACTTGCCCCCAGGACGCGCCGATGTGCTCCGCCGTGCGCTGAACAAGGAAAAGGCCGAGGTCATCGCCGAGATTCGCATCGAGTTCTTTGAGTGCGCCCTGGCCCAGGGTCATTCCCTGGAGAAAACCACCGAAGTCTGGGAACTGGCCACCGGCTTCGCCGGATACGCCTTCAATAAGGCGCACAGCACAGCCTATGGCGTCGAAGCTTATTGGGGCGCTTGGATGAAACGATATCATCCCGCAGAATTCCTCGCCGCCGTCCTCACCAACGGCAAGGGATTTTACTCACCACTCGTGTATGTCCTCGAATGCCATCGGCTGGGGTTGTCGTTTCTGCCGCCGTCCGTCAATGAACCCGGCCCCGCCTTCATTCCTCACGGACGCACCATTCGCGCTCCCGCCCTGCGAGTCAAAGGCCTCACCGAACGTACCAGCCAAACCCTGCTCGCCGAACAGTCGCACAAACCCTTCACCTCGCTCGCCGACTTTTTCCACCGCGTCCACCCCAGCCCCGAAGAAATGGAATCTTTAATCCGCGTGGGCGCCTTCGATGAGTTCGGATCCCCACGCACCGCTCAGTTTTGGGATGCCCAATGGCTCCATCGCACCTACAGCGATGAACGGGATCCTCATCAGGCTTGGTTGCTGCCACCCGTCCGTCTGGATCGACTGCCCCAAGTATCCCTGCGCGAACCCACCCGGCGCGAACGGTTGGAGTGGGAAACCGAACTCTACGGATTCACGGTTTCCGGTCATCCTTTGGAGCTTTTCGACGACGTCGCCTGGGAAACCTACTGCCCCGTGTCACGCCTGCACGAACACATCGGTGAACAGGTCGTCACCTGCGGCTTGGTCGTCGAACAACGCATCCATCATCAACAGGGCGGTGAACCCATGAAGTTCATGTCCATTGCCGACTCGACCGGAATTGTGGAAACCGAATTGTTCGCGGCGACATATCGCAGCCATGGTTTGGCCACCGTCCGGTATCCCGTACTCGAAGTCGAAGGCCGTGTGGAACCGTTTGAAAACAGGCGTGGTTACACACTGCGCGTCTTCCGCGCCGGACGCCCCAGGAGTCGTTGAAAATCTGAACCCCATTCAACGGCGTGTTCTTTCCAGCAGCAAACACCCCAACGGCTTACAACGGATTGCTTTTGACGCCGGGCATTTTCCCAGCGAATATGCCACCCGTCTGTTAGATAACTCGTCCGTTTCATGGTCTGGTAAATCCTCAGGTGAACTCAGTTCAGTGATGATTAGAAACCCGGTAGTCGGGAACAGTCTGGAAGTCGAGGTTAGCTAGAGGACATCACAAAGCATGAGTAATAAACTGTTCGTAGGAAACCTTTCCTTCAGCACCACCGAAAACGATCTCCAAGACGCGTTTGCCCTGCACGGCACCGTTTTGGAAGCCACCTTGATGATGGATCGCGTGAGCGGTCGTCCGCGTGGTTTCGGTTTCGTCACCATGAGCACCCCTGAAGAAGCCCAGAACGCCATCAACGCGTTGCACGGCAGCGATATGGGTGGACGCAGCCTGACCGTCAATGTAGCCAAGCCCCGTGAAGAACGTT
>SXSK01000335.1 GCA_005793375.1 Verrucomicrobiales bacterium | reverse complement strand
TTGGCCGCAATTTCGCCCGCGAGAATCTTAAGGAAAGTGGACTTCCCGGCACCATTGGCGCCAATCAGGCCATAACAATTGCCCGGAGTGAACTTAATGTTCACATCGCCAAAACACATGGTATGCGTGTCGAGAACCCAATCTCCGGTGTCCTCTGAAAAACTGATCCGACGGTCCCATTCCTCATTCAGGACGGATGCTTGCCGTGCCTTCTTGCCCTTCATCTGAGCCAATTTCATGCGGATGGAAATGTCCGTGAACGTGCCGCTATTGTTGCTCACGATGAGGTAGTAGTGGTCGCGGTCTTCCAAAGACAGTGAGGTTATGTCCGCCACTGAATCGGTCAGAAATCCTCGCGTGATACCCTCATGGTTGTGTCGGGCGGTGAAGGGGGGATTTTCGTAACTTTGCTCCAACGCCGGAAACAGCGATCTGAGCTCGGTGTGGAGTCGGGCCACTTGGCGCAGGATCGCCGGTGAGTCAGGACGGCCGAATTTCCGAATCCAATGGAAGATTCCCCAACCTCCCACGGTCATGGACGAGTAGGCCATGTAGCGAGTTTCCTCGTAAAGGGGGTCACGCCATAGGCCGAGGACTCCACTCTCGGTGTGGAGCCATCCGACGCCCTGCATGCAAGGGGCTGGATTGAGGAGGTGACGATGCTCTTTTAAGGCCTCAGCCCCGTGGTTCATGGACCACGCCATCATGAGTGGCCCCCAGTCTCCGCGGTGACCAAAATATGCCTGTTCCTTGTCGAGCGGGTACCGATCCACCTGAAACGAATCGATGACCGGCAGAAACTCTGTCCAGCTCGAAAGCGGTACGAGATTGAATACGACGGACACCATTCGATGGGGGTTAGGATCCCATCGTCGAATGGTGTCACGATTAAGCCGCAGTCCTTCGACAAATTGCCGCACTTGCGTCTGGGCTTCGACTCCGAGACCGCCACCGGTTTTGTATTCGGGCTCGTCGTAGAGCTGGTAGCCGAATAAAGCCGGGTGATCGCGAATGGCGAGCGTCCACTGGCGCTGACGTTCGATCTCGGCGACATTGCCCCTCATGTGCGCGCCATACCATCCAGCCAATTGAACGAGCACCTTGAGTTTTCGTGAACGGGCATGATCGAGATAGCGCTTCATTCGCGCGATGTTGTCCTGGAGTTGCTGGTCTGAATCGACATCGCTAGGGGAATTCACATAGAGCACTAGGTTGCCTCCTTCGCGTGCTATGTCATCCAGGTCATTGTGATCGCTCTCGTAACTGAACCAGGCGAGTGGGAAGAAGGGTTTGCCGGTTTCCGGATCGCGCCAGGGACGGCGGGGAAATTCGGTGATTGCAGGTGTTAACGGCGAAGGCGCAGTTTGTCCGATGGTGGACTGTGCCTCGATGCCTTCCACGGCTGCGGCGACGCGAAAGCCGATGTTGGGGACATCTGAGATGGAGGTGTAGAACACGTTTGGAGCACGCACATTGCGACCGCCATCGTCCATATCGAAGGCACCGCCCCAAACGCAGCGTAGGAACGGTGGAATGAGGCCCTCGGTCCATTCAATGGCATTGCCGGCTTGGTCAAAAGTTCCAAAAGGGCCGGCAGCCTGTGAGAAGGCCCCGACATCCGTAAAGAATCGTTTGGGGTCGAGATACGTGCCGAGGTAATAGTTGGCGCCGTAGGCGGAGGTGATGTCGCGGTTTGGCTTCTCGTTACTTCGCGTAGGATAGTCCCAATAGCCAGCGCCGCCCGGCTTGCGCGGATCGAAATAGGCTGCTTTGTACCACTCGTCCTCGGACGGGATGAACCATTTGGCACCCGGATTGCGCCGAATGCGGCGACCATCTCGACCCGAGTACCCGGCGAGTGTGTAGGCACCGGTTTCAGTGTCTCCGTTCCCCTGACCATTCTGGAGCCAGTTGCAAAAGCGACAAGCGTCGAGAAAACTGACATGCGTCACCGGACGGTTCAACAGCTCGGGTGGAATGTGGTGAGTGTACTTCCCCTTGTCGCCGGCTCGCCGGATTTCACACCGAATTCCTTCACCGGAACGGGTCGAATCCATGTCGTTGTTCCACAGGCCTCCGTCTGCATCCGACATGGCTTTCGCATTGAGGAATTCGACGTACTGGGCGGTAGTCACCTCGTACTTCGCGATCCGAAAGGCATACCCCACCGCTCCGAGGCCGCTATCGTCGGGTGCGTTACCTGGGTGACCCACGAGTACGGTCTCGAGACTGCGCCGACCTTCGGGCATGTGGAACACGTCGGCGAGCACAGCTGACGGTGAGAGAAAGGACCACAAGGGTATGACTATGGCCATGAGCACCTGTGCACAGGCATTGCTAGATGTACGGGCGCCTGGCGTCGTTGGCATTGGATAGGCGTGTCTCAACATCTCAAGAACCTTACCAACCGTCGCGGACCCACTTCAGGTATTGTTAGTCCTCGAACGATTGAGTGGGCGAATTTGATTCCATCCCGCAGAACGCACAATGCTTTTTTAGGGACAGGCTGCGGGTTCCAAAATGAGCAGATCTGCGCACCGCCTTTGAGAGCATCCTTGCTGCCTGGGTCCTGGCAGTGTCTCCGTCTGGGGATCAGACCATTCTAGTAACTCTCCGGCTAAAAGGATTGGTTCGACGGATGGAAAAAAACGGCGGACAATGGAGGCCGACATTCTCATGAATCCGATCGAATCGAATCAATCCGGCACGACTCGACTCCCGCATGCGGAGTTACTTCGACTCAAGCGGTGGAATACACCGACCATCTATAATGGATGGGAACAGATCACCCGGTTCAATCCGGCGGCAGAAGCCTTCAATTTGGAGGAAGTGTTTGACTTCATGCCTCAAATGGGCCCGATGGTTGGCTATGCCATCACGGTGGTTATTGAGCCCAGCAACGGGGATCACAAGGCCCAGGGCGCCGCGCTTTGGAGCGAGTACCGGCGTTATGTCGCGAGCGTGTCTGGTCCAAAGATCGTGGTTGTCCAGGATCTGGACAAGCCGAGGGTGATTGGTTCGTTCTGGGGCGAAGTGAGCGCGAACACGCACCGCGCGTTAGGCTGTGTTGGGACGATCACGGATGGCGCAATTCGAGATTTAGATGAAATGACCAACGCGGGTTTCAAAGGACTGGCGCGACGGTTGTGCGTCGGCCACGCCCACGTCACCCCGGTGCGTTGGAATGAGGACGTGGAGGTTTTTGGTCGACGCATCCAGCCAGGTCAGTTGATTCACGCCGACAAGCATGGCTTCATGGCGATACCCTTCGGTGAGGAGGTTGGGTTGCTTGAGGCGGCGGCATTCATGGACGCCAACGAATGCAACACGGTGATTGCCGCCGCGAGAGGCGCAGCGGGTCAAACGCCAGACTCTCTGCTCAAGTCCATGGATGAGGCGGCCGGCGCGTTTGGTGCCGCAGCGCGCGCTCGTTTTGGCCGGAAGGGAGAGTGGTGAACCCATGAAGATCGTCGTGGTGGACGGCCATACGGCCAATCCGGGAGACTTGAGTTGGGAATCGTTCCGGCGACTTGGCGAGGTGATCGTTCATGAACGGTCGACCGAGGACGAGATCGTGGAACGTGTCCAGGGCGCGGAAGCCTTGGTTACCAACAAGGCGTTGGTGACGGCCAAGGCGATCCAATCGCTTCCATCATTGCGCTATATCGGTGTGACAGCGACTGGGTTCAACAATGTGGATGTCGCTGCCGCGAAGGCACGCGGGATACCCGTCTGTAATGTTCCAGAATACGGAACTCAGACAGTAGCCCAAGCTACGTTTGCTCTGGTGTTGGAACTGACAAATCGTGTGGGACACCACGCCGAAACCGTACGCGCTGGTCGCTGGAGCCAATCCAAGGATTTCTGTTATTGGGACCATCCACTCATCGAATTGTCGGGACTTACACTGGGAATTGTTGGCTATGGCCGAATTGGGAGCGCCGTGGCGGAAATTGGGCGCGCGTTCGGAATGACCGTTCTTAATTACCGCCGGAATCCAGTTGGGTCTGCCGACGAGGTGGATGCTTCCACGCTCCTGAGGCGTAGCGATGTGGTATCTCTGCACTGCCCCCTGACACCAGAGACAAAGCACTGGATTCACGCCGGGACCTTGGATCAAATGAAGCGGACCGCCTTTTTGATCAATACCTCGAGAGGTGGTTTGGTTCACGAAATGGACTTGGCATCGGCGCTGAATAGTGGCCGATTGGCCGGGGCTGGATTGGATGTCCTGTCGATAGAGCCCCCATCGGCAGAGCATCCGCTCGTGGGAGCGAAGAATTGCCTCATCACACCACACATCGCGTGGGCGACGCGGGCTGCCCGCCATCGATTGATCGAAGCGGCCGCTGAGAACCTTCATGCCTTTCAGGAGGGCAGGGTGCGACACGTTGTAAACCCCTAAGGATCGCTTTGGCTTTTTCTTGAGGGCGCCCCTAAACCCGGCATGATTATCAATAAGCCTAATGAAACCGACACGTCCTTCCCTGCTCACCCGCCGCGACTTCGTCAAGGCCGGTTCCCTTGCTTCCGCCTCGCTGTCCGTGTTGTCCCCCTGGGCCCGTGCCCAGACCAACAAGAACAGCCGATTACGTATTTTTCAGATCGGAGTGGGTGGTATCGGAAGCCTGGAGCGCAACGGACTCAAGGGGCATCCCATGGTCGAATTCGCCGGATTCTGCGATGTCGATCAGAGGGAATTGGATAACATCCGGAAGCAGTTTCCATCGGCCTGGACGGTAAAGGACTACCGCGAAGCCTTTGCGAATCGCGTGGGCGACTTCGACGCGGTTCTGGTGGAGACCCCGGATTTTCATCACGCCCCAATGCTGCTGGCCGCGCTGAAACATCGAAAGCATGTATATGGACAGAAACCGCTGGTGCATCAGTTGGAGGAGCTTCGATTGATTCGCGATGCCCTGGCCTCGCGGCCGGACTCAGTCACGCAAATGGGCAACCAACGCGCCTGCAACACGGGACGCATGCAATCAGTGGAAATCCTCCGGCGGAATCAACTGGGACGTCCGGTCGAAGCCTATGTTTGGACGGGTGGCATCTCCAAAGGACACTACTTCTCGGACCCGTGGAGCGCATACTCCCCGGCCCAACCGGTGCCCGACTATCTCGACTGGAACTTGTGGCGCGGTCCTCTCCAGGAAGAAATTCCTTATCACGAAGACTTGGCGCCGCGACGCTGGCGTTCGTATTGGGAAACTGGTGGAGGCCAATTGGCGGACTGGGGCTGTCACCTGTTGGATCTCCTCTATTTTGCCTACGATTTGCCCTCTCCGGAGGCGGTGTTAACTCATACGCTGCGCCCTTCCAACACGAGTCACTCCTCCCATAATCAGAGTACGATCACCTACGCCGGTAGTGACAAGTTTGCCCGCGAGAAATTTGTCGTGCATTATACTGATACCAGCATGATGCCGTCATTCGCCGCTTTGGGTTTACCCCCGATGAGAGTAGATGCGAATCACACGATGGTAGTTTGCGAGGAGGGGACGCTGTTGCTTCAAGCGGATGGCAAAATCACCATTTTTCGGAAAGGCCACGTGGTAGCCAACGAACCGCTACCTGAGGTGGCTCCGCGGAATCATTGGAAAGACTGGGCCGACAACTGTCTTGGGCAGAACAAGCCGCTGTGGACGCCGTTGACGATCGGATGGCGGATCACCGAGCCGGCATTATTAGCTGTCAAAGCCACGCGGTACCCTGGCGAGGAACTACGGTGGGACGGCGCGAACTTCCGATTTACTAACCACGACAAAGCGAATGCGGAAATCTTGCGCCGGACGTATCGCGAGGGATTCGCCCCGCCGGTGGTTGGATAATTAGTGATTGAACGAAGCCGCTGCGCGGGGGGCTTCGCCGAAGTAGACGCCCGGGGTGGTCTGGAGCACACGCTCCGGACCTATGATCAAAACCTCGTTCATATCCAGATCGAAATCCACTACAGCTCCCGCGCAGCTGCCGAG
>SXSK01000334.1 GCA_005793375.1 Verrucomicrobiales bacterium | reverse complement strand
GGCTCCTCACCAACAGGTCCGAAACATGCGCGCAGATCCCTGTCCCGCTCTTCAGCCGAAGGTCGCCACGAACTGTTCAAGATTTACTACACCCCAATGCGGACTCCTTGAAACCCATTGGGGTGGTAACACCGTTCGGGCGAAGAGGTTCTTCCCGGATTCCACCTCAAACAATGCGAGATTCCACTTTCCCTGGAATAATCGTCCCGCCATGGCAAAGAGTTTGCCACCTGGATGAAAGGCGAGGGCTTCCATCAATCCCTGGCCGCTTTCGCCGTCGTGGGTTTGGTCCAGACGCTTGCCAGTTAGCCAATCGAACCGCTGCCAACGCTGGACGCCATTGCCCGCCATCGGATCAACCATCGGACCCATGCCACAGACGTAGAGATCCTTGCCGTCGGGATGAAATTGCATGCTGAAAACGCCGCCCAAGAAATGGTGGCTCTTAATGACCCCCCAACTGGTCAGATCGTCGGTCTTCCAGCGACTCGCCTCCTTGCCGGATGCCACTTCCCAGACGCGCACTTCGCCCATCATATTGCCGGCGGCGACATGACGGCTATCCGGAGAAAACGCCACCGCCTGCACCGGAGGAACATGTGGCAACGACTGGCGTAACTCACCGGTGCGCGCCTCGAAGATCCGGACCGATGGCTCGCGTTCGGGTGCGGGTTCGTAGCGATAACCGCCGCTTAAGTATTGGCCGGTCACGGACGCGACCCACTGGCCATCGCGACTCGCCGATAAGTCCCACGACCAAAACTGATGCGCCTTCACGGTTCGAACCACGCGGCGCTCAGCAAAGTCGTGCCACATCAACGTCCCATCATAACCGGCGGAAACCACCAGGCGCGCCTCCGCCAGCCAAACCACACCGCTGGCGTAGCTCTCGTGTTTGCCTAATAAGTTGGAAGTACCCGCGGCGGTATCCACAGCATACACGCCACCATCCAGACACGCCGCATACGCCGTTGCTCCGTCAGGGGTCATTGCCAGGGCCAGTACGGCCGCTGGGAGTTTGATCTCCTTGGTTCGTTCGAGCTTGGGTTGGGGGAGGGCTTCAGCCATGGCGGTTGGAAATCGAAGTCAAAACGGATTCCACCTCAAGCAAGCGCCTCACGAATAGGTTCTGCCTGGTCTTCCACCCGATGGAACGTCGGCAAGTCCGGGACGTCATAGGGGGCATACGGGTCGATGCCCAAGGCGGTGAAAATGGTGGCGAACAAATGCTTTTCATTGTACGCGCGTCCAACGACATCGACACCATCCGCATCGGTCTCGCCGATGACCACGCCGCGTTTGATGCCGCAGCCAGCCAGGGCAAGCGACCAGGCGTTGGGATAATGATCCCGGCCTCGAGCCAAATTGAGCCAAGGCGTGCGCCCAAACTCGCCCATCATGATCACCAGAGTGTCCTCAAACATACCACGTTCTCGCAGGTCGGTGATCAATTGATAGATTACATTGTCCAGCTCAGGCGTGAGCATCTGATAGATCTCGTTGTGGAACACGTGGCTATCCCAAGGCATTCCATTGGAGACCATCACAAAAGGAGCCCCATTCTCCATTAGGTGACGCGCCAGCAGGGCATGCTGAGCAAAGGCGCCAGGTCCGTAGCGTTCGCGATCTTTCGAGGGAATCTTCTCCAGATCAAACAAGTGGGCGCAGCTCATCAGGCCTTTGACCCGTTCGAACACCGCGTTCTGGGACGCCGCCGCCGCCGACTTCCGTTCGTTCTCGAATTTCTTGGTGAAGAACCGTCGGAGTGCATTGCGCGCCTCGTGATCGTCGGCGGAAACATCCGCCAAGCGCGCCACGTTTTCGATTTTGAAGTCACCACCCACCCGCACCGGAGCATATTGAGCGCCCAGCCACCCGGCCCAATTGCCTGCCTTGAACTCTTTGAATTCATTCCCCTCGGGACACGGATCGAGAAGAATGAAATTGGGAACCGGATTGTCCAGGTGCCCCAACTGCTGAGCCAGCACAGCCCCGAGAGTCGGGCGCGTAAAGGGCGGACGCGGTCCTGCACCACGATTCAACAAATCGATCCCCTGGAGATGCTCGCTTTGGTGGGTCTTCATGGAACGTACCACCGCCAATTGATCGGCGATCGTCGCGCATCGACTCATGAGTTCACTGAAGTGCACTCCGGGTAGTTTCGTGGGAATGCTGCGAAATGGGCCGCCCGAGATGCGTCCCGGCTTGGGGTCCCAGGTCTCAAACTGACTCGGGGCACCGCATAACCAAAGCAACAAACAACGCTTGCCCGCGCGCTTAGCTTGTTCCGCGAAGGCGGGCACGGAAAACAAACCCGCCCAACTGGCCACCGACACCGCGCCCGCCGAAGCCATTCCGGTCAGGAATCGCCGACGATGCAGCACATGATCCGGCTGGCGGCATAGCGAGCCACCAAGTCCGGGGTGCGTCAGGGTCGTGGGCAACATGCGAGGGACGTTATAACTCATCCTGAATCGCCGTTTCAACCCCGGTCTATTCCCCAGCAGCAGATCTCTCCATGAACCGGATAGTCTCATTGAAACAATACGCGAAACGATTTTCGAAGAAGTCGCATGAGGATCTCGAGCCGCCTTCAGGCGGCCCAAGCGCAACCCACAGCAAAACCAGAACCGCGGATTCCCCAGGATCACCGAGCTTCCAAATCGGACAATTGACTCTGGAAAAATCGGACGAAAATCCAACAACTCGTGGTTGGTGAACTTCATGAAAAGTACTACTCTACTCCGCGTGAGCATATCCCGTAAGAAATCAAAACCTTCCGTAGCGTCTCCGATTCCGGAGGTCCAGGTGGTCGTTCCACCTCCACCCAAAGCCGTGGTGCCCGCGACAGAACCCAACCCTGGAAAAGTCGGCGGCCCGAAACGGCCAGTAGCTGCTCGCGAGCATCCCAAATCCCGCGGCACTTCTGGCAAGGCAACTCGCGCCGATATTCGGCGTGAAGTCACCCGCCGTGTCCCCTCGCGGTTATCACCGCAACAGGCCAAACATAAAGGACCCGCACCAGGCAGCCGCGCGTCGAAGCCGAAACGTAGCAAGTAGGTCTCGTCGCGGCCACTTGACGGCGATCACTAGTCGATCGCGATGGCGGGGGGTGTGGATTGGTGGATACTCCGTCGCCCCGTCTTGCCTTGACGCCGATGGGGTACAATTCAACGTCCGGCGCCTTCAATTCTCAGCCGGTTTCCGGAGTACGGAAGGCCCACGAATGAGATTCCCCGAACTTGATGGGCAATTTCGAGTGCCTTTTGCACCAACCTCCCCGCCCAATTGGTGGCTGAGGCTGAAGCCAAGGAAGACTCTATAGGAGCGGCAGCAAGATGCAGGATCATCAGCGTGTCCATCGGGACCCGCGAAAACATCATGGCGCCGCGCAATAACTCCCCTGTCGGACGACTCTCGAGCATGAAGAGTGTCTCCGTGGCTGTCGATCCGTTCAAACGGAGTGTGAGGTGGTCACCACTCTCGTAAATGACCGGCATTCCGTAAGTTTCCACAGTCCGTCGTATGGCAGACTGGTACTGCAACTGACCAGGGTTAAAGAAGAACAGATGTTCCAACGGCTCGCGGTAAGCAAGTGGGAGCGTCCCACGAAAGTGGGTGTCCGAGTCGCTAGCAACGGCCGTGGTCGGCGTCATGGGCATCGCTCGGGAGGTACGGAGCCATTCAGGCATTTCCTCGTTCCTCGCAGAGGGCAACTAGCCATAGGATCCTGTACGGTCGCAAGTGCAAGTTGGCCCAACCCATTGTTTTGAGCCGAGTTTTCGATGAAAAAGTGCGACGCTCGCTTTACCACAGGTTCCGCCCGGGCCGCCTGAATGCGGGACTCCAAACCGAATCTATAGCCGTCTGTGAGACGTTCGAAGTCCCGCCCTGAGGCGGTTCGTATTCCTCAGGAGAACTGCTGAACTTCTGAGGGCTCATCTCCGAGTTGCCGCCATTTGGAGATGGGTCGTCCCGGGAATTCCCCAAAAGCGGTGGAGGGCCACCCCGCTCCAAAGGCGCCGGCAACTCGGAGAGGCGCCCAACTTCTGGGAAAATCCAATTGCCCGATCGCCTCCAAAACGGTTGTCTACACCCTGAAAGATCCCTGGCTCAGTTGCCGTCATTCGCTCTAAGATCAGCGGATCGCCGCACGCCTGACTCTATGCCGTTGTACCGCCCCTCCATGCGTACCAGAGGCCGAATCTCGATGCCATTACAGGCGATTGGCGTGAGCCTTTGGCTGGCCGGGTTGTGCTGGACCGCAGCATTGTCGGGCGCGGAGTCGGGCACGCCCCTAGAATTCGAACGAGACGTTCAACCGGTTCTTAAGACTTATTGCTACGATTGCCACGCGGAGGGCGTGGAGAAAGGCCAGGTGGTTTTCGATCGTTTCGCCACACTCGCCGAACTGAAGAGCCAACGACATCTTTGGCTCTCGGTGCTCAAGAACCTTCAAGCGGGGTTGATGCCGCCCGAAAAGAAACCGCGCCCGAACACTCACGAAATCCGACGGGTGGAAGGATGGATTACCCGCGATGTCTTCGGGCTCGATCCCGCGAATCCGGACCCCGGCAGGGTCACGGTGCGGCGTCTGAATCGATTCGAGTATCGCAATACGATTCGGGATTTGACGGGGTACACGATCAAGATCGAGGACGAATTGCCGCCGGACGATACGGGCTATGGGTTCGACAATATCGGCGATGTCCTGACGTTGTCGCCCATGCTTATCGAGAAGTACATGCAATTGGCCGAGCGCATCGCCAATGCGGCGGTGCCCCGGGTGCGACGAGTGCCTGCTGAGGTGTCGCTGGTTGGTTCCGAGTTCAAAAAGTCTGAAGGCAAGGGCACCGGCGACCGAATGAACGTGTACGAAGCCGCACGGGTCCACCGGACCTGGGAAGCGCCCACAACCGGCACTTACAAGCTCCTGTTCGACATCGAAGTTCTGGGACAATTTAATTTCGACCCAGGCAAGTGCCGATTGCAACTGTCGGTGGGCAATCGCTCGGTTTGGACAAACGAGTTCGGATGGCAGAACGGAAAAAAATTTAATTTTGAAATCGAGGAACACTGGGAGCACGGACCTCAAGCATTGAACTTCCAACTCGAGCCCCTGACTCCCCTCGAACAGAAGACCAATTCCTTTGATGTCCGAATTTCGTCCGTGCGCCTTCGCGGCCCGCTGGAAGAGCCGCACTGGGTCCGACCCAAGCACCATGAGAAATTCTTCTGGCAAGATCCACCGGGATCCCGAGAAGGGCGGGATGCCTATGGGCGTGAGGTCCTGACTCAATTCACCCGCAAGGCCTTTCGACGTCCACCCTCCGAAAAAGCCGTGGACCGCTTGTTCGAGATTGCCAGTCAGACCTGGGCGACGCCGGACAAGTCATTTGAAGACGGAATTGCGCAAGCGCTAGTGCCGGTGCTGGCGTCGCCACGATTTCTGTTCCGGGTCGAATCCACCGACGTGGCCGACGCTTCGGCAAAATTTCCGCGGATCGACGAACAGGCCTTGGCAACACGGCTTTCATATTTCCTATGGTCCACACAACCCGACGATGAATTGTCCGGGTTGGCAGATCGGGGCCAGTTGCGAAAACAGCTCGGGACACAGGTCCGCCGAATGCTCGCCGACAAACGGTCGGATGCGTTGATCGAAAACTTCATTGGTCAATGGCTTCAGGTGCGCGACGTGGAAGGCATCGATATCAACGCACGCGTCGTTCAGGCCAGGGACCGTGGACAAGACAAGGAGCTCAACCAACGAAATAAGCGCTTCCAGGAACTGATCAGAATCCCCGACGAACAACGCACCGACGAACAAAAATCGGAGATCGAACAACTGCGAGCACGGCGCCGCGCAGAGGCGGAAAAGATGCCGCCAGCGGAACTTGATGGTGACCTGCGACGCGCGCTGCGCGACGAAACACACATGACATTTGGGCATGTCATTCGGGAAGATCGTGATGTCATCGAATTGATCGACAGTGACTACACGTTCCTCAACGAACGGCTCGCAAAACACTACGGAATCACGAATGTGTCGGGGTCGGCCATGCGCCGGGTAAGCCTCCCTGCGGACAGTCCTCGCGGTGGAGTATTGACTCACGGCTCGGTCCTGGCCGTCACTTCCAACCCCACGCGCACCTCACCGGTAAAACGAGGTCTGTTCATTCTCGACAACATTCTCGGGACGCCGGCGCCGCCGGCGCCGGCCAATGTTCCCTCGCTTGAAGACGCCGAAAAGGAAATGGGCGATCGCCAGCCAACCTTGCGAGAGACACTGGAGTTCCACCGTCAAAAGCCGCTCTGTTTCTCGTGCCACAACCGCATGGATCCGCTCGGCCTGGCCCTCGAAAACTTCAATGCCCTCGGCATGTGGCGGGATGCGGAGCGGGGCCACCCCATTAACCCCGGCGGCAAACTCATCACCGGCGAATCCTTCCAAAATATCCGAGAACTCAAGCGAACACTAGCGACTCAACATCGCACAGATTTTCACCGTTGTCTGACGGAGAAGTTGCTGACCTACGCCCTGGGTCGAGGCCTGGAATACTATGACGTGACCACCGTCGAATCGATCGTTTCTCAACTGCAAATCAACCAGGGAAGATTTTCCTCGTTGTTGACTGGAATTATCGAATCCGCACCCTTTCAACGCACCCGGACTTCTGCTAAGGATCGCGCAGGTAACTGAGCACTTGTCCTGAAGATCCAGTTTCAATGCCTATGAAAACCCGACCATCGCCTCGTGCCGGATCCTACGAAATCAATCGCCGCCGCTTCCTGCGCGGGCTGGGCGCCGGCATCGCCTTGCCGACCCTGCCGCCCTGGAGTGGAAGCTCACTCGGCGCCGCAACCAGTGAACCGGCGTTGCACCGTGCGACAACCGCCAGTGGAGCTCCCCTGCGTTTCGGAGTCGTCTATTTTCCAAATGGCGCGATTCCAAAAACGTGGTGGCCCACGACAGAAGGCGCCCCATTTGAACTCACGCCCACCCTCCAACCGCTCGCCTCAGTCAGGAGTCAGTTGCAAGTCCTCGGGGGGCTGGATCATGTCAACGCAACTGCCGGACCCGACGGCGCTGGGGATCATGCTCGCGCCAGCGGTACCTTTTTGACAGGCGTGCGGGTAAAAAAAACTGCCGGTTCCGACATCCGGGCCGGGGTATCCATCGACCAACTCATCGCTCAACGCATTGGTCAACAGACACGGTTTCCATCGCTGGAACTGAGTTGTGATGCGGTCCGCAAATCGGGCAATTGCGATTCCGGCTATTCCTGTGCGTATCAGTACAATCTCTCATGGCGATCGCACAACACACCCGTCGCCCCCGAACCAAATCCGCGTCTGTTGTTCGAACGTCTCTTCGGTGCCGGCAAGCATGGAGAACGCGCGGAAAGTCTGATCCGCCGGCAGCGGCAACAACGATCGATCCTCGATTTTGTCTTGGACGATGCGCGGTCGTTGCAGCGTGAATTGCCGGCCCAGGACCGACATAAGCTAGAGGAGTACCTGAGCAGCGTGCGCGACATCGAGCAACGAATCCAGCGCGCCGAACAATTTGGTCCAACCCCCGATCCCGACGCGGCGTCTCCCGAGGGCGTGCCGACGAGTTTTGAAGCCTATGTTCAGCTGATGTTTGACATGCTGTTCCTGGCATTCCAGACCGACTCAACGCGCGTGGGCACCTTCCTGCTCGCCAACGAAGGCAGCAATCGGGCGTTTCCCGAGATCGGTATTGCCGAGGGACACCACCATTTGACTCATCATCTCAACAAGCAGGATATGATCGACAAGGTGTCGGAAATCGATCGGTTCTACGTCCGGCAATTCGCTCGTTTCCTCGAGAAAATGAACCAGACTCAGGACATTGATGGAAAATCCTTGTTGCACAATTCGATGATTCTTTACGGCAGCGGCAACTCGGACGGCAATCGCCACACACACACCAACCTACCCCTGCTCCTCGCCGGTTCCGGCGGCGGCGCCCTGAAGGCGGGACGTTTTCAACGTTACGGCGGCGTTCCGATGAGTAATCTGCTGCTCAGCCTCTCCGATCAAATGGGCGCCCACGGCATCGAACGTCTGGGCGATTCGACCGGCCGCCTCAGCGCCGTTTGAACTGCGCGTCTTTGGAGCCCCCTTCCATCCATGAAACTTGGATTTGTCTCCGCCATCCTGCCCGAATTCAACCTCAACCAAGTCCTCACCTTTGCCCGGGACCAGCATTTCGATTGTGTCGAGGCGATGTGCTGGCCCGTCGGTCGCGCCGAACGGAAATTTGCGGGCATTACGCACGTCGATGTCACCCGCTTCACCCAAACTCGGGCAGACGATGTCCGGGAACTTTGCGCGACCCATGGGGTGGAGTTGAGTGCCCTGGGTTATTATCCCAATCCACTCGACCCTGATCCGATGGTTGCCAAGCCGTGCGTCGATCATTTGAAAATGGTGATCCGCGCCGCGGAGGCGCTTGGCCTGAAAAACGTCAATACCTTCGTCGGCCGCGACTGGACCCGAAGCGTCGATGACAACTGGCCGCGTTTCCTTAAAACCTGGAAACCGCTGATCGCCTTCGCAGAGGACCACGGCGTGTTGATCGGAATCGAGAACTGTCCCATGTTGTTCACCCGCGATGAATGGCCCGGTGGCAAGAATCTCGCGACAACTCCCGTGATCTGGCGTCGCATGTTTCACGATATCGACTCACCCCACTTTGGGCTCAACTACGATCCATCGCACTTTGTCTTGCAGCACATGGATCCCACCAGCCCGCTCAAGGAATTCCAGCACAAGCTGTTTCATCTGCACGCCAAGGACGTGAAGATCCGCCGGGATCGAATCAACGACGTGGGAATACTGGCCCACCCGTTGGAATGGCATCAGCCACGTATCCCGGGTTACGGCGAGATGAACTGGGCTCACTTCATGAGCGCGCTTATGGAGACCACCTATCGCGGACCGGTCTGCATCGAAGTCGAAGACGACACTTTCGGAAAGACGCTGGAAGGACGACAACGCGCCGTGAACGTCGCGCGAAATGTGCTCCACCCTTTTTTTGCCCACTAACCCTGCCGTGATAGGCCCAGTCGAAGTTGGGCGGAATAAATTTTGGGCGTTATGCTGCGCAACTTTGTCCTGAGTTCGGTGCTTGATTGGAGAACATGCCATCCCGCACTTCACTCACGGCACTCGCATTGCTTGCATTGACAATCGCGGGTTGTTCTAGGCATCCACCAGACGCAGCCGTAGCGCACCCGAAGATTCAGGACTTGGGAGTGGTTGAGGTCTCCGATGGCATAACGACTCGGCATGAACTAGGTGGCGAAAGAGTTTGCATTGTCACACCATCTATCCAAAAGGATGGTAGTGTTTTGTTAGCCATGAGCATCGAGCAGGATGGCAAGGTGTTGGCAAAACCAAGAGCACAGACTGGATCTGGCGTGCCCTTTCAGATCACAGCTGGAGATGTGGGCATCGGAATGACGCCAGTAATCAAGAAATGACGCCTGACCCGAGCGCTTTAGCGCTTCCCCCCGTGGCCGTCACTTGCGCTTGGGTCGTTGCCATTCTGGCCGTCAGCCGAATCGGCGTTGATCCGTCTCCCTTTTTCCGTTAGCCATTTCCCATGTCCACCTTACTGGACCGTATTACCGTCAACCCGAAGCAGTGCGGAGGCCGTCCGTGTGTACGCGGGATGCGTATCCGCGTCAGCGACGTTCTCGACCTTTTTGCCTCCGGTCTTGACGCCGCCCAGATTCTCGACGAGATGCCCGACTTGGAGGCGGACGACCTCAAAGCGTGCCTCACATTTGCGCGTCGTCGCATTGACCATCCAATTCTCGCGGCATGACGATTTGGGTGGACGCGCAATTGTCGCCTCGCACCGCTCGCTGGATTGCTGCCAACTTTCCTGTGACGGCGGCTCCGTTGCGCGACCTAGGCCTTCGCGACGCCGGAGACCAGGAGATTTTCGCGGCGGCACGCATCGCCAACTCGCTTTCCGATCGGCAGCCTCAACTCGTTCAAACATGAGCCAGGCTCCAATCTCATTATTTGCCCATTGTCACATCCTCGAGATTTAGCAGCTAGACAGACTATTTCATTTGCTAAAATATGAGATTTGACCCCAACAGCCTATTGCGCGACACCAATAGCTACGCCGGGACGTCGGCTGGCATTTTGGGAGTCGTGGAGCAGCCGCCATCGGTTCGCCAAATTCGTTAAGTGTTTCGGCTATTGCGGTCACGCTTGAGAAGCCGGGACTTACGTAAATGCATCTCACCGCGCATGACGTAAAGCACGAACACCTTTTGGCCGTCGTAGCGGTAGAAAACACGGCAAGGTGGCTCCACAAGTTGGCGGTACCGCGATTGTCGGATCTCGGGCGGGCGGGATCCGCTCTCGGGCTGCTCAACCAACTGCTCAACGTGCCGGAAGACTCGCTCAACAAGACCTCGAGCCGCCTGCGGGTCGTCGAGAGCAATGTAGTCAGCAATAGCGTCGAGCTCATGGAGAGCCGGTTCCGTCCAGATTATCTCAGCCATCGCGCCATGCGTTTCTTGGCTTCGGCGTGGGAGACAACACGTCCCTCCTCAATGGCACGTTCACCACGAGCAATGCCCTCCAAGATACCGAGGCGACGGCTCAGAGTGTCGAACGTGGAGACAGCCATGAGATAGGCTGCAGGCTTGCCATGCTGAGTGATGAGCACGGACTCTTGGCTGGATTCAAGGTCTGCAATGATTTCAGTGGCCTTCCGCTTGAGTGTAGTGACGAGTTCCGTTCTCACAATGTGCTACTTTAGTGCCATTCGATCCCGGAGCAAGCGCGGAATCGCCTAGCGATCCCAAGCTAGGGGAGCGGGTGGATCGCATAGATTCGCGGATTGCCTTAAGTGGGAGCTTGTGCTTGGATGATTGGAAGATGGATGGGATTGAGGTCCGGTTGCTTTTCCTACCAGAGTGTGTCCCTGTTGGTCCCGCCGACTTAACATTTTCCTCAGGATGCGCGAGTCGATATTTTCGATAAGCTGATCATCATCCGGCACGCCGATGGTAGCAGGCAAGTTGTGCCGCTGGATTACGTCAGCGACCTGAAGCTGAAGTGATCGACGATAAAATGCGCCGTGCGTGGCTTCTGGTCTACCCAACGCAGGCTGTTGGCAATCGAGTTGCGCCTTCTCGTCCCGCTCAAGGTACCGCACACATTGCTCGTGACCCCTTTCAAGCTCCATTGCGCGCCCACGGGCAATGTAGCCACTGGCCCGTTGACGATCTCGAGCCTCTTCGGTTCAGGAATCGGGGCGCCAGTCACCGTCTTGAAGTGGAGCACAGTCCACGGACGCGTATTCCCGACGATGAAGGTGAAAAGACGCGGATTCATTAGCTTTGGTTCGGCTGCGCTTTGGCCACGTCATTGTCATTTCTTCCGCGCTAGTAGAAGGCGCTCCGCCAAATCAGAAATCAACCAATCCTCCGCGATGAGACCGTCCTGAAACCGACTGGTCACCATTTCACGCCACGTGATAGGCCGACCTGTGGCCGGAAAACCCTTGAAGGCTCCGGTGTGAGTGGCGCGAAAGGTCCGTTGCCATGCGACACGGTCCTTGGCGCTCACAAGAATCTCGACCTCAATCTGGAGGTCTGGAAACGCGCGCCGATACATACGAAGTATCCGCCGCACGCCATCGTGTCCCAAGGCCATGCGCTGGCTTGTCAGGTGAACTGCGTAGTCCGGCGCAAAGAACTCACCAACAGCGTCCAGATGATTGTGGGTGATCAGTTCTGCGTTGGCGGCGGTGATTTTGGAAGCAAGTACTCGACTCATCGCTGTCTCGTTGGTTCTCCCGCGACGGTCCAAGGTTATGGCTTCGGATTTTAAGGATTCAAGCCAGGATTCCCGTAGACAACGTCTGGCTAGCGATTCCGACGGCGGCGCGTCAGTTCACGAAGTTCCTCGCGTGTCACCTTTCCGTCCCCGTCGGCATCGGCGACACGAAACATCTCGGGTGCAGGAGACTCGTCCAGCGTAACGACGCCATCGCGGTTGCGGTCGAGCGAGTCGAACAACAGATTGCCGTCGCGGCGCATCGATGAGGCGGCCGAAGGGACCTTGGCGCCGGCCGGCACTCCCGGCACATAGTACTCCAGATATCCCAAGGCCATTTCATCGTCGGTCTGAATCCCCCATTTCACATTGCTGGACGGGTCAGGATTGGCGGGATTCTCCGAACTATTGTCGAACCACGCGGTGCCGTGAAGACGACTACCTGAAGGCGCCTCGATGGGTTCAGCCAGGCGGTATTGGATCTGCCAATTGAAATCGTATCGCGGCACTTCCAAAAGTGTCGTGCGGATGCCCTTGGGATCTTCGAGTTCGTATTTATAGGCTTTGCCACGGAGATGCATGTGCGGCATGAACGACAGGAGTCGCGCGCTAAAGGGTACCGGCAGGATTGCCTGGATTTCGTGATTCGCGGCGCCGGCAGGGATCCGAAGTACCGGCGGTGCAATCGCTGCGACGCGGACTTCGTGGCGAGGGGATTCCTTGGCATAGATCAACCCCAGGCGTGTCTGGTCCTTGGTTTCCGTTCCCCGCGGCGTGTAATGAATCTGAAACTGAAGGGTCGATCCCGCTGGCAACTGTTTGGCCAACTCAGGCGGGTATTGAAGGACGTTGTTGCCGGGCACATATACCGCGAAGAAATCATCGCACAGCAAGGCGCCCCGTGACCTCATGTGTGAGTCGCGAGAGCGGGGACGGAATCGGACCAGACCGACACAAGACGCCGCTTGACAAGCAGTTCGAGGTCAACGGCTCCTTGATGGATGAAGGATCTCCTACGCGGGCAACTTGCGTTTCCAGGATGATCGGACATTTCCAGATGCAACCAGTGGACAGAAGCGACCGTCTCGCTACAACCTTGGTTCATGCACACCGCGCTCGCGACCACGCTCTCTAGGGTAACCGGCAGGATTCGATTTCGGGAGTGGAGTGCCTGGACCCTGGCAGCTGTGATGATGGTGGTGGGACGTTTGCCAGGTCACGGACAGGAATGGCAATCATTGTTTGATGGGAAGACGTTGGCTGGATGGGCGATAACACCTTTTGGCGGCCATGGCGAAATCGAGGTAGTGGACGGTGCCATCCTGATGAACCAGGGGGTGCTGACTGGGGTGCACTACACCAACACGATTCCCAAGATCAACTTCGAGGTTGCCTTGGAAGCCAAGCGGGTGTTGGGCAGTGATTTCTTCTGCGGCTTGACGTTTCCGGTGAAAGAATCCTTCTGCACCTTGATTGTAGGCGGTTGGGGGGGTGGTGTTGTGGGGCTATCGAGCATCGACTATGCCGATGCCGCCAACAACGACACCACCAAGTATATGAAGTTCGATGCGGATCGGTGGTACCGGATTCGACTCCGGGTGACCGAGACCAACATTTCGACTTGGATTGATGACGAACGCATCGTTAATACGGATATTGTGGGTAAGACCATTACGCTACGACCCGGTGATATCGAATTGAGCAAGCCATTGGGAATCGCGTCCTGGAGCACCACGGCGGGGCTGAAGAACATTCGCTTAAAACGGTTGGATGCCGTTGCATCACCCAAACCAACGCCCAAACCTGGGGCGGACCTGCTGAGCCCGGAGATACGCCGTGACGCAGCGAAGTTGGTGGCTGCGGCAACCAACCAAACCCAGGCGTGGCAACGACTGGCGTCGATGTGCGACCAGTTCGGCCCCCGGTTCAGCGGCACCACAAATTTGGAGCAGGCCATCGATTGGGTGATGGCGCAGATGCGTCTCGACGGACTGGACAATGTTCACGGGGAAACAGTGCCCGTCCCACGTTGGGTTCGTGGTCAGGAATCGATTGAATTGCTGCAACCATTGTCCGCGGCCGGCGTAGTGGAGCGCTTGCCGATGCTGGGGCTAGGAGGGAGCGTTGGAACCCCGCGCGAGGGTATCGTTGGCGAAGTGATGGTGGTACTCTCATTTGAGGAGTTGTCCAACCGAGTTGCCGAGGCCAAGGGCAAGATCGTTCTCTTTGACGCCCCATTCACTCGCTACGGAGAAACCGTCCGATTCCGGGTGTCTGGGGCCAACGAGGCGGCCAAAGCCGGCGCCGTGGCGAGCTTGATAAGGTCCGTCGGGAATTTTTCGTTGCGCACGCCACACACCGGAATGATGGCTTATTCGCCTCGGGTGCGCCACATCCCCCACGCAGCCCTTGCTTCGGAAGACGCCGCCCGCTTGGCGCGTTTGGTGGAGCGGGGCGGCCGGGTCATGGTGCGCCTGAAAATGGACGCTCAAATGGAAGAGCCGGGAGTTTCACGTAATGTGATCGCCGAAGTCCGCGGGCGCGAGCATCCGGAAGAAGTGATTGTGCTCGGCGGGCATATCGATTCGTGGGATGTGGGACGGGGTGCCCAAGATGACGGCGGCGGATGCCTGGCGGCTTGGGAAGCGCTTCGTCTGATTCGACAACTCGGGTTGAAACCGCGTCGCACAATCCGCTGTGTGCTTTGGACCAATGAAGAATTCGGCCTGGCAGGTGGCCGCGGTTATCGCGATGAGCATGCGGGAGAAATGGACAACCATGTCGTGGCGTTGGAATCGGACAATGGAACGTTCGCGCCGCGCGGATTCGGTTTTGTCGGCAGCGACGCCGGCATGCAATTGGTTCAACAGATTGGGGAACTCATCCAGGCAACCCTCGGTGTGAACGCCGGCAAAATTCAAAAAGGCGGCGTTGGAGCCGATGTGGGCCCGCTGCTCGAACGGGGGGTTCCGGTACTGAACCTAAACACAGATGACACCCGTTACTTCTGGTATCACCACACCGAGTCCGACACTCCGGACAAGGTGGACCCAACGGACCTGGCCCAGTGCGCCGCGGCGATGGCAGTCATGGTGTATGCCTTGGGAGAGTCCGAGGTGCGTCTTCCGCGTTGAGCGTTGATGCCGTCGTGCGAAAATTTGAACTATAGCGCCGGAAATCGTTCGGATTCTTTCACGAATAGCATTTTTTGGGGATTGTGAAGCAGCAGTATTTTGCGACTCGATGGTATAGACCCGTCCACTGGGGCGATCACAACCCGGTTCGAGAATCATCCAATGGTTCTCGGCCATTAAGGAAACGCAAACATGGCTCCTAACTTCGCATCCTACGACACCGTGCTTAAAAAGCTCCGCCACATTCGAGAGCTCGTGATGGGCGGACGAAGCGTGGATATCGCGGCGCGCGAATGCGGTTGGACCGTCGAACAAATTCAACGCACCGCTGCGCAACTCGTTCCCGACTATCCGGAATTCGCCTGGCTGCTCGGCGACCTGGAGCAAGCGGAAGACTTGGTCCTGATGCAGGACTCAGAAATTCCAGCGACCAACCACAAGACGGCGGCTGTAGAAGGGGATCTTTGGGCTTAAGACGGGCGATAGATGGGACCTAGATAGTCTGCGACAAGAAGCCGCCGTCCACACGGAGATCTGATCCCGTCACGAAGGAACTCGCCTTCGAGCTGGCGAGAAACACTGCGGCACCGACCAGTTCCTCGGATTTTCCAAAGCGCCCCATCGGCGTGTGAGACCAAATACTCTGCGTGCGAGCCGTGGGCGAGCCGTCGTCGTTAAATAGAAGTTTTCGATTTTGTTCGGCCGGAAAAAATCCGGGCGTGATCGAATTCACCCGGACGCCGCGAGAAGCCCATTCGCGTGCCAGAAACTGAGTGAGGTTGAGGACGGCGGCTTTGGCGGAGGAATAGGCTACCACACGTGACAACGGCAGGTGCGCAGAGACACTGGCGACATTGATAATGCTCCCTCGGCCTCGTTCACAGAACCCTGGGCCAAACACCTGGCATGGCAGGAGCACACCGCCAACCAAGTTGAGGTCAAAATTCCCGCGCCAAGCCTCCAAGGAAATCTGTTCGAACTTCATGTCGGCGGTCACGGTCGCTTTGGGATCATTGCCACCCGCCGCATTGACCAGGATCGTCGGCGCGCCGAGTTCCCGAATGATTTCGTCATGAATGCGCACCAGATCCTCCCGGCGCAGGGCGTCACCCTGGAAAAAACCGGCGCGACCACCGGCGGCTCGAATCGCATCGACGCGCTGATTGCCTCGATCGGAACTTCGGCCGACAACCGCCACCGCGGCGCCAGCGGCAGCCAGTCCCTGCGCCATGGCACCACCCAAGGCACCCGTGGCACCGACCACGACGGCGACATCTCCCTCAAGCTGAAATAAATTCATGGTGGACCAAGCCTACGAATAGGCGGATATCGGACGCAATCCAGGATCCGTGGACAACCCTTCCACCGGTTCATCCGCGCACTTCTAGGGTAGGTGTGAGTCAACGGAGGTGTCTCAAGGCGGCGGTATCTTCCCAAAACCGGACACACCAAACTGAAGGTCGATGCTCCTTCCGTCGGCACTAGCGGAAGGCAAGACATCCACCTGGATACTGTGGTCACCGCCCTGAATTGAAATCTGAGCGCCCCTGCCACTGAGCGTGCTGATACGCGGGGCGGCAAGCACATCCACGCCATCGGTCTGCTTCAAACTGGCCTCGAGTTCCGTGGCAAATTCCACGGCCAACTCTTTGCCCTGTGCTGACGGGTTTCCGTCCACCAGACCGGCCAGACCCAGCTCTTCGAATGCGGCATCATTCGCCTCAAAAAGCATTGCTCGAACAACGACTTGAGCCAGCCCGCCCTGTCCGGTGTCGATCATGGTGGGCTGAAGTGTCGCCCAAGTCCGACGTCCCGGCTGGGTTGACCAACCTCCAACCAATACGGAATGGCCGCTGGGCAGCCGAGATCGGAAGGGGTAAGTGACTTTGGGCTCCCGCGGTTTCTCTCCAGCATCGTCGAGGGATGCCTCAGTGGGCATCTTGGATTTCGAGGCGGCAGCCGCATGAGCCCTCAAGCGGGCCACTTCAGCGCGCAACTTGGCCAACTCCTTGATCTGTGCTTCATCCAGTTCGCCAGACTTCTTTTTCGCTCTCCGAGCCACGCTCTCCCATTCAGCGCGTTCCTCCTGGAGCAGGCGCGTCTGTTCCCTGAGAGCTGCGTTCTCGGCGCGCACTTGTGCCAAGGACCTCCGCTGCGTCTGCACCATAAACCCCGCGATCACCAGAATCACGCCACCAATGAGGATGATTGATTTGGAGTTCATGTTATTTCTCCGACGGGGGCTTGGGATCGTTGTTCAAATTCTCGTATTAAGCTGGCGATGGTAGCAAGCGCATAGCCTTCAAATCGATTGTTAACGTAAACCAGCGCAGGTTTCCGGCCGCGCTTCAAGGCTTCAAGAATGATGCCTACGGCAGCCCTCCTACCTTCAGGGTATTCATCGCGAAGCTGATTATACGGTTCAAAAGTTTTAACGGCTGTTTCGTAGTCACGACCAGGTTTCAACAGAAGTCGAGCCGGGACAAAGGAAGCAGGCATGTTGCCGGGCAATTGAAGTTGATCCTCCAATGACGGCATGGATTCCCAGGAGTTAAACACATGCGCCACGCCATGCGCCTCCAGGCAGTGAAAGTATTCCGGCTGCAAGAATGTCTTGTTCCGGATCTCAACACCATAGCGCCACGTTTTGGGGAGCCCGCAGAGAAACCGATCCAAGGCGGCAACAAAATCCCGACCTCGACCAAAATCCGAAGGATAAAATCGGGAAAACTCAAACATGAGGACGCCGACCTTGGGACGGATCCCCTCCAGCGGTTTAAGAAATCGTTCAATGAATAGCTCAGCATTCAGGAACGATTCATTGTCCGTGCCGGCCCGGGGCCCGAACCGTGGCAATTTGGGGAAATGCCGGATGGTGATCTCGTCGGTTACCTTGAAAGTGAATAGAAATCCCTCCGGAACCTGGGCCGCCAAGCCAGCAAGATACTTCTCGGTGGGAAATGTGTAGTAAGCGGCATCGACACAAACCGTTGAAAAAACGCTGGCGTATTCTTCCAAGCACTCCCGTTCAAACCGGGCGTTGGATAATTTGCCCCGGTGCTCATAACGATCATGGGAGTACAAGGAACCGATCCATCCTGCGTATTTCCAAGAGGATGTCCCCATATACACCCCCTGGCTCGCCAGGGTCGCCACCTGGGTCTGAAGCCAGTGACGATCGATCGCTGTTTGCCCTTGCGTGGCCGGGTCTGAATTCATTGAAGCCCCAACAATGTCGCACGAGTCGCGTCGATAGGCCAGAAAAGGACTTGTCGACCCGCGGCGGTGCCTCTATTTCCAGCGGTGCCGATTGTGCCAGCGTAGCTCAGCGGTAGAGCAGGGGACTCATAAGCCCTTGGTCGGAGGTTCGATTCCTCCCGCTGGCACCACTTCTTCACCAACGATCTCCCTCAGTCTTCCAAGTTTAACAGCAATCGAGCAAGCCTGGGCACCAGAAACAGGTTCCTGACTTTACCCCGGTACTCCCAATCGCTCATGGT
>SXSK01000333.1 GCA_005793375.1 Verrucomicrobiales bacterium | reverse complement strand
GAGCGAGGTGACTTCATACGTGTGAGGAATGATCCAGATTCGGAAACCTTTCGGAACCAGGTCGGCGACAGTGAGGCTGATGCCATCGACCGCGATCGAGCCTTTGAGTACCACGTAACGCAGGATTTCTGGCGGGGCCGAAATATCGAGTTGATAGTCCTTTCCGATGCGTTTCCAGTGAGTGATGACGCCCGTACCGTCGATGTGACCGGTCACAAAATGACCTCCCAATCGGCTGCCGACCGCGAGGGCTCGTTCCAGGTTTACTTGATTGCCTACAGCGGCTTGGGAGAAGCTGGTGCGGTTCCAAGTCTCCTGGAGCAGATCGAACGAAAGAAAGGCCTTGCTGCGGACGGTTTTTCTCTGAACCAAGGTCAAGCAACAGCCGTTCACTGCGATGGAATCCCCATTTCGGACGCCCTGAGCGCATTCCTTGGCGCGGACCACCAAACGAATTGAGTTCGGACGCGGTTCAATTTCAGTGATGACGCCTGTTTCTTCGACGATACCGGTAAACATGGGAGGATGGTGCTACGCTTGACTGGAGGTTTGCTGGGCGGATGATGCCACGCGAGCGGTGTAAAAAAGGTCTGGCCCGACTCGGGTTGTCCGAACGTCCTTGAGGATGGGGAAGTCTTCGCGACGGCGGGCCCCATCGCCGGCGGCAGCTCGGCGTGCGGTGCGGCCGCCCACTATTTTGGGCGCATAGAAGAAGGCGACGCGATGGGTGCAGGCACTGTTGAGAAAGTGGGCATGAGTTTCTCCGCCGCCCTCGACCAAGAGGTTTGTGATGCCCTGGACCCCCAGGTGTTGGAGGAGCCACGGCAAGTCGATGCCATCGTTATGGCTGGGAGCTCGGACGACCGTGGCACAGTCCTCGAGCGCTTGGATGCGTCGACGGGGCGCAGCATCGGTGACGATCACGCGCGTGAGCGGGCAGAAGGCGTCGGTCAAGATCTCGGAATTGAGCGGAGTTCGGGCTCGAGGATCGAGCACGATGCGAAGGCGTCCGAGGGGTTTTCGAGCATTCAAGTCGCTGGAACGTACCGTCAGCGATGGGTTGTCGGCGATGACGGTGTTGACGCCCACCAGGATGGCGTCGGCGGCTCTGCGGAGGCGCATGGCGAACTGGCGACTGGCAGGGCTGGTGATCCACTTCGATTCGCCGCCGGCGGTAGCGATCTTGCCGTCCATGGTCATGGCGGCTTTGACGGTGACGAAGGGCGTCTTATGTACGATCCAGTGATTGAACGCTTCGTTCAACTGGTTCGATTCCCATTCCAAAATGCCCGTAGCGACCTCGATGCCGGAGCGGCGGAGGATTTCAAGACCGCCTCCGGCATGGACTGGGTTTGGGTCGGTGGCTGCGACCACGACCCGTCGGATCCCGGCCTTACAAACTGCGTCGGTGCACGGCGGGGTTCGGCCATGGGTACTGCAGGGTTCGAGTGTGACATAAAGGGTTGCACCCCTGGTGGAATGACCCTTTTGGGCGGCATCGCGTAGTGCTTCAATCTCGGCGTGGGGTAACCCGGCCCTGTGGTGCCAACCGCGGCCTAGAATACGGTTGGATTTTACCAGAATAGCTCCCACCATGGGGTTCGGGGATGTGCAGCCGAGAGCCCGTCGCGCCAGAGCGAGTGCTTGGCGCATGAACTTGGTATCGCTAACTGCCTGATCGAGCATCCGCAAGAAGGTCGCATGGCGGGGGGTTGCCGTCCATTTCTGACGAAACCCAAATCCCAGCCTTGCCAGCGGGGGGCAGTTGGAGGTCATTCTCCAGCATTAATTATGAAACGCCTCCTGTGTTTGGCATCAGTATTGGTCGGCTTTGGCTGGTTGTCGGCTCGCGCCGCGGATATCCCTCTTTCGGCGTTCGACGGCATTTGGGTCATCGAACGTGCTGAGATGAATGGGGATACCATCCCTTCCAGTTCCGTGAGTGAAATCGAAATGGAATTGAAGGGCGGCAGGTACATTTTCCGATCACCAACCGCAACGACCAAAGGCACCTTCAAACTGGACAACAGCAAGAGCCCAGTCTGGATGACGATCTATGAGGAAGAGGGGCCAAATTCGGGCCGAGAAGTTGAAGGTATCACGGAATTGGTTTCCGGTGGGTGGCGTGCCGTGTACGCGATGCAAGGCGGCGGCCGGCCCTCGAAATTTGAAACCGCCGCCGACAGTGGACAAGTTTTTGCGAGTTACAAACGCAAGCCCGGTACCGAGCCCAAGAATCGCCCGTTGCGCGGGTTAATGATTTCGGGTGGGTGCTGTCATGATTATCCTGGTCAGGACAAGGTCCTCTGCGAAGGTATTTCCGCTCGAGCCAATGTTCAGTGGACGGTGGTCCGCGATGCGGATCAGACCGGCACCAAGCACAAGATCAGTGTTTACCAAAAGGAGAACTGGTCGGAGGGGTATGACGTCGTGGTTCACAACGAATGTTTTTCCGACGAGAAGGAACTGCAATGGTTGGAGCGGATTGTGAAACCGCATCGAGATGGGTTGCCTGCAGTGGTGATTCATTGCGCGATGCATTGTTATCGCGCACCCACCAACGATTGGTTCAAGTTTGTCGGTGTGACCAGCCATGGGCATGGATCACACTTCGCCTACCCAATGACCAATGTGAAACCTGAGCACCCGATCATGAAGACCTTCCCGGCGGTATGGCAGACCCCAAAGGAAGAGTTGTACAATATCACGAGTATTGAAAAATCGGCGATTCCATTGGCGACTGGCTATTCGCCCGAGACCAAGAAGGGTGAAGCGAACGTTTGGATCAATACATTTGGAAAAGGCCGTGTGTTTGGAACGACGGTTGGTCACTACACCCAAACCATGAGTCAGAAGGTGTATCTAGATATGGTGGCTCGCGGATTGCTATGGGCGGCGGGAAAGCTGGGTGAGGATGGGGAACCCGTCGAGGGCTTCAAGCCATAAGCTGAATTACCCTAACGGGAATCCCGATTCGTTTCGCGCCAATCGTCGCGTGTGGCTGCCACCTTCAGGTGGAGAGCCTGAACACGGCTTGAAGATGCCCGGCGGGTTCGACTATGGGTCCGTGGTGACACGGAAGTATGCCTGGGTGTCTTCAGCGTTTTCGGGCAAAGGAATTCGGAACTCGCTTTGAGCACTCAGGGTTTGGATCGGTTTGAAAGGGCCACTGGGTGCAGCTCCTTGGTGAAGCGTATAAGAACGGTCAAGGTCGCCCAACACTCGCACGTTGTACTGGATGGGTGTTCCCGCCTCATTCCACAGTAAGCGGGCCTCAATCTGGAGCGAGGTTGGGGTCGGGTCGGGGTCGATAGTCGAGGATTCTTCTAGAAACGCAGTCCAATGATCACCAACAGGAGGGTATCCCGGTGAACTGGACTGGGAGGTGATTTCCGGATGTCGACTCCACGAAGAGACGGCGTTGGTACGTGTGAGGGATCCTGACGACGCGAGATCATTCGCTGTGTACGCGATTCGCAAAACCAAGTTGCTATTGGCATTCCGGAGCAGAATCTGGTCGGACGTATTGTTGAGTGACAATCCATCCCCCCGACTGGCAGGTTGGACCAGACGTCGATTCGGAATCGATTCGAGCGTTGGGGCAAAACCTTCGATGGGGCCTCCGTAGACAACGACGACGGTTCCGGGTTGGATGAGGCTTCCGGTGGGGAACTGATGTCGAAGCGCAACGGCGTCGGTTAGAGACCATTGGCTTAAGTCCACCGGAGTTCTACCCGAATTCACCAGTTCCACGAATTCGTCGTGCGCTGAAAGGTTGTTGGCTGGGACTTCAGAGCGTTTCAGTGGGTTGTAGATGAGCGAATTCGGATCCGCGGTCGGGTTGGCGAGAAATTCGGTCAGGATTATGGACTGTTCTTGGCGTGTGGGGACGTAGATCGAGATCTGCTCACTATGGACGCCGAAGGCATTCGTCGCTTGAAGAACCCACTGAAATGCCGAGCCTTCGTCCGTGGCGTTCGGTTCGAAAAGGAGTCGGCCCCGATGTGTTTGGGTCTGTATCGGTTCGGTGCTGTTGGGGTCGACGGGTTCGATGGTAAGTCGGGCGCTTGAAGGTTTAGTGGCTTGGGCTTGATCTGAGTCGATGAAAACGGGAACGGCTGAACTGGATGGGATCTCAAATTGAATTTCGAGGCGTTCACCAGGGCGGACGACTTGTTCTGCAAACGGCACTGCAACTGGTTGGGAGTTGAGAGGGTTTTCACCGGGTTGCCCTAACTGCTGCAGTGTAGATGTCAAAGTCCACGAAGGAGGGGCACCGAGAGTCATTATGTCTTCGGCTCGGGTGGGTAAGATGGCGTAACCGCTGGATCGCGGATCGCTGGTATCGGATTGGGTAAGTATCCCAATAATCGCCAGGACGCCCCTGGGTTTAGGCTGATTAATCAGTGTGTTGACACGGCCGTCGATACGCAATGTGAAGCGGTTTCCATCCGACAGCTCCAAGGATACATTCCCGCCGCTCGCATTAGGGAATTGGGCCGGGGTCAAATCCAGTGACACTGGTTGCAGAACGATGCGTTGACCTTCGAGAGGATCCAACCCCATTGCGCCGACTTGAATCAACGTTTGTGTTAACGGTTTAGCAACGGGAAGCGGTTGCTCGGTTTGGAGCAATGTGATGGAGCCGAGACCAACCTTGTCATCGACATCGACTGTGAGCAGACCATTAACATGAGTCAGTATGCCGTCGACGCGGACCCTTGAACCCGCGCTTGGTATGGTCTTAGACCCGCCGCGATGGAGGACAGCGATTCCTGCGGTGTCGTCTTGAACAAAGAAACCGCCGTCGAGATCGCCTGTGGCCAAGTTAGCGTGAGAGTTCACAATGCCCTCGATGACAACGCGCTCGTTGGAGGATCTTGGAGTCAGATTGTGAGGATCGAGTTGGGAGCGGATTTTGGCGATGGACTTGGGTGTGCCCGGGGGATTGGTTGACAATTCTTCGCCGGTGATGGTCACGCTGTCGATGCGCCAGTTGCCGCTGCTGCTGTAGTTGCCACTGACGGCTTGATAGCGTCCTTCGGAGGCCACGGTGGACACCAGTTGCAGCGTGACGTTCTTGCTGTGGTTTGCCAACGGGAAGTTCCTGAGATCTACAGCGATGGAGTTCGTGAACACCCCGCCGGTGGTGATTTCTGTTCGGCCCAGGGTTTGGAAAACAGTTCCGTCGGTGCTGATTCGAACGGCTAACCAGCGACTGGCAGTATTGCTGGCGCGCCAATCGAATTGCAGGGTCAGGTTTTGATAGCCTGTCGTATCGATGCGGAATTCAACACCCGCCGTATCGGCGGCCTTTCCTTGGGATGGGAATCCAGCCAGAGATAAGGCGTCATCACCGGTGGTTGCGGGATCAGTCGAGCCGGATCCGCTGCTGAAGGACGTCGTGACGCCGCCGATGGCCATGGCGGTGCCAGTGCCGACCGATGGATGAAGGGTGTCGCCATTAAAGTTCCATAATGCAACCAAGTGTTGGGTCTGAGCGAGCGACGCGATGGAAGTGACCATCAGGAAACTCGCGGCAAGACCGAGGCAGTTGAGGAGAGGATTCATAATTGGGTAGAAGTCCGAGGACGTGGTTGTTGGTAAAGTTTTGGTCTAGGTTCGGTGCCGCCGTTGGGTGTGGTGCGGAGACACTTTGGGGATGCTAACATGAATTGAATCCGTTCGAACAAGGAGGAACGTCCATTTGCGGTGCTATCGGGGTATGACTGTGCTTCAGGAACACGGTGATTGGGCTTCTTGAGCCATCACGAGTGGAGGTTCTGTTTTCGCTCCAGGCGGCCGTTCGAGATTCAACCATTCTTGGATTGACGCTTTCTGAACGGTCGAAACTGTAACTGCCAACATGCCCCGGTTCGATTCGATTGAATCGAGGCGTTTGGGATCTGGACCGACAATTTGATCGCCAGGTCCGCTGGACAGATTACGATTGCTTAATGTCCGCGCCGACTTCGACCCAACCGGGCAATCCTGTTGAAATGTTTGCCACCACGCACTGGAGCGTCGTGCTCGCGTCAGCGGACTCCCAGAAACCCGAAGCACAGGCAGCCCTGGAAACGTTGTGCCGTATCTATTGGTACCCCCTGTACGCCTTTATCCGGCGAGACGGTTATGGGGCGCACGACGCGCAAGATCTGACCCAAGAGTTCCTCGCACGATTGATTGCAAAGCATCAATTGGCCCAGATTGAGTCTGGGCGGGGAAAATTTCGTTCCTTCCTCCTCGTCACCTTAAAATATTTTCTGTCCGACGAACGCAAACGTGTGGGCGCTCAGAAACGAGGCGGCGGCAAGATAATCATATCCATCGACGAGCACAGCGTGGAGTCGCGTTACCAGTATGAGCCGGTGGAATCCATGACCCCGGATGCTGTTTTCGAGCGCGAATGGGCGTTCACGGTTCTCGACCAAGTGACCGAACGATTGCGCCAGCGTTACACAGCCAGAGGACGTGGGAAGTTATTTGAGGAACTAGCACTACAGCGACGTTTTGAGGGATTTCCATTTTTTGAGTTCTTTGAGGCGGCGTTTACGATGGGAGCGGTAGGCCTGATCGTTGCGCCGTGTGTGATATTTCACCAAAATCACCAGGTAGGCAGGTTCGCGT
>SXSK01000332.1 GCA_005793375.1 Verrucomicrobiales bacterium | reverse complement strand
GTTGCTGTCCACGATTGGGATCGATCGCGTGGAAGGTATTCCGCGCTTCACCTTCGGCCGGCCTGAATTGGCCAGCGGCTTGGATTTTATCGCGGTGATGGTCGGTGTGTTCGGCCTAGCCGAAGTCCTCCGCAATGTGGGCGAATACAACTCGATCCGCATGGCGGGATTGGTGGACAAATCCGAGCAGGGTGTTTTGAACGTGTGGACGGAGATGTGGCGACATCGGTGGGTGGTATTTCGATCGGCGATCTTGGGCACGACAATTGGAGCATTGCCTGGAGCGGGTGCGGACATCGCCGCATGGGCCGCCTATGGAGCGGCGCAGAGGACATCCAAAAAACCCGAGGCGTTTGGCACTGGCTCCATCGAGGGAATCGTGGCGCCGACCACAGCGAACAATGCGGCCATTTCCGGTGCGTGGATCCCGGCACTGGTTTTTGGAATTCCCGGGGATTCGATCACGGCCATCGCTCTGGGCGCTTTGCTCATGTACAACATCAAGCCGGGCCCCTTGGTTTTCCAACAGAGCGGTCCCGAAATGCAGTCCATTTTTCTGATTGCGCTATTGACCCAGTTCTTTTTGCTGCCGGCGGGTTGGCTCGGAATCAAGGGATTTTCCTGGATCGTTCGGTTGCCGCGAAGTTTTGTACTGACAGCTGTAACGGTGTTCTGCGTCGTGGGCTCCTACGCTCTTCGAAATTCACTGTTTGATGTCTGGGTCATGGTCGGAGCTGGTTTGCTGGGCTGGTTATTGGAGGCTCGACGGTTTCCAGTGGCGCCGTTGATCCTGGGCTTGATCCTGGGGCCGATGGTCGAGGAAAACTTGCGAACGGGGTTGATCAAGAGCAGTGGCAATCTCCTTCCATTTATCGTAAGACCGCTATGTCTCTTTTTTTTGGGTTTGTTTGCGTTGGGAATTGCAGGTCCAAAACTCTTTCGACGATTTCGACCACAAAAACCTTCCACTCCATGAATCGATGAAAACGCCCCGCAATAACAATCGACGAAGTTTCCTGCGTACGGCCGCGACCGCGGCGACCGCTGGTTTGGCGAGTTTGTCGGCCTCCAAGGCACGAGCGGCCGAGGCGCCTGAATCTGCCCAAAGTCGGACCAATGTTTACGGCTCGACTGCGCAACCGCGGCAAGGGCGTCCTCCCCAATTCAAAACCCGGCTGCGAATAACCAAGCTGGAAACCTTCCTGGTGAAGCCAAGATGGTTGTTTCTCAAGATCCATACGGACGCTGGTATTGTGGGTTTGGGAGAGCCGGTTCTAGAAGGCCGCGCCAAGACCTGCGCCATGGCCATTGAGGAAATTGCCCGAGACCTTATTGGCAAGGATCCCCGCAATGTCATTCATCATTGGCAGGCGATTTATCGCCACGCATTTTATCGGGGTGGACCGATCCTCACGAGTGCGCTCAGCGGAATCGAGCAGGCACTCTGGGACATTAAGGGCAAGTTCCTGGGCGTTCCCATTTATGAGTTGCTGGGTGGACCCACGCGAGATCGTGTTCGTGTTTACGCTCACGTTTCCAACAGCACGGAACGACTTAAACAACAGGTCGCGGAAGGGTTCACGGCATTCAAGACGAGTCCCAAGAACTTGACACGCTCCGGAGCGGTTGCGACTCCCGCATTTATCGAGGAGGCGGCGGCGGCATTTGCCGAGTTGCGTCAAGCGGCTGGTAAAGAGGCTGCCATTGGAATCGATTTTCATGGCGCGATCTCGGCGCAGACCGCGAAATCCCTAATTCGCGCATTGGAACCGTTTTCTCCGATGTTCATTGAGGAGCCTGTGCCCTGTCAGAATGTGGATGCCATGGCGGAGATTGCGCGAGCTACCCACTTGCCGATTGCGACCGGTGAACGGATCTTCACGAAGTGGGGTTTCCGGGAAATCCTGGAGAAACGAGCGGCGACCATCCTTCAGCCCGACCTCTGTCATTGTGGCGGCATTTTCGAAGCTCGTTTGATTGCGGGCATGGCTGAGGCTCACTATGCGACCATGGCACCTCACAACCCGCTCGGCCCTATTTCACTTGCGGCAGGCCTGCAACTTGCCGCCTCCATTCCGAATTTCTTGTGTCAGGAACAAGTGTCGCTTGGCGCTGGTTACCTGCGCACACCGTTCAAGGTGGAAAAAGGGTATATCGCCATTCCAGAAGGCCCGGGCCTTGGGATCGAATTGGATGAGAATCAACTGGCTGACAAGATCGGTCACGATTGGCGGAATGCCGAAACCTACGATGAGAACGATGGCTCGGTGGTGGATTGGTAGTTGTTGGGTTTACGATGGCGGGGCGCAATCCCCGAATGTTTTGCGAGGGTTCGGTTCAGCACCAACTGGGTGGACACTCCATCTAACAATCCACCTGCTCGCCGGGACCCGGCTGTAAGACCTTGATCCGTGGGTGTTCCTTCTGAATGGCGTTCGCGAACCACGCGCGGGCTTCAGGTTCCCCGTGTCCCAACACCACCACCTTTGGGTTGACCTGCCCCACGAAATTGACGAGGTCCCCGCGATTGGCATGCGCCGTCAGGTCAAATTGTTGGATGTCACATAGTCGCTTGGCATCTGGCGCTTGGGCGCTGAATTCGAAGGTTGAGCCATCTTGGGCCGCTCGCAGTCGTCCTGCGGGCGTGGCAGGATCAGAATAGCCGACAAAGAAGATGCCGTGTTTGGGATCCTGCATCATTCTCAAGGCGAGATCGTGTGCGCCCGTGTTTTCTACCATCATCCCAGATGTCAGTACGAAAATCTTTCCGCCGGTAAATGGGATGCTGAGCGCCTGTTTGCCAGAGAGGACCTCCAGGTGCAGTTCCTCGGTCAATTTGAGGCTCGGGTGATTTCGATTGGCCCGATTGGATTCAATGTCGTAGAGCTCAGTAAATACCCGACCCAGCCCCCCAATATATATGGGTTGCCGCTTCAACCGACGTTTCCTCATGAGGAGGGAGAGGATTGCAAGAACTTCCTGCGTTCGACCTAAAGCGAAGGCGGGAACCAGCACGCTGCCCCGCCGTTTGAGGACGGCTTCGATGGCTGTGGCAAATCGTTCGACTTCGGATTCCCGGCTGAAGTTTTCCGGAACTTCATTCGATCCTCGCGTCGTTTCCATCACTAGAATGTCCGCCCGAACATCGTCGAATTCGGCCCGGCGGAGCAGGGTTTGGTCATGGAAACAAACATCACCGGTATAGAAAAGTGTTCGGCGGCGCGCACGAATCAGAATTCCCGCTGAGCCGAATGCGTGTCCCGCATCGAAGAATTCAAGGCTGGGTGTCTTGTGGCCCGGCTTCGATTTGTGAAAAGCTCCCCACTCAATCTCGCGACGGTACCGAAAGCCCTGGCACACCGCCGCAAAGTCATCGACTTCTTCGTGCGAATAAAATGGATAGTCCTTGATGCCCAATTCGGTTCGTTGTCGCATCATGACATTGACGGAATTGTGGAGCACCCGTTCGATGAGCAAATAACTGAGGTCCGTCATCAGGACATTGGCATGAGGGAAATGCCGCAGAGCGACTGGAAGCGACCCGACATGATCGAGGTGACAATGACTGACAGCGATGGCGTCGAGTTCGCGGCCCAAGACGCGATCGAACAAGGGTAACGCCTCGCGCCCGTCGTGTTTGGGATGCGTGCCGGAATCCAGAAGGAGGTGGTGTCCTTCGAATTCGACCCACCAAGCGCTGGCGCCGATGTCGTTCCCTGGGTTGAGGTTGGTGACCTTCATCCGGCGAGCATAAACGATCGGAGGTGAGAACAGGAATGTAAAAGACCGCCAAATTCTGGATGCGTATGTGGCCTGGAGTCCCCCCCGAAGTCTTGGAGAGGAGATGTTGCAGGTGCCGCAGTTATGGAAGTGATGACCCGTCAGTTGAGGACAAAGCTTCCTTCCGATGCTTCGAGACGAATGAAAGCCGGGATCTGTCTGGGATCCAATCGTACCACAATTCGGTGGTTACCGGCCGTCAGGGCAGTAGAAGACGCACCGGTGGCGCCGATCACTTTGCCGTCGATCAACAGTTCGGTTCCTGGGCCTGCCAGTTTAAACTGAACAGTGGCCGGTGTTGCCAACTGGAGTTCCGTTGCTGCGGAAATGGCCATGGTACCGACCCAAACGTTACGTCGAGCCGCTTCTTGAATCAGCGATTGCGTGAGACTACCGCTGACCAACGAATAGATGGGCATCCACATCTTGTCGGACCAGGGTTTGACCCAGATGTCGTTGTCTTTGCCGTGTTGTTTGTCGGTGTGAGTGAACACATTCAGATGCCATCGGCGGGCGACGCCGCCGCGGCTGGCATCGAAGTCGCCGGGTTTGCCCAGGCGCGACATGAAGGCAAACAGGTCCAATTGCTCCTGCTCATTGAGTGGTTCGAGAAGGCCAGCGGGCATCAACGAAAGCGTGCCATTGACTCGCGACGCGACATCGGATTTTGCCACGGCTTGTTCCAGACCAGCGGCATTTCGCAGGACAACCTCCTGAGTGTCTTCCCGGGCGAGGGTGCCGGTGTATTCATCACCACTTCGGCTAGTGAGGACGATGGAGTGGAAGCCTTCCTTGATTTTAACATTGGGAAGCACGACGGATTCGACCAAGTAATCCAACGGGGCGCTGGCTCCGATGCTGGTCATGTCGGGTCCCACTTTTCCGCCGGCACCGCCTATGGCGTGGCAGGTGACGCAGGCGAGATCCTGGCGGCGATAAACGAACTCTCCACGACTGGGATCGCCCTTTTGGTTGGCCTTCGTGGTCAGATCGTTGACCAGTTCTGCGTTGAAGCGTTGGGAATCAGACGCTTGACCGGAAGCCAGGGCGAGTGCGGTGACTAATTCGAGATCACTGCGGCCGCCTTCGCGTGCGACGCGCATACCGGCACGACCGGCTGCTGCAGACACTTTGGCTTTAGGGTCTCCATTCAAGGCGCTGGCAATGGCTTTTCCGGCTCCTTTGATGGGGAGCAGGCTTCGCCAGAAATTCACGGCTTCCGACTCGTCAATGAGCGATTTGGTGAGGGCGATCGCTGGATCGATGGCGCGGTTCAGATCCAACGCCGCCAGGGCTGCGGTGGCCTGACTTCGAGCCAGGGAACTGGCACTTTCGGTGGCCAGTTTCGACAAGGTTTCCATGGCACCGGCTCCACCAATGGCCCTCAGGGTTTGAAACGCAGCAGATCGGACGGCAGGACTGGTCCCCGGGGCGCTGGCGATTTGTCCCAGCTTGGGAAAATGTGGTCCGAGGTCTTTCCAAACAGCGGCGAGCTGAAGTGCGCCAATCGTGATCGAATCCGAAGTTCCCTCTAGCAGTCGGCCGAGGTCGATCGTGGAGCCGGACGGTTTGGCTTTTCGAAGGCGCTGGGCATCTGCCAATGCCTTGAGGGCTCGAGCGGCAGCAGCGTCATCGAAACCTTTCTGCAGGATCTGCTCGAACAACACCCGAAGTTCACGTTCGGTACCAGCAGTCCCAATCAGTTCAATCCAGGGGCCGCGGCCGTCTTGCGTCAGTGGATTTGAGGCGAGCGCTTGGGAAAGCACGCGGCTGGCCTGTTCCGGTTTGATGGATCGAAGAGCGAATTCCAATTGTTTTTCGCGTCCCTCGGCTTTCCAGGCCCCCGATTTCAACGCGTCAATCCAGACTTCAGACAAGTCATTGATGGTTAGCCATAGGGCGTAGTCCAGCGTCGAATCCATGGGGAGATTCAGCGAGCCGAGGGCTAATTCTGCGGAGCGGGCGGTAGGGATCTTAGAGAGCGTCCGGAGAGCTTCCAGGCGAACTTTTGGCGACGGGTCTTGGATGAGTTTTTCAAGGATGGGCAGTCGAGATTCATCCGCACCTTGAACCGGCGGTTTGACTGCGGCCATGGCAAGCAAGACGGCGGCATACACTGGAAGTCGATTCAGTAAGCGTGGAAGCATGGGGCGAGAATAAGCAGGCCTCTCCGGAGTGGACAAGTAAAGGAACACGCGAGCTTTGACTCTGGGCGAAGCGCCGAACCAGAGAAACTTGAGCCCAATCGCCTGTGGGTGTATAGCTCACCAATGCCTCGATCCGAAAGCGGGGAGACTTTTGATTCTGTGTCCAGCCGCCGCGCCTTTTTGGAGCGCTGCGGTATGGGGCTCGGGATGCTTGGACTTCAATCATTGATGGGACCAGTTCAAGGATCGAACCTAGCGGCGGTTTCTCGAAGTCCGTTGGCTGCCAAGAGCTCACCATTTCAGCCCAGGGCGCGGCGTGTGATCCACTTCTTTCTCAATGGCGGCCCCTCACACGTGGATAGTTTTGACCCCAAGCCAGCCTTGGAGCGTTGGGCTGGCAAATCCGTGCCAACACACTTGCCTACCGAACGAAAGACGGGCGCGGCAATGCCCTCCCCCTGGAAGTTTCGACCACGAGGCCGGAGCGGCTTGGAGATCAGTGATTTGTTTCCCCAGATAGCCGAGCACGCAGATGAACTTTGCGTGATTCGTTCGATGCAAGCCAAGCTCCCGAATCACGAACCTTCGTTGATGCTAATGAATTGTGGCGATGCCGTGCAGAGCCGTCCATCAGTGGGCTCCTGGATCACCTATGGCCTTGGGAGTGAAAACGAAAACCTTCCGGGGTTTATTGCCATGTGTCCCAATGGGCTTCCGGTGAAGGAACAGGAGAATTGGCAGGCGGGATTCCTACCGGGAACACATTCTGGAACGTGGATTGATACCCAGCACACGCGTATCGAGAAACTTATCGAAAACATTCGGAACGATTCGCTCACGCTGGCCTCTCAGCGACGGCAACTGAATTATCTCAAGCGGCTCAACGCGGCACATCAAGCCTCACGGAGCGTGGATCCCCGACTGGAAGCGCGGATTCAAAGTTTTGAACTCGCGTTTCGAATGCAACTGGAAGCGGCCGAAGCCTTTGATGTCGAACGCGAGCCCGAGTCGGTGAGGGCCATGTACGGCGACGGTGTTCATGGGCGTCAGACCTTGATCGCCCGACGGTTATTGGAACGAGGCGTTCGGTATATCCAATTGTGGCATGGCGCCGGACAACCCTGGGATAGTCACGACAAGATTGAAGAAAATCATGGCCGATTAGCTCGGGAAATTGATCAACCCGTGGCCGCCCTGTTAACCGATCTTCGACAGCGAGGCATGCTGGAGGACACGCTCGTCGTTTGGGGCGGCGAATTCGGCCGAACGCCAAGCGTTGAATTGAATACAAGCGGCAAATCGCAGTTGGGACGCGACCATAATCCCTATGGCTTCAGCCTTTGGCTCGCGGGCGGGGGTGTTCGCGGCGGAACCAGCTATGGGGCGACGGATGAGTTCGGATTCAAGGCGGTCGAAAACATTGCGAACATCCATGATTTGCACGCCACGATTCTCCATTTGCTCGGGGTTGATCACGAAACATTCACCTTCCGCCACGCAGGCCGAGATTTCCGCCTGACGGATGTTTACGGCGAGGTAATTCGGCCTGTGCTGGCTTGAGAGGGGGGTTGAAGCAAGCGCCAGATGGCAGAGGCCGCACGCGTCACGGCCCCGGGTGAGCCGAGAGTCGACACCACCGCTTTCAGTTCAACCTTCATGCGTCGTTGGCGCTCGGGATCGATTAGGATGGCGATGGCTTCTGCCGCAAGATTTGCGGGGGTGGCTTGGTCTTGGATAAATTCCGGGGCGACGGTTTTACCGGCAAGCAGATTCGGCATTGCCAAGTGCTTCACCGCGATGATGCGCTTCCCGATCTGGTAGGTCATCCAGGAAGTCTTGTAGAGGGCGATAAATGGTACCCCAAACCAGGCACACTCCAAAGTAACGGTTCCGGTCGACGCCAAGGCGAGAGCAGCCGATGGCAAGGCCTCGTTGAGTCCTCCCAGTTGCAGGGTGATCTGGGGAAGCTGGGGAAGCATTGGCTCTACCAGTGAAGCCAAGTCTTGATTCGGAACAATCACTCGAAACCGCGCTTCGGGTATTCGGGCGGCGATGAGTGTTGCGGCTTCCAACAGTACCGGGGCGTGACGTGCGATTTCGCCTCGTCGACTCCCAGGCAATAACAGCACCACCTGGGATTCGGGAGACATGGGTTGAGGCGTGGTGTTGTTTGCGGAACCGGCGCCGAGATCGAGGTTATGGCGATCCACCATGGGGTGTCCGACAAATTCCACAGCCAAACCAGGTGCTTGTTGCTGGTACCAAGTCTGTTCGAATGGCAGAATGCTCAGGAGTAGGTCATGTGTGCTCTCCATCCGATGGGCGCGTCGAGGACGGGATGCCCAGACCTGGGGCGAAACAAACTGAACGATTCGAGGTGGATTTGAGGGAGAGCCGTTCTTGAGGATCGCTTCCGCCAACCGACTGTTGAACCCGAAGTAATCCACTCCAATGAATACATCCGGCTTCCGTTCCTCGGCTAGGTGTATCAGTTGATCACGGAATCCGCGGAATTTGAAATATTCACCCAAGGTAGGTAGGCCGATGAGTGCATGCTGAGTGAGGTCAAGTAGGCACTCGACACCCACGCCGGCAAGGCGCGGTCCGCCGGCTCCAAAGAATTTTGGAGTCCCATGTGGGCATGTGGCCCTAAGGGCGTGGACTAATTCCGATGCGAGCTGATCGCCACTCGGTTCGCCGGCAACCAACATGATCGAAGGATCGTTCAAGCAGGGACAGGTTAAGATTTTCGTTGGCTGATGGGAAGCTGGAGAACTGGCAACCGTTCTCATGATAAACACGAGCCGCCTAAAGAAACGGTTTAGAGTCCGTTGCAGGAGTCAACGAATTCTGGGACAGTGGGTTCATGCTTCCACTGGACACGGCGACGACTCACCAATCCTCCTTAGACCGTCGCTCATTTTTGCAACATGGAATTGTGGGTGGGCTCATGGCGGTGTCGTCCAGTTGTGTGGGAACATCTTCCTCGAAGCGCCAACTGCCGCCAAACCAGATCTTCTTTGTTTCTTCGGGAAAAACCTGTGTCATTCGTTCCGATGGCACGGGGTTTCGGGTACTGGAGTTTTCTGTGCCAAATCAAGCGACATGGCAGCCAGTTGAGTTCTTTTCAGATGGTCGTCGGGTATTGTTCTTGAGCATGGAGCCGCGGCGCGATGGGCCTGGGCGGCCCTTCGATGAGTATTACACACAAACTCCGACTCATATCTGGTCCTATGACCTGACTTCGGACTCTCTGGTCGAGCTATGTACACGCGATCGAATGGCTCCGTTTCAAACTCCCGCACTACTCGTTGAGGATACAAGGATATTGGTTCAAGTGGTTCGCAAACAGGTAGGTCAGATTTGGAGTATGAACCTGGATGGTTCGGACGCGCGCGAATTCACGCGGGAAGGCGAAGGGTTTCCGTACGGGTTGAGTTTGAGCCCAGATGGACGACGGGTGGCCTTTCACACCGCGGGTCCGGCCCCGCACTCGTATCGGATCTGGACCAGCGACGTGGATGGTGGCAATCGGACCTTGATCGCGGGTCATCCGGAGCATCTTCACTTCGGGCCGGTTTGGTCGAACGATGGCGCTTGGTTGTCTTGGGTGGATTGTCTTCAGGGTAGGGATCCGGCTCATGATTGGGCGGATGTCTGCGTGGGGCGTCCTGACGGGACTGATGTGCGGACGTTGACCGAAGGGCAGAGTCATTGGTTTGGTGCGACGTACGGCAATCCGACACAGCGAGGCAGCGGCTCCAACATGCTGGCGTGGACTTCAACCGGCGAGGTGTTGTTCACCCGGAAACTTCCCGGATCCAAGTTGGCTTGGGAGTTCCAGGCGCATCGGCCCGATACCGATCATTTCAACCGGGATTGGAAGCCGGAACTCGCCCGAGGTGGCACCGAGCTATGTCGGATCCATCCTCAAACGAAGGCGGTGACGCGTCTGACAGCATCCAATCCGGCTGTGTGGGACTTTCGGGTGAGTGAATCGACCGACGGGCGTGACGTGGTGTTTTGCCGCTGTGCCACCGGAGAGCCGCCCAACTTGTGGGTGATGAAACCCGATGGCTCGGGTCAACGGCAGATTTCGACGGGCATCGATGGCAAGGGGGCCGATCACCCGCGCTGGGTGCCGAGCCGGCGAGGGTAAGGTGAATTTCGGGCCGAACGAAAAGCGGCACGAATTTCGGGAATTCGTTGCCCTCGGAAACTCAACCTTTGGTTTTTCGGGCGACGCGTTTGGCGAACGATTCGACCCGGATGACGGCGCGTTTATGAATGCCGCGAGCGAGCAATTCCTGTTCATCGCGCGCCTCGATATGAAATGTGACATAAGGGCCGTCGGATTGGATGACGCGCGTACTGAGAGTGACGACCGACCCGGGAGGGGCGGGGGCGAGATGTTTGATTTCGAGTTCGACACCGACGGATCGCTCGTTTTCGTCGAGAAAGGCTACGAGGCTTTCACGTGAGGTCCGTTCGAGCAATCCGATCATTTGTGGAGTGCTAAAGACCGTTGGCATACCGCCGCTGGCGAAATCAATGCAATGCTTGGGCTCCACTGTGAAGCGAAGCTCACCCATCGTGCCGATCCTGGGCCGTGATTTCATGGTGCAGGGACGGTGCGGGTTTTGCGCGCCGCAGTGTGGAGGACCTCGCCCCTGGGGCAGTCACTCCGGCTCATGTGGGAGACTGCTGCTGACGGCGCAACTGGCGCAGATACCCAAACCCGACCAATTGGCGCCGTTGTTCGTCCCAAAGACGAAATGTCAGCGATTTCAAGCTGCCGAGCAGTGTGACCGGTTTGACGCTCTGGAACACTGGATCGGATTTGTGACAGCGCTCGAGATTGTAGTTCGGGATGCGCGGGCTGAGATGGTGGAGGTGATGGTAACCAATATTTCCGGAGAACCATTGCAGGACGCGAGGAAGCTTGTAGAAGGAGCTGCCTTGCAAGGCCGCAGCGGTATAGTCCCAGTTTTCAGACCGTTCCCAATAGACTCCCTCGAATTGATGTTGGACGTAAAACAGCCAGACACCGCTGGTACCGGCGACGATGAGGACGACCAGTTGGAGGAGGAGGTAGGTTCCGATGCCGAAAAAAGAGCTGAGAACCGCTGCCATAAAGAAGATGGCGGCGTTCATCCAATACACGGAATAGCGCTCGCGATCATTGGCTTTGGCGTTTGTAAAACGCTGCTTGACCAGGAACAGTCCCAGAGGAGCCAAAACAAATAGCACGAATGGATTGCGGACCAGCCGATAGTTGAAGCGCTGCCAGCGAGGCGCCTGCAGATACTCCTCGACGGTCATGGTCCGGACATCACCGACACCCCGCTTGTCCAGATGACCCGAGGTCGCGTGGTGAACCGAGTGCTCCCAGCGCCAATGAAAATAGGGGGTGAACGTCAGCATGCCGGTGATAAATCCCCAGATATCGTTGGCTTTGCTGGATTTAAAAAAGGAGCCGTGACCGCAGTCATGGAAGATAATGAATACACGGACCAAAAAAGCGCCGGCTAGGGCCGCCAATGGAATGGCCAACCACCACGACTTCTGGACGGCGAAATACATCAATACCCAGAGTAGAGCCAAAGGGCCGAGAGTATTGACCAGCTGCCAGACGGCTCGTCCGAGGCTCGGCTGCTGATATTTGAGGACGATCGCTTTCCAGTCCCAATCGGCCGGAAGGGACCCATTTTCCGAATTTACTGATTCTTCCATGATATTTTCTTAACACTAGCAGCCCAGTTTGAGTCAGCACTCGAAGGCGGCAATCGAACTTCCACCTATCCAACCTGTTCGCAACAGACGCTAGTCAGAACACCGACAATGCCTGAGGATCGAGCGGATAACAACTTGGAATCTTAAGTCGCGATTCTTCCCGTGAGACGCCCCAATCGCCACCAGACTTGAGCAGTTGAGCCGGCGGAAACCTTCGTTCTGTTCCGTTAATTGGCGGGGCTTCAGGAATCCATGGTTTAATCGTTTTTGATCACGTAACGCTTTACCATCGAGGTGTGAGCGACTTTAATTTCGGCCATGAACACACCTCGCTTGATCCACTCTCGACGTCGTTTCTTGACCGGTTTAGTCAGTGGTTCCGCTGCATCCATCAGCTTGGGCTTCCCAGCGATCGTTCGCTCGCAATCGCCAAACAGCCGATTGAACCTCGCGATTATCGGGTGTGGTGGCCGCGGCGGGTCCAATCTGGCCGACGTTTCCAGCGAAAACATTGTGGCGCTGTGTGATGTCAACGAGCGGGCCTTGGCAGCGGCGGCACTCAAACACCCGCATGCGCGGCGGTTTGTAGACTACCGCAAGCTATACGATGCAGTGAAAGAGTTCGATGCGGTGGTGGTGAGTTGCGCTGAGCACACTCATGCCTTTGCCACGTTGCCGGCATTGCGCCTGAAGAAGGGTGTGTATTGCGAGAAACCGTTGACCCACAACGTGTGGGAAGCCCGAGTCATTACCGAAGCAGCTCGCAACGCCAAGGTTGCCACTCAAATGGGAACCCAAATCCATGCGGGGTCCAACTACCGGCGCGTGGTGGAATTGGTTCAGGGCGGAGCCATCGGACCGGTCACCGAGGTGCATGTGTGGGTAGGGCGTGCCTGGGGCCTTCAGAGTGAGGAGGCTGCCAAACGGCATGGGGACATTGTTTATGTCAATAACCGTCCCAAGGAATCCATGCCGGTGCCTCCAGGGGTGGATTGGGATCTCTGGCTGGGACCCGCACCGGAACGCCCGTTTCATGAAGTCTATTTCCCGGGTCCCAAGTGGTATCGGTGGTGGGATTTTGGGGGTGGCACCATGAGCGACCTGGGCAGTCATTGGAACGATTTGCCCTTTTGGGCGCTTCAGCTCAAATACCCCCTCACCATTGAGGCATCCGGTCCTCCGCCACATCCGGAGCTGGCCCCAGCCTCCATGACGGCCACCTACGAATATGGGCCTCGAGGCCAAATGCCCGCCGTTCGGTTGACCTGGTACCAGGGTGAGGAAAAGCCAGCGATGTTGCGCGAGGGCCGAATCCCCAATTGGGATAGCGGGGTACTCTTCATCGGCGCCAAAGGCATGCTGTTGTCAGATTATGGCCGCCATCTGTTGCTACCCGAGGCTCAATACAAAGATTACGTGCGCCCTCAGCCGTCCATACCGGAAAGCATCGGACATCACCAAGAGTGGATAAAGGCCTGCAAAACCGGAAGCCCGACGACCTGTCCCTTTGAATACAGCGGACCTCTCACGGAGGCGAATCATCTAGGAAATGTCGCCTATCGATTGGGCAAGAAGCTGATTTGGGACGCCAAAAATCTCCGCGCAACCAACGCTCCGGAGGCCGCCCCTCTCATTCGCCGGGAATATCGTAAGGGATGGTCCCTCGAGGGCTGAGACACTCGGGAACGGGTGCATCTCCGAGTTGCCGACATTTGGAGAGGAAAATTCATCTTTGGTTCCGATCAACGAGCCACCCGCGCATGGCCTGGCTTGGGTTGATCAACGAGGGCCAGCACCGGTTGTATTCGTTCCACTGGAAGGGAAAACCGCACCGTTCCGAATCCAGTCCAGCAAGGTCATGATTTCCTCGGTGGTCAGGGGCTGTTTGCCATCGGGCGGCATGACGTCGTCGTGTTGCGGTGGCAGGAGAATCAGCTGCGCCAGATAGCTGCCGATGGGATCACCAGGTTTGATGGCGGGTTTGCCGCTATCTCCAGCCTTGAGCGCCAGTTCCGGTTGATCAATGCGGTAACCGCCTTTTTGCTTTTCGGAGCTGTGGCACTTGTAGCACTTGGCTTCGAGAAGGGGTTGCACCTTCTCCACGTAATTGCGCTGATGAAGATCGAGGGCTTCAGAATTGAGCGCAGGCTCAGTGGCCGGCGCATCCTCCAAGAGTTCACGCACAAACTCTGGCGCATTCGCGACCAGATACTTCGAACCGTGCGTCAGATTGCCACCGTAGTGCCCCGCAAGAACCACCAGCGCCAGCGTGCCTGTGAGCACGCCGCGATAAGTAAATGTCCAGCCCCGCAACGCTTCATTGCGATAGGCAAGCCTTTGTAACACGAGAGCCAGCACGGTGACGAACGGCACGGCCATGCCGTAGAGGCGGTGCAATTCCAGCGCTTTGACTTCATAATCTCCCCCGCTCGCGCGCAGCCAACCAAAGCATGCGGAAACGACTCCCGTGAGCAGTCCCAGCCACAGCACCAGCACAGTCACGTGGCGCAACTCCGCGCTGGGTCGGAATGTACGGTAGACCTCCAGCAACCCCGCCATTGTCAAGAATCCGATGGGAAAATGCAGCACGACTGCATGGAACGGCGCGAGAAACGGCTGCCATTGGAAAAGCTTGTGCACGGCCCCGGGTGCGCTGTCCGCGGCCGCGGCATGGGCGGCAGAAGTCAAAAACAGAAACGCGAGACCGCCCAAAGATTTAGACATGATGTTTGGTAGAGTCACTCAAAGCCTCCAGTACGCCGGCAACTCCTTTTTCGTCTGCACCAGAATCTCGCGAATGGTGGTGCGAGTTTCCGCCGACAGCGATTTAAACTCCCCGGTTTCGTCCACACCCGCAAGCACATCCCACAACCGGCGATAGAGATGCCGCCTCGCTCGCAGCGGTAAGGCTTCGAAACTCGGCGAATACACCATGAAGCTGCACGGGTGCTTGAAAAGCCGAGTTCGTAAATCCAACTGGCGGAGCGAACGGCCTTTCGCGTCCATCGGACCCTGCGCCTCGAATTCTCGGGCAAAATCCGATGTCCCCCGAATAGGAGCCAGGAGCGGCGCCTCGTCGATGAAGAGGAGATACTTCAACACCGCTTCGCTCGTGGGGTACGTCCGTTCGAGGGTTTCCTTTTCGTCGAGTGCCTCGGTGTCAAGTCTGAGCCGCGTCAGCAGATTCATCATGTGGACCTGATGTTCAAACACAAGCAGGGCAGCCACGTCGCTGGAAGGTTCCGGAAATTTGGCGATGTCGAGCAAGGACTTCAATGCGGCCGCGCTTAAGGAGGGGACCGTGTTACCGCGCTTGGCGAGGGATTCTGCTCCGAAGAGATTGCCACGATGCGGCTGCCCACCGGTGTCGCCGGTGACGTAGTATCCACCCCAACGCTCCGCGATGGGCGTGTGGTGGGTCACCATCAAACCACTCAGTACATCGACTTCACCGTCGTCGTGGGTACGAAAGGAGCGAACCAGCCAGCCCGGTGCGTCGAGTGTTTTGGACGAAGCGTGGCATTCCAGACAACGGTCGTCGCGGGTGAGTTGCGGACGGGAAAACGCTTTTTGCTCCAGCGTATAAAACACCGCGCCCAGCTTCGGATCGGTGGCGGCGACCTCAATCATCTCCGCCCCTGGCACAAAAGCCAGCGCGACGGAATCGCTGAAGTAGAGCGCGCGAGGATTCTTGGGTGAAATGTAATTCTTGTTAGCCGACGTCTTGGAGGCGACGAGCAATTGGGAAGTCGCTGGCACCTTCAACTCTCGGAGCAACGCTGGGAGGTAGCCCTGTGTGGGCGAGAACTCGAGTTTTACCTCCTGACGCTCGATCCGGCTGCGCAACGCCTCTACGGCACCGGTGGCGGCGGTAGCCTTGTAGCCGGCCTGTTCGGCGTCGGGGCCGGGCTGCTTGCTTTGAGGAGGCGCTGCGGACACGACCCTTGCGGCAAATAATCCTCCGATCACCAACGCCATTCCTGCTGCCAAGGGTGGGGCGATGGATCGTCTCGTCGCGCTCCACCGCAATGGAAAGACGATTCGAGGCATTCGGATTCGCGTGGCCATGCTCATGGATGAGTGGACAACCAAGTGCGCCTCTGAGCCTCGGCAATTCTTGCCCAAGGCTGGCCAAATTTTGCTTGATGGACTGTTGAAGACAACCATGCAGAGCACCGCAAGCTCTTCGTGGGGCAACTTCGGTTTCGAGGAAAGGGTTTGGTCGCGGATTTGTTTTGGCTTAGCCAAGGATGCCAACTCGGACTCAACTCATCGTGAGGAGACCGCCTTGGGCTCATACCAATCGCCGCGCAACCAGTCGGCAATGAGACCGATGGTCTTCACATCGAGCACTTGATCCTTACCGAAGGCCGGCATGCGATCGTTGCGCTTTCCATAAAACATTTCGTGTTTCGGGTTCGTAATAATGCCGACGAGCCATTCGCGCGAGCCATAGCCTGTGAGGTCAGGTGCGGTTGCATCGTCGGCCGGTTTGCGGAATTGGTGGCACTCGGTGCAGCGCATGGAGTCGTTTTCGATCAGCTTTCGGCCTTCTTCGATGGCCGCAATATCGCGTTGGTCGGCGTCCCGCTGGGTTTTCAAACCAGCTTCAGCGGACAACGCCAGGATCACTTTCTTCAACTGTTCCTTTTCCACAGCGGAATAGGCGGCGATATCTTTCTTTACGAACTTGACCATTTTGGTGTCCTTGAACTTGGTGCCACCGAAATAATTTGTGCTGTCCACTTTGGCTGGATCGAGCAGGCCGGTCAGCCAGTCGCGGCTGGCAAACCCCTTGAGGTCACTGCCGCTTTGGGGATCTTTCACGACCAGGCCAGTACCGTCGTGGCCATCATAGCGATGGCAACTGGAACAATTGCGGGAGAAAAGCTTGGGACCCTGAATGAAGGGATCATTCCTCAATAATTCGACCGCGCCGGTCGGAGGAATGCCAGTTGGAGATTTGGCGAGGATCCGGATGCGCTCTGCTTCCAGGGCGGCGGAGGCGACGCCGCGTTGATATTCGGGATTGCTCTGATCTTCGGCGATGGCCAGCAAGGTGAGCAATCCAGCGCCCGCGAGCATCGCAGCGAGATATCCAAGATTGAACCAATGGCCAAGGCGCCATCTGCCGAGGAAGGGCATCAGGCAAACGATACCCATCAAAAGCGAGGGGAGGATCATGGCGCCAATGATTTCGGATTTGCCCGGGAAATATTTCAACAACTGGAACAGGAAGAGAAAATACCACTCAGGTCGTGCCGCTGAGTAGGCTTCAGAAGGATCTGCTGGAGCGCTCAGTTCGGCGCCGTGATGTCGAATGATCAAAAACAAAACTGCGGCAAGCACGGCGAGGCAGGCGACTGCATCTTTCAAAACTTGGTCCGGAAAGAAGGCCTCGTCCGGTTTAAGTTTAGGTTCTGCCGCGGTCAGTCCGTGTCGGCGGAAGAGGTAAATATGACCGACAAGGAGCGCGACGATCATACCGGGCAGTACGCCGGCGTGCAGGGCGAAAAAGCGAGTCAGAGTGTGGTGGCCATAGTCGGATCCGCCGATAATAAGGCGCTGTAGATCGGCGCCAATCACCGGCGTGATGGCGGCGATATTGGTGGCGACCTTTGTTGCCCAATACCCTTTTTGGTCCCAGGGCAGCAGATAGCCAGTGAGGCCAAGGGCCATTGTCAGGGCCATCAGGCCAACCCCGAACCAGAAGTTGATTTCGCGCGGCGCTTTGTAGGCGCCATCGATGATCACTTGCATGAGGTGGAGCACGAGCAGGATGATCATGGCCTGCGCGGTATAATGGTGAAGACCGCGCAAAAACCAGCCACCGACCATTTCATTCTGGATGTAATTCACGCTTTCCCAGGCGGTTTGCGAACTGGGGCTGTAGGCCATCCACAGAAAAATCCCTGTGATAAACTGAATCGTGAGTGTGAAGGTGAGGGTGCTGCCCCACACATAACGCCAGCGGGAGCCGCCGGGCACGTTCTCAAACAGGGCTTCGTGTGTCAGCTTGCGGTAGCCGGTGCGGTGATCCAGCCAGTCGAGAAATTGTTTCATGACTGGGAAATCTGTTCCGAATGGCCGGAGATAAAGTTTTTGAATTCAACCCAAACTTCGGAATCGTTGCGGATTTCCACCCGTAGGTGGTCGAGCGCTCGGGGGCTGGGGCTATTCGGATCGATGATCTTTCCGTCGAGCGCAAAAAGGCTATTGTGGCAGGGGCAAAGATAGGACCCTTTGGACGGGAGATAGTCGACAAAGCAGCCGGCATGCGGGCAGACGACGTTGAGGGCTTCGACAGTTTTGTCGCCTGTCCGGAGCAAATACACGGCGCCGATCGGTGTTTCCGGGGTGGTGGTCCAGGCGTCAGTACGACGGGCGATGACAGAAAATTTACGAGGCACCCCGTCTTTTGGTAGGGCCGAAAGGTTGGCGACCTTGACTGCGGTGGACTCGCTACCGCTGCCTTTTTTATCCAGTGGATCGAGCCAGACAGAGATACCTGCTCCTATAGGGATCAGGGTGACGCCGCCACCGATGCAGGCGGCGAGGGCGCCCTTGCAAAAGGTACGCCGATCATTTGATTCAGGTGAAAGCGAGTTGCTCATGGGTTTCAATGCCCGCGGTTTCGTTCGAGGCGGAGTGGCAGAAGCAAACAGGAAACGCCATTAAAAGGCAAACGGGAACCGGTTTGTTGATTCGTTGGGGGCGCATCTCCGAGTTGTGGGAATTTTGGAGATCGGTCGTCCCTGCAATGCCCCAAAAGCGGTGGAGGGCCACCGCACTATGTGGAGCAGATGACGCTGGGCTTCAATAACTTTTAGCGTCCAACGCCGGCTAGAGACGTTGGTCCAGCGTACGACGCTCGGAGGCAACCCCTATGAGAGTTCGGTCTTTCGGGAAGCTCTCGATGGTTTGGGGCATCCTTGATGCAGGTGATGTTTTACGAGCTCTCTGGCGAGTTCAATCATCCCGCGATCATTGATCAAATCTCCGAAACGGAAGGGGGGTAGGCCGCTTTGTTGTCGACCGGTGAGTTCACCTGGGCCGCGCATCCGTAGATCCGCTTCGGCAATCTCGAATCCGTCCCGAGTTTCCGCCAGAATTTTGAGCCTCTGTTGAGCCTCTTCATTGTTTGCGCTGGAAACCAGGATGCAATGCCCATCGTGTCCCCCGCGGCCAATACGTCCTCGAAGTTGATGGAGTTGGGCCAGCCCGAACTGTTCCGCGTTTTCGATCACCATGAGAGTCGCGTTTGGGACGTCGACACCGACCTCTATAACACTCGTAGCTACAAGTACATGGATGTCTCCAGATCGAAATTCCTTCATGACAGATTCCTTCTGATCGCTGGGTAGTTGGCCGTGAAGAAGGCCGACATGGTAGGGCACCAACACGCCTTGGAGCCGCTCGAATTCACGTGTGACCGCTTTGACATCATCGTTGTCGGATTCAAGGACCCGTGGACAAACCACATAAGCTTGTCGACCTTTCGCCAACTCCCTCTTCACGAAATCCCAGACTTTAGGCAACACCTCCGGACTGCGGACATGAGTACGAACGGTGCCTCGACCCGTTGGGAATTGGTTAAGTGTGCTGACATCCAGGTCCCCATACAACGTCAACCCAAGAGTTCGCGGAATGGGTGTCGCCGTCATGACCAGTAGGTGCGGATAATGACCCTTGCGGACTAGCGTCTCACGTTGGGCGATGCCGAACTTGTGTTGTTCGTCGATAATCACCAACCCGAGTCGCTCGAACTCGGCGCTTACTTGGAGCAGCGCGTGGGTGCCAATGGTGAGGACGGGCTCAGTTGTTGGAGATTTTTGCTCGCTGCCGGTGCGTAGAGCCACACTCAAATTCAGAGGTCTGAACCAATGCTCGAACGACGCGTAATGCTGTCCCGCCAGAATCTCAGTTGGAACCATCAACGCCACGCGCCAGCCACTTTCGATGGCCATGATTGCAGCGCAAGCCGCCACGACGGTCTTTCCGGAACCGACGTCCCCCTGCAATAATCGGCGCATGGGAGTGTCCCCGGAGAGATCCGTGCGGATCACTCGCAATACCTGTGTTTGAGATTCGGTCAATCGAAATGGGAGGCTCGCCAGGAAGGGGCGAATCATCCGGTTGTCACCGCCACATGGAATCGGATGCGCCCGCGATTCAAGTATCTGGCGTCGCGATTGAATATTGAGTTGGAAGGCGATGAACTCGTCCAGGGCGAGTCGTTTCCGTGCCAGATCCGCATCGGCCGGCGTGCGAGGGAAATGAAGATCATGGATGGCTTGAGCCCGTGAGGGCCACTGAATGGTGGACGCCGCCAAAGCCACGGTGAGATCCATCACCGGAGCTATTGAGGCGTCGGGTGCGTCGGTCGGTCGTACTGGAACGATGTTCAGAGACGGTTCGACCAATTCGTGGGTAACCCGTTCCAGTGTCTCCCATACCAAACTCCTGAGGATCCGTTGCCCCAAGCCTTCGGTGAGGGGATATACGGGCACAATACGTGCCAAGTGCACCGTTGGGTCTTCCCCATGTTCCAAGGTCTCGGTCTCAGGGTGATCCATGGTGCGCGGCTTCAGGGAATGGCATTTGCCAAAGGCCATGACGCGGTCGCCTACAGCGAACAGCCGCTCCATGAAGGGTAGGTTCCACCAACGGCAATGCAGCCGAGCGGTGCCGTCGTCGAGCACGATTTCAAACACTCGTTTCGTCCGTTGACGAAAAAAGACGGTTCCCGCCGCAACCACCGTTCCTGAAACTGCCGCGCTACCCCCGAGTTGGAGTTGCACGATCGGCACAAAATGGCGTCGATCTTCGTAACGTCGTGGACTGGTCAAAAGCAGCTCCTCGAGAGTCCGAATACCCAGCCGCGCGAGAAGTACCGCCCGTTCGGGTCCCACACCGGGCAGGCGGTCCACGGAGTCGTGGAGATGCACAACGGTTCTAGGGTTGGCAGGGGAGTCAGCAGTGGTCATTTTGCTGCGGGTTTCGCATGGGTCGCCTGAAGGCGTCACACCAAACACAGTGCCCGGGTCGCCTGAGGGCGGAACTTTAAGTTGATGGATTTCGGACACAGGCGCGGGCTGAGGTGTTGGCAAAAAAGCCAAGCATCAACTGGTCCGATGGAGCAAGCGTTGATGCTCTTGGATGCAATATCGATCGGTCATACCAGAGATATAATCGCACAGAGCTCTATGCCAGCCGTCAGCTTGAGCTCGGCGTCGGGCCTGCCCGCCGACCTCTTCCGGGTGTTCCAGCAAAAATTGAAACAATTCCCGTAACATTCGCACCGCCCGTTGGTTTGGTTCGTGAACTACCGGATTGTAGTAGAGGTTCTGGTAAAGATATCGGCGCAGCTCTAAGTTGAGTTTCTTTCGGACGGGACTGTACCGTACGAGCGCAGTGCGGCAGTTGCGGACATCATCCGCACAGGCCACTTTGGAGGCCGTCAGGCCCTTCTCCGTGGTGGACACGACATCGGTGACTTGGTCATCGATGATTTGGCGTATGGTGTAGTAGCGACGGCTTTCGTCGGGCAGGGCGCCAAACTGTCGTTTCACAGCGCGTGCGGCCGTGGCCCACACTTCGACCTCATTGAGAAGTTTTCGTTCTTCGAGCAGTCCACAATCCAATCCGTCGTCCAGATCGTGACTGTAGTACGCGATCTCGTCGGCAAGGTTGGCGATTTGGGCCTCGGCGCTGGTTTGGCGAAATTGCTGTGGTGAGAGAGTTCCGGGCGCTGGCGGTGGGGCGGCGTGCTTGGCAAGCCCCTCCCGGACTTCCCAAGTGAGGTTGAGCCCGGAAAACCGCGGGTACTTCTGTTCCAGATGCTCGACGATTCGAAGGCTTTGACGGTTGTGCTCGAAGCCGCCGTGATCCTTCATCAGCCGATCCAAGGCATGCTCGCCATTGTGCCCGAATGGCGAATGTCCCAAATCGTGGGCGAGGGCGATGGTTTCTGAAAGGTCCTCGTTCAATCGCAGCGCTCGCGCAATGTTTCGGGAAATGGCGGCGACTTCCATGGTGTGTGTGAGTCGCGTTCGAAGGTGATCTCCGGTGCCATTGAGAAATACCTGGGTTTTGTACTCCAGCCTCCGAAACGCCCGCGAATGAATGACCCGATCGCGGTCTCGTTGGAACTGAGTGCGCCAGGTTGGTGGCTCTTCGTCACAGATCCGCCCCCGCGTGGACTCGCTATTCTGGGCATAGGGAGCGAGAATCGCGCGTTCTCTGGCTTCAAGTTCGGTTCGTTGGACGGGCATGCGGACGTTACGGCCGGGACGATCGCGGGGATGCCCGGTAGGGTCAAGCAGTCGCGCGTGTGTGTCGGGTGTGCGTTGGCAACGGATCGGTTCCGGTTTAGATTGCCGGTGTGAACATTTACGCCTCTCCAACGTTCGACATGGCCTGCCAGCAGTTCGATTCGGTGGCAACCATTCTGGAAATCCCCGTTAACGACCGCGACCGGATGAAGTTTCCCAAAAGGGCTCTCACGGTGGCGGTCCCCGTACCAATGGACAACGGTACGACGCACGTGTTCAGCGGGTATCGGGTGCAGCACCATCTGGCACTTGGCCCTACCAAGGGCGGTATCCGATACCATCCCGATGTCACTCTGGGTGAGGTGGCTGCGTTGGCGATGTGGATGAGTTGGAAGTGCGCATTAACCGGATTGCCGTACGGCGGCGCGAAGGGCGGAGTGACGGTGGATCCCGGAGCGCTTTCGTTGGGCGAGAAGGAGCGATTGACCCGCCGGTTTACTCAGGAACTGATTCCATTCATTGGACCGCAGGTCGATATCCCGGCACCGGATGTCGGAACCAATGAGCAAACTATGGCCTGGATGATGGATACCTATTCGACGCATGCCGGGCATTCCGTTCCAGGGGTTGTTACGGGCAAACCCGTGGTGATCGGTGGGTCGCTCGGTCGACGTGAAGCAACGGGGCGGGGGGTAGCCTATTTGATTTATCGGGCGATGGATTCCATCGGCATGAAGGAAGGTTCTGCCACCGCGGTCATCCAAGGATTTGGCAATGTCGGTTCCATCGCGGCGTGGTCGCTGGCTAAGTATGGGGTCAAGGTGGTCGGCGTAAGCGATGCCATGGGTGGGGTATACAACCCGGCAGGGCTCGACTTGGCGGCGTTGGAGGCTTGGGTTGCGTCGAATCGAACGGTGGTAGGTTTCCCGGGGGGCGATGCGGTCTCCAATGCTGAACTTCTCCTGCTGCCGTGCGATATTCTGGTGCCGGCGGCGCTGGAGCGTCAGATAACGGCTGAAAACGCTGGCAAGATTCAATGTCGCATCCTGGCCGAAGGCGCCAACGGGCCCACGACGCCGGAAGCCGATGACATTCTGGCCCAGCGCCCGGAGATTTTTGTGATCCCGGACGTTCTTTGCAACTCAGGCGGCGTGGTGGTCAGCTACTTTGAGTGGGTGCAGGATTTGCAGAGTTTTTTCTGGAGCGAAAGCGAAGTCGTGGACAAACTATTTCGCATACTGGAGGGTGCCTTCACACAAACGCTGCAGCTTTCACGAAAGCAAAAAATCACCATGCGAATGGCGGCTTTGAGTTTGGGGGTTCGCCGGGTTTACGACGCTCGCAAAGCGCGCGGCGTTTTTCCGTGAGACCTCGCTCGCCCATGTTGAGATGAACGACGTCACTCAAATCCTCGACCGCCTGCAACAAGGCGAGTCCCATGCTGCCGAAGCATTGCTTCCTCTCGTTTACGAAGAACTTCGCAGCCTCGCTGCGTCGAAAATGTCCGAGCAACCTCCAGGACAAACCCTCCAAGCCACTGCTCTGGTCCACGAGGCTTATTTGAAACTCGTCGGGCCCAACGAAGCCCGATGGCAGGATCGCCGGCATTTCTTTTTCGCCGCCGCTGAAGCGATGCGTCACATCCTGGTGGACCGCGCCCGCCGCCGTCTGCGATCGCGTCATGGTGCGAACGCTGAACACGTCGATTTGGAGGGAATCGAAATTGCCATGCCGGCCAAGGAGGAGGTTTTGCTCCAGCTCAACGAGGCGCTCGACGAACTGCGCGCCGCCTCGCCTG
>SXSK01000331.1 GCA_005793375.1 Verrucomicrobiales bacterium | reverse complement strand
TCGCCAATAACTAACCACAATCGCAGCCCGCATCGCTACAACCTCGAAAAAAACTGAGATGCGCACTTCCCGCCGCCAATTCCACGATCTGAATCGGCTGGCTCCAAGCGTTAAACTGTGCTAGTGTGCACCAATAGTGTGATATTTGATTGAGGTCTTTATGGGAACTACTAGAAAAACCATCACCCTCTCCGAGCAGCAAGATGCCTGGGTCAAGGCTCGGATTGAAAATGGCGACTACACGAATGACAGTGAGTATTTTCGCGACATGATCCGACGAGATCAGGAGCAGAACACCAAATTTTTGGCATTAAAACAAGCCATTCAGGAAGGTCTCGAAAGTGGCGTTAGTAACCGCAGCGTGAAGGACATTTGGACGGAAGCTGAACGTCGCCATAAGCGGCCCCATGCGTAACTATCGCATTTCCGTCAGAGCTGACGGTGATATTGCTGGAATCGCCGACTACACGATCAAGACGTTCGGCATCGCGCAGGCGCGGCTCTATCGAGTCGGATTGGAGGACTCATTTCAACTGCTGGCGGACGACCCAACCAAAGGGAAAAGTGCCGAGGAATTCGCGCCAAACCTGAGACGGTGGAACTACAAATCTCACGCGATATTCTTCGTACCAGAACAGGCCGGAATCTTGGTCGTTCGCGTTTTACACCTGCAAATGGATTTTCGACGTCATCCAATGACAGTCGATTAGAAGCGAGAAATCTTTCGACGGGAGGAAACCCAAAATCTGGCAGACCATGTGCAAACATGAGCGACGGCTTCGACTACGATGACTTCCTGAGCAATAGCGCGAAGGACAAGGCGGTGGTTCGAGTGATCGCGGAGCGACGAGAGCAGCACAAAGTCGGGGTGCACCATGGCGATGACGCGCCCAGGAACTACAGCGGCGCGACGACCTTTGGAATCGGTCCACTAATTTCCAGCACGTTACAACTCACAGATTCTAGAATCCGCGCAGACTCTCTGACTTCCACCCCCGACTTTGTGCCGATCTCCACCACCAACGACCAAAACCGGGTCGACAAAAAACCCGCATCGGGCTCTTGCCGATGCGGGTTTTGGAACAACGCCGTTGGAGGGTTGGCTACTCAGACGGTCACGGTCTTGCCTGGGACGGCGATGGGATAAAAACCGTTGGAGTCCGGCAGGGACTTTGGTGTGGCATTCCAATCGAACGTTGAGGGCATGAGGTCGATGGGGGAATTGAGTGCGGTCTCCCGGTCGATGACCTGACCGCTGTAGGTGGCCATGCGACCCATGATGGCGGTCAACGTGCTGTGCGCGCCATTGGCCGCCTCGTTGAAGTCGGTGTTGGCTCGAATGGCGGCGAACAGGTCGTCGTGCTCCTGTTGATAGGGATCGACTTTTTTGTCGCTGCGGAAGCGCCAGGCATCCGAACCGGTGACGCGGATAATATGTCCGCTGACATCAGAGTTGCCTTTGGTGCCGACACAATGCTCGGAGACGCTGCTCCAAGCGCCGCGGATATGGCGGCATTGGCTGAACATACGGGCGCCATCCTTGAATTCGTACTCGCAGGCGTGATGATCGTAAATCTCACCGAATTCTTTGCCAGTGCGGACTTGGCGACCACCCATGCCTGTGACACGGACGGGGTAATCGTTCTTGATCCAACAACCGACATCCAGGTTGTGGATGTGCTGTTCGTTGATGTGATCGCCGCAGAGCCAGTTGAAGTAATACCAGTTGCGCATCTGGTATTCGATTTCGGTCTGGCTTTCTTTGCGAGGGTTTACCCAGACGCCGCCATCATTCCAATAGACGCGCAGGGTGTGGATATCGCCAATGGCACCGTCGTGCAGGCGTTTCAGCGTCTCAAGGTAACCGGGTTGATGATGGCGTTGGAGTCCGACACCAACCTTGAGGTTCTTGCGTTTGGCTTCGGCGGCGGCGGCGAGGACTTTGCGGACGCCCGGGGCGTCCACAGCCACGGGTTTCTCCATGAAGACGTGCTTGCCTTGGCGGACGGCTTCCTCGAAATGGATCGGGCGAAAACCGGGGGGAGTGGCGAGAATGACGACATCGGCGAGGGCGATGGCTTTCTTGTGAGCGTCAAACCCGACGAACTGGCGGTCGGCGGGGACGTCGACCTTGTTGCCATGCGCTTCCTTCAAGTTCTTGAGGGAACTATCGAGCCGGTCCTTGAAGGCGTCGGCCATGGCAACCAACTGCGTGCCTGGGACGTTGAGTGCCTGACCCGCCGCACCCGAACCGCGTCCACCACACCCGATCAGGGCGACTTTCAATGTGTCATTGCTGGCCGCATGGGCGGCCTGAGCGACACTGAGCGCGGCGGCCGAAGCGGTGGCGGTCTTGGTGGACGTATTGGATTGAGAGGCACATCCCGCCACAATGGCGGCGAAGCCGCCACCAGATGCCGCAGCGATGAAGTTCCGGCGCGTGACCGGGGTAATTCGTGAATCTTGGCTTTCTTCGTTCATGTTGTGTTGTGTTGGGCGACGGCAAACGCGCCCACGTGCGCGCTCTCGTCGACCGGTAGTTTTAATCCGTTCGTGTGGTAATGGGACATCTTAGTCACGCCGACCCGGCGAGGAAAAGGAAAGATTCGGACTTGGATGGCGACAGGGCGCCTCTCCGAATTGCCGACATTTGGAGAGCGGTTGTCCTGGGAATTCCCCAAAAGCGGTAGAGGGCTACCTCACTCCAAAAGGTTGCCGCATTTTGGAGCGCGGCAGCCCTCTGCCGCTTTTCCCCCAGCATTCAATGCGGCGCCGGTAACTCGGAGATGCGCCTATCGCGACACAGATGGTTCCAAATCTCCAGGAATGCGCCGGCGAAGTCCTGCGGTCGACGCGAAACCCATTCGGCGACTGCCTCCTCGGTAAACCATCCGCCACCACGAACTTCGGACGCTTGAAGAATGAATGGTCCTTCGTGCGCGGCACGATAGATCCAGCAAAACTCGTAGGCGGTGCCAATGGAGGCCGACAACTTGAAGAGCCGTTCTGGGGGGGATTGGAGGGAAACTCCGAGTTCCTCCGCCACTTCACGGGGCGCGGTGTCGTCGTAGCCATCGCCGCTGCTGACGTGTCCGGAAGCCGACGAGTCCCACAACCCGGGGGAGCAGTCTTTGGCGAACGAGCGTTGTTGGAGAAAGAGTTCGCCGCGTTGATTGTAGACGAGCACGTGGACCGCGCGGTGATTCAGCTTCAATCGGTGTACCTCGCTGCGGGGGCGCCGGTCGACGACAACATCCGCGTCGTCGACCACATCGAAGTATTCTTCCGTAACAACACTCATCGGTCTCGGAGCAGCTCAAGCTGCCAAGGCAGGAGTGAACTCCACGATTCAGGGGTGTCTTCGCGGGCAAGGCTGAAGAGTTGGGCGCGGGCGGCAATAATGGTTGGATCGATTCCCAATTCAGCGGCGTGTCGATCGCGGCGTTCGCGCAAAACCTCCGCCCGCGCAATTTCCTTTCGGGTCAGACGTCGAGTTCGAATGCGGACGTGCACGGGTCGTTGGTCCTCTGGCACGGCAAGGCCTCGTTCAATGGCCTCCTCAATACCTCGTCGTCGCTTGGGGGTGAGGAAGGTCGGTAGACGGAAGGTTCGAGAGTCTTTTTGGGCGGCTTCCGCAGCAATTTCCGAAAGCTTCTCGTGACTGAGGACAAAAAAGGGCGGGCGATTGGTGCGACAGGCATCTTCTTCGCGCCACCAATAGAGTTCACGCATGATCGCCAAGCCCAAGGGGTCGAGTCGATCGTGGCCCTTGATGCGCCAAACCTGATTGGTATCCACCACGTCAGCTCGGGCGCATTCGTGGATGAGTTGGTCGCAGATCTGGCGGTGCCATTCGAGCCGACACTTTTGAGTGAGTTGGTCGCGGAGAGTAGTTTCTAAAGCATGCAGGTGCCGAACATCGTTCAGGGCATACTCCGTCATGCGCGCGGTGAGCGGACGCCGCCCCCAGTTGGCCTTTTGGGCTCCTTTTTCAAGCGTGATGCCGAGGTGTTTGGTGAGGACATCGTTGAGTCCAAACTTCGGCTCACCCAGGAGCCTTGCCGCCCACATCGTGTCGAAAATGGCTGCGGGCCGGAAATAATGTCCCTGAAAAATGAGCCGCAAGTCGTAGTCTGCGGCATGAAAGACTAGTTCGCGATTCTCCAAAGCATCCCAGAGAGGTTCGAGGTGCAGATCCGCCAATGGATCGACCAAGACTTCCTTGCCCGGGATCGCCAACTGGACGAGGCATAACTTCTCTGGATACGCATGCAAGCTATCCGCCTCCGTATCAAGTGCAACCCAGGGCGCTTGCCGGACTTCCGCGGACAACTGCTGAAGTTCTGCCGTCGTGCTGATCAACGGAGACACTTTCGCGATCCAAGGGGTCGGGGTGAAGAGGGAATTTCGGGGAGTTTGTGGTTTTAGATCCAAAATGGCAGTTCGCTAATGATATTGATTCGATAATGTGATGATGAGTGGCGAGTGGATGGGGGATATTCGACTTGGAGGTGTCTTGCGGAACGGGACTTATCTGGCGAGATTGGCTCATGAGACGTTACCTGATTGTCACGTGGCTACTCTTGGTGGTTGCCGTGGTGGGTCGAGGCCGGTCGATTTCGGTTTCTGAATTGAATTACAACCCACTGGGTGGTGGGGATTATGAGTTCATTGAACTGATCAACTCAGGGACGGCATCGGTGGCGTTGACTGGGGCGCGCTTCACCAATGGGATTGACTACACATTCAGTACGATGGTGCTCCAACCGGGGCAGCGGGTGGTCGTGTGCGGCCAGCGGTCGGAGTTTCAAGAGCGGCATGGGAGTGTGGCACAACTGGTAAGTGGGGCCTTTGGGGGAAACCTGCGCGACGAGGGGGAGGAGATTTCGTTGGTGAGCGCGTCCGGAGTATTGCTCTTTCAGTTCACCTATGATTCCACGGGTGCGTGGCCGTCGCGTGCTGCGGGTTTGGGGAGTTCGATGGAGGTAATCGATCCCAATGGCGATTTGAGCGATCCGAGAAACTGGAGATCCAGTGCGGAATACCATGGTTCGCCGGGTCGTGCTGGGTTGGGACCGCAGCGAGGGGTGGTGATCAATGAGGTTTTGGCCCACACAGATCCGCCGTTGGAAGATGCCATCGAGCTGTACAACAATCTCGACACGCCGGTGGATATCTCCGGTTGGTATATTTCCAATTCGCGAGAAAAGCCTGAGAAATTTCGCATCCCGCCTTCGACCATAATCGCACCGCGTGGGTACAAGGTGTTTTACGAATATCAGTTCAATGCCGCCGAGGATCCGAATGCGTTCACTTTGAATTCGGCCCATGGGGACGAAACGACGTTGGTATCCGCAGATGTCACTGGCAAACCGTTAATCTGGATGGACGCCACCAGTTTTGAGGCGAGCGAGAATGGGTACAGTTTTGCCAGGTATCCGAATGGAACGGGGCCGTTGGTGCCGGCGTCTGACCTTTCCTTTGGGACAGCGGTTCGGGGATCTTTTCCGAAGGCCTTTTTGAGTGAGTTTAGGAAAGGGCTCGGGGAGAACAATGCCGCGCCGCGGGTCGGTCCGATTGTCATGAGCCGGATCCAGTATCAACCACCGTTGAACCGGGATGAGTTTGTGGAGCTTTACAATCCGACAACCTCCCTTGTGCCGTTGTTCGACCCTGCCTTCCCAAGCAATACCTGGAAGTTTGTGGATGGGGTGGAGTATGTTTTTCCTCAAAATCTATCCCTGTCCGCCGGGGCCAGACTGATTGTGTGCGCGACCATTCCGGCGGTATTTCGTGCACGCCAGTCGGTTCCGGCGGAGACCCTGGTCCTGGGTCCTTGGATTGGGGCGCTGAACAATGCGGGAGAGCGAATAGCGCTTTATCGACCGGACGTCCCTCAAGGGCCGCAGCATTCCGATGCGGGTTTTGTGCCGTATCTTTTGGTGGAAGAAGTGGATTACTTGGATGGAGCACCATGGCCGGTGGGTGATGTCCGGGGATTTTTAATCCAACGCAAGACGACGGGTTACGGGAATGATCCACTCAATTGGTGGGTAGATTCTGGGGGGGACGTGACCGTAGCGATCGACGTGAGTCGAGCGGATAACGGGCTCCAGTTGAGATTTGAGGTGCCGGCGGGGTACGGGGCGCGCGTGGAGTCGCGTCGGTTGGCGGAGAGCGGGGATTGGGTCGCGATACAGAACTATCCGGCTCAGGCCGGTGGGCGCACGCAAGAATGGTTTTACACTATTGAAGGATTGCAGCGGGTGTTTCGGGTGGCGCTGACGCCACTTTGAGATGGACTCCCTTGAAAACGGCCACGGATTCACTTTCCCCTTTGCCTTGTGCGGAGGGCGTTTCCTAGTGTGACGCGTATGTCGAAACCTGCGTTGGGGCGTGGATTGGGTGCTTTATTAGGTGGTGCTGGCAAGGCATCACCGACTCCGTCCATGGCTGGAGGGGCCGGGGGATCGACTTCAGGAAATTCCGCGGCGGGGGAGAAAGTCGTTTCGACGACCGGAGATGGCACTCGGAAAGTCGCCCTGGAAAGCATCCGGCCATGCAGTTTTCAGCCGAGAAAAGACTTCGGCGAAGAGTCCCTGAAAGAATTGGCGGACTCGATTCGTGAGCAGGGGTTAGTACAGCCGTTGGTGGTGCGCCTCCAAGGGGGCTTTTTTGAGTTGATTGCGGGGGAACGCCGCTGGCGTGCTGCCAAAATGGCTGGGTTGACGGAAGTGCCGATCATCGAGCGTATCGCCAATGATCGGGAAGTTTTGGAACTCGCGCTCATCGAGAATTTGCAGCGGGAGAATTTGAACCCGATCGAAGAGGCGTTGGGGTATGCGCAACTGGCCGAGCAGTTCATCCTCACGCAGGAAGACATCGCGAAAAAAGTCGGACGCAGCCGTGCGGCGGTGGCCAATGCACTGCGATTGTTGAAACTTCCCGCTGCGGTCCGCGAGGCGATTCGCAACGGGCGGTTGAGTGTGGGCCACGCGAAGGTCTTGTTAGGATTGACCGACCTCGGTTTGCAGGAAAGCGCCTCAGAGCGGGTACTCAAGGACGGCCTCTCGGTACGAGCGACTGAAGAACTCGTGGCTCGCTGGAACGGGGCACCTCTGCCCGGTGACAAAAAGCCGGCGGCTGAAGTGCGTCCGATTTCTCCTCGGGATCCGCATGTCGTGGATGTTGAAGACCGTTTGCGCGAACGATTTGGCACCAAGGTCGGGTTGCGTTATGTCAAGGGCCGCGGTTCGATTGAGATCCGGTACTTCAGTGACGATGAATTGGAGCGGATCTTGGATCTGCTGGGTGTCGCACTGGACGACTAGTGGATCGATCGCGCCTTGACCGATGTTCTGTCGTTTGAATTTCACGGAAACCTTTAAGAAAACTCATGATTGATTCGGCTACATTTCGAACCGCGGTGTCTCAACAATTGTTGGCACGGCTCGGACAAGTGCCTTCCTTGACTGCATTTGTCGGGCTTGATGGGTTTGTGGATGAAATTCTCCATGTCGTTGACAAGCGCACCGACTCGACGACGTACACCCGAGTGCCGACGATCGCGAGCTATGCCGAGCGGTTGGCAGCGGCCGCCGGGAAAAGCACCAACATCGAATTGGTGAACGTGCTCACCAAACTGGGAGGCAACGGCCCGATCATGGCCAATGCACTGGCGAGTTTTGGCATGCAGGTCACGTATCTTGGGTCCTTGGGGTACCCTGCCATTCACCCGGTCTTCGAGACCTTCCAGAAGCGCGCAAAAGTTCATTCCATTTGTGGGCCGGGTCTGACCGATGCCCTGGAATTTGACGATGGAAAACTGATGGTGGGCAAGCACTATACCCTCAAAGAGGTCACCTGGGAAAATATCCTCCGTCGATTCGGCCTCGGTCCGTTTCAGGAGAATTTCGGCACCGCCAATCTCGTGGGATTCGTGAACTGGACGATGCTCCCGTTCATGAGTGACATTTGGGAAACCGTTCAATCCGATGTCTGCCCTCGGTTAAAAGGGCCGCGGCGCTGGTTGTTTGTGGACCTGGCGGATCCGGAAAAGCGGTTGCCGCAGGATATCCGCCGGGCGCTGGGCCTGATTACCAAGTTTCAAGAGCACTTTGACGTCATCTTGGGACTGAACGAAAAGGAGGCGCATGAAGTAGGACATGTCCTGGGTTTCGAATGCTCTGGGGATGCCCCTGAGTCGCTGGCCGAGCTTTCGATGGCCATCCACCGTGCCGTGCCGGTCAACACGCTCGTCGTGCACCCAGTTTCCTACGCCTTGGCGGTGAGTGCCGGTGAGGTTTCAGTCGTGAAAGGTCTGGTCTGTTCAAAGCCCAAGATTACGACGGGAGCCGGCGATCATTTCAACAGTGGATTCTGCCTTGGCAAACTGCTCGGGTTCGACAACGCGGCGAGTGTGTTGTGCGGAGTGACCGCCAGCGGTCACTACGTCCGCACTGCTCAGAGTTCTTCCGTCGCCGACTTGGCGAAGACCATGGAACAGTGGCCACAATCCTAAACCGACAATTCTTTCCGCGACTGTATGGTTTTCCCCGTGGTTAAATACGGCGATCCCATCCTCCGCAAGAAGGGGGTTCGGGTCACTGAATTCACTTCCGAGTTGCAGGAGTACATCGGGAATCTGTTCGAGACGATGTATCAAGCCCGGGGGGTTGGATTGGCGTCTCAACAGGTTGGCCAGGCATTGCAGATCTGCGTGATCGATGTGCGTGGCATGAAAGATCGACCCTCGCAATTATGGCTGTCTGGCCAGGAAGCCGAGGTGGATGCTTTCATGCCTTTGGCCCTGATCAATCCGGTGATCAAACCGCGCGGAGTACCGTTGGCCGGTCCTGAGGGGTGCCTGAGTTTTCCCGAAATCTATGCGGAAGTCGTCCGTCCTTCGGAGGTGGACGTCACGGCCCTGAACCAGCGTGGCGAGTCGTTCGAGTTCCGATCGGGGGGATTACTGGCCCGGGCGGTGCAGCATGAGGTTGACCATTTGAATGGGATCCTGTTCATCGACCGCATGGATGCTGAAAATCTTGGCGATGTGAAGGCTGAGATCGATTCATTGATGGCCAAAACGCGCCAGCAATTGAAGGGTTAGTCCTCGACCTCCTCCAGGACCAGGTCGGCTTTGCGTCCGCCTTTCCAGCGGGCGATTTCGGGGATTAGGAAAGCGCTGGCGGCGGCGATCAGGGCGGCCGCACTCCAACCGAGCGTGGGGAGTGAAAACGACTTGACCGCGTGGAATGCGGCAAACGGTGCCAGTACCCCGCGAACGCCGGTAAGGAAGGTGTGGACGCTCATGTAATCGGCGACACGTTCTGGCGGAGCAAATTTGGTCACCCACAAGCCCCAGGCGACATCCCCGCCGGCATTGGAAATACCGAACACAATGGCCGCAGTCACCAGTCCCAAGGTGGTTTCGCTGGTGAAGAAGGAAAGGATACCCAGGGCAAATCCGAGGTTGAGCGTGGCGCGGAGTGCGAAGAAGTTCATGCGATCGAACAGCCAACCCCAAACTGGACTAAGGCACAACCGGGCGAGATTGGGGATCACCACGGTCAGCAGCGAAATTTGGGCGGCGGTTTTCGCCAGGCCGTATGTGGGATTGGCGAGATATTCCACGCGCATGGGCAGCATGCTGAGGTTGGCGAAGCCCATCAGCATCCAAGCGATCAAGGTCTGGCGGAACATACGATCCTCCCGGATGTAACGCATGGCGTGAAGCGGGTGAGTACCGCCGGAGACGTGCAGTGGATTGGATGGGATTCGGCGCACGGCTTGGTAGGCAACGAAGAAGGCCGCCGCGAATAGCAGCAATAACCATCGATAAAGTTCCAGCTGACGTGTCAGTAACTCACCGGCGAGCCAGCCGAACACAACCGCAGCGCCGATCCGCAACATGAAGGCCCTGGAATACAACCGGCCGCGTTGATCCGCGGGATAATTGTCCTGATAAATCTGAGTCATCAGCGGGATGGCCGCGGAAGTGGTGGTCATAGCGACCATGCTGGCAATCACGAACACTTCCATCCGTGGGAACAGGACCATGACGACGCAGGCAATGGCGCCGATGGCGAACAAGCGTGCCGCGCCTGCCGAAGCCGGCCATCGAAGACGTTCCACTACGGAGACTGTGACGGGGGACAGCATCAGCCCGACACTGCTGCCGGCGGCCACCAAAGCCTTGGCAGTGGCGCCAGCATGAAACCACTTGACCGCGATCAGGAGTAAGAAGGTGTTGCCGGCAGTTTCCAGGATCCCGCTACAGACCGAGCGCCACCGTTCGTATCGAAAGGTTCGTGAAGTGCGATCGGCGGCGGTCATTGCTGAAGGCAGGATGGCGCATGGCAAGAAGGTTGTCAGGTTTGACGCGCGACAGGATTTTTGCGTCAGACCTAAACGCGGCGCCTTTTGCAGCGCGGTGGCCCTCCACCGCTTTTGGGGAGGGGAATTGCAGTCACAACCGATTTCCAAACGTCGGCAACTTGGGGAGAGGCGCCCGACCACAACGACTCTCCTAATCCTAATCCTAATCCTAATCCCGAAGCGGAATAGATCGGGCGAGGACGGATTTTGAGAATGGGGAGGGGGGTGACCGCCCGATTTATTCCGTGATTGGACGGAGCCGCGGTGAGGTCCGAGGAGTTATCGGTAAACTCCCCGACTTTTGCGTGCCGTCGGTGCTGGGCTCGCGTCAACCCTGCCGTGTCCCTTGCTTCCGATGCATCGAAAGAGGTGATGGCCACTGCGATCCGGAGCCGAATTGGGTGTCTGCAAGTCGTCGTGGCGAATCGGGGAG
>SXSK01000330.1 GCA_005793375.1 Verrucomicrobiales bacterium | reverse complement strand
GGCTCCTCACCAACAGGTCCGAAACATGCGCGCAGATCCCTGTCCCGCTCTTCAGCCGAAGGTCGCCACGAACTGTTCAAGATTTACTACACCCCAATGCGGACTCCTTGAAACCCATTGGGGTGGTAACACCGTTCCTTCAGCCTGCCTGGGTTTGCCTTATCCACCGCGAACATTTATTCGGCGGTGCAGCCCGGTGGCACGCTCTATGGCCTTCAGCACAGCAACCCGGTTGATCCCGACAAGGCATACAAAGGACCTTCGAGCAATTACGGCCAACCGAATGATCCCTTGGTTGGACAAAAGCCGGGTGGAGTGAACATCTTCGGCGGCGGGCTCGCTCTTTATTCAGCGGATGGAAAACTGGTTGGCGCCATTGGGGTCAGCGGTGACACTTCCTGCACCGACCACATCGTTGCCTGGAAAGTCCGCCACAGCTTGAATCTCGACAATGTTCCCGCGGGGCCCGTAGTGGTGGATCCTCTAGCGGATCCTGTAGTGTCGACGGACAATATTGCATTCGACATTGTTGATGATGGAAGTGGTCATCTCAAAAGCGCTAGTGGCTGGGGACATCCGGCGTGTGACCCCGTGGCAACGGCTATCGGCACCGCGCTGACAGCCACGCATCCCGTTGGGCCGACCCCCTAATCATTTCGCGAAGATCTCGCTGGTGGTGAGTTGATCCGCAGGGCACCGCTCCCCGCCACGCCAACCTGTTTATCGTCAGCAACGCCCGTGCTCTCTTAGCGCCGGGCGTTGCTCTTTTATGGCCCTGGCTCAACTGTGAACGGAGCCGTCAGGGCATTGCCAATGGAATTGCAGCTGTCGGCACTTTCGCACCGAACCTTCTCGCCTGAATCAGGAAGTGCCATGTATAGTCGAGCACATGGCGCAAGAGGATTCCCAAGGGTTAGCGAACTCACGCCCTGTCGGGTTTTACACCGGGCATTTCAAATTGGTGTGAAAGGATGCGCGATCCGGGCTTGAGCTTTTCGAACTGCGGGATGAGTCGCTCCATCAGACGCGGATATAGAAAGAGCGTGATGACATAGCGTCCGTCATCACTGGGGACGGATCCAACGCTCGGCGTCGATGCTTCTTCGCTCGACTCAGCGACGGGCCGCGCATCAGATGGTGTCGATGAGCGGGGATGCAGAATCATCTGGTGACGGCTTGTTCGAGGCGATGGACATGTCGCCGGTCGCTTCAATGACATCCGCAGCGCAGCATTTGTCCCCGGAGTCCAAAATTAGGTTGTTCCGTTCCTTGTTTCGCGGACGTGAGGATGTTTATCCGCGGCGGTTTGAAAGTCGAAAGACGGGCCGGGCCGGGTACCAGCCGGCTTGCGGCAATGAGTGGGTCCAGGGCATTTGCGAAAAACCCCGGATCAAGTGCAGCGACTGTCCACATCAACGGTTTCTTCCAGTCACCGACGAGGTCATTCGATGGCACCTCACGGGTGTTGATCCACGTGGGCAGCCCTTTGTGGCCGGCATTTATCCGATGCTCATGGATGAAACCTGCTTTTTCCTGGCCATTGATATGGACGAGGGCCATTGGAGAGACGACACCGAAGCGTTGATGACAGCGGCTAGGCGGTTGGAGATCCCAATAACCGTGGAACGTTCGCGTTCGGGGAACGGGGCTCATCTCTGGATGTTCTTTGAAGAAGCCATTCCGGCCCAATTGGCGCGCAATCTCGGGTCTCACTTGCTGACCGAAGCCATGGAGAACCGTCCAGACATTGGACTGAGCTCCTATGATCGCCTGTTCCCGAATCAGGATACGTTACCTAAAGGCGGTTTTGGTAACCTGATTGCGCTGCCGTTGCAAAAGCAGGCGCGTGCCCTGGGAAACAGCTTGTTTCTCGACGAAACGTTTCAGCCATATGCGGATCAATGGGCTCACCTTCGATGCATAAATCGTATCCCGCGAACGCGGGTGGAGAACATCGTCCAGACTGCCGAGCGAAAAGGCGGCGTGCTGCGGGTCCGCGTGGCAGAGTTGGAAGAGGAAGTGGAAGAGGCTAGGCCATGGGCAACCTCTCCTTCTCGACGACGACCGATCGACCCGATTGTGGGAATCCTGCCGGTGCGTCTGGAAATTGTCATTAGTGACCAGGTTTATATCGCCAAGGAGGGGCTGCCCTCAGGGCTTCGAAATCGGCTTATTCGTCTTGCAGCCTTCCAAAATCCGGAATTTTACCGGGCTCAAGCCATGCGTTTGCCGACGTACGACAAGCCTCGGATCATTGGTTGCGCCGAGGAGTTGCCGCAACATATCGCATTGCCCAGGGGGTGTCTTGAAGAGGTGCTCAGACTGCTTGCTGACTTGAAGGTTCAGGCAGATCTGCGAGATGAACGGTATCCGGGAATCGCATTAGACGTCTCTTTTCGCGGAGAACTTCGGCCTGACCAAGGGCACGCCGCTCAGGCCATGGCGGCGCACGATTTCGGTGTGCTTTCGGCGACGACCGCTTTCGGGAAAACGGTTCTCGCCGCCTGGCTCATCGCCCAACGAAAGGTCAACACCCTCATTCTGGTCCATCGACAGCAACTGTTGGAACAATGGGTGGAGCGGTTGTCGATGTTTCTCGGTGTACCCGCGAAGACGATCGGTCGCATTGGAGGGGGACGCAAAAAGCCGACCGGTATCATTGATGTTGCATTGATCCAAACTTTGGTCCGCGGGGGCGTCGTGGATGACCGGGTTGCGAGCTACGGTCAATTGGTGGTCGATGAATGCCATCACCTGTCGGCGCACAGCTTTGAATTGGTGGCACGGCGAGCAAAAGCTAAGTTCGTCACGGGTTTGTCGGCCACGCTGACGCGCAAGGACGGGCATCATCCCATTGTCTTCATGCAGTGCGGGCCAATCCGGTATCGTGTGGACCCGCGACAACAGGCCGCTTCCCGACCATTCGTGCATCACGTCATGGTTCGCCCGACTGGATTTCGTAGTCCGGACGTACTGGATAAGAACGTTCGGACGCAATTCCAGCGTCTCTATGAAGCGTTGGCGGCTGATGCCTCTCGCAACGAACGGATCTGCGCGGATGTGCTCGCCGCTGTTCACGAAGGTCGATCGCCCTTGGTGCTCACCGAACGGACAGATCATCTTCAAGAATTGGCTCGGTTACTGTCGCCCTCGATTCCCCATGTGATCGTTTTACATGGGGGTATGAGAAAGAAGGCGCTGCGAGCCCTGAACCAACGACTCGACTCGATTCCAGAGGGGGAGGGGAGGGTGATTGTGTCAACCGGACGATACATTGGGGAAGGATATGATGATCCCCGCTTGGATACACTCTTCCTCACGCTGCCGATTTCCTGGCGAGGCACGGTGGCCCAATACGCCGGGCGGCTACATCGGCTGCAGAACGGCAAGCGCGAGGTTCGAGTTTATGATTATGCGGACCTCAATATTCCGATGCTGAGCCGCATGTTTGATCGGCGCTGCCGTGGGTACGAAGCCATCGGCTACAAGATCCTATTACCCGCGAGTGCCGTGCCGGGGTGGCCGTCCGAGGTGCCGCTTCCCATCGATCCCGAATGGAAAAGGGATTATGCTGCGAGCGTTCACCGCCTCATTCGCGATGGCGTTGATGTCCCGCTGGCGGACCTCTTCGTACACGTCGCCCGAACGCCCGCGCGCGACGCCGAAGGAATCGAGCGCGCTCGAAGTGCCACTGAGGCATTCTTCTACCGTCGACTGCAATCAATCCTGCCGACGAGGAATCGCTTTCGCCTGAATGAAGTATTGCCAATCCCGTTCGCAGGTGGTGGCCGGATGGAAGTTGATCTTCTTTGTGCCGAGGTGAAATTAGTGGTCGAATTGGATGGCCCACAGCATTTGGCAGACGCCGATGCCTATCGCCGCGACCGAGAAAAGGATGCCTTGCTTCAAGAGAACGGATATTTCGTATTGAGATTCCTCGCCGAAGATGTGGGCAAGAAGTTGGATGCCGTGTTGGATGCAATCTTGAGAACGCTGGATCACCTCGAGAGACGTGCCGGTCGGATGTTGGCCAACTAGTTTAGGTTTTCATCGCGAGGTTCAGAGTTGAGTGGTTTGTGTCTGGTGGCTTGTGGGCGCAAAGTGGCCATGGAATCGAGATTGAGGAGCCGATGACTATTTGCCACGACCGTCCGAAGCGTGCATAAACCCGGCGCCGTTATCCGAACCATGTTCACGCCTTTCTCTGACGCTTCCGACCACAGCGGATACATTCCGCAATTACAGCATTCTGTTCCGCTGCGATTCATGGCAAAATCTTGGGGCATGTTGGTAGACGCGAAACACCAGGTGAACTGAAGAGACCCTCTGATAAATCCTATGCTACCCATTGCTGACGTCGCACGCACGCTGGATCTGACCACTGAGGACCTTTTGTTTCACGGGCCGCACCTTGCCAAACTGTCGTGGAAGACCGTTGAGCGACTTCGGATGCAGGGTCCACGTGGTAAGCTGGTGCTTGTGTCGGCGATGACGCCTACGAAGTATGGGGAAGGCAAAACGACGACTTCCATTGGGTTGGTCCAGGGGTTGGCGCGGCGCGGCACCCGAGTCATGACTGCATTGCGCGAACCCTCCCTGGGGCCGGTCTTTGGAGCGAAAGGGGGCGGTACGGGTGGTGGGCAGGCGGCCATCGAACCCAGTGCCCGAATCAATCTCCATTGCACCGGGGATCTTCATGCGATCACCGCAGCCAACAACCTGCTGGCGGCCCTCGTCGACAATGCCATCCATTTCGATCAACAACGCTTCAAGCAGGTGACCTGGAAGCGCTGTATCGACATGAATGATCGATTCTTACGCAACACCGTCATTGGCCTCGGAGGTCCTTCCAATGGTGTGCCGCGAGAAGATGGATTTGACATCACGGCGGCGTCGGAGGTGATGGCTACGCTCTGTCTTGCGGATGGCATTGCGGACCTGAAGAAGCGTTTGGCTCAGCTCATCGTGGGTATTGGGATCGATGGCAAACCGATAACTGCTGGCGCTCTCAATGGAGTAGGGGCCATGGCGGCGTTGTTGGGAGAGGCGCTCCTGCCCAACCTGGCGCAGACCACTGAAGGCGTGCCGACGTTGGTTCATGGAGGACCATTTGCCAATATCGCCCATGGTTGCAATTCGGTGATCGCAACACGAACGGCCTTGGCTTTGGCGGATGTGGTGGTCACCGAAGCTGGTTTTGCCTTCGATCTTGGCGGGGAGAAGTTTATCGACTTAAAATGTCGATTGTCTGGACTGTTTCCGCATGTGGTGGTGTTGGTGGCAACGGCTCGAGCACTGCGTTTCCACGGAGGCGATCGTCCCGGACTGGCCTCAATAGAATTAGGTTTCAGGAACCTGCTGCGACACGTGCATTCTATTCAAAGTTTTGGCATCACGCCCATCGTCTCATTAAATGTATTCGCTCAGGACACCGAAGAGGAACTTTCGCTCGTCGAACGGCTAGTGCGCGAGGAGGGTATAAAAATCGCTCGAGACGAGGGTTTCTTGCAAGGGGGCGTTGGTTCGGAGGCAATCGCCGCTTTGGTACTCCATGCCCTCGAAACGCCTGCACCAACACCCCGTTTTACCTACCCGCTTGAGGCCTCCTTTGAGGATAAAGTGCGCGCCATTGCACGGACCATTTATGGCGCAGCCGATGTCGAATTCACCGCTGAAGCCCGCATTGATCTGACCCGGTTGAGAGCTTGGGGTTTGGGGCATCTGCCGATCTGTATAGCCAAGACCCACCTTTCGTTGAGTGATGATCCAACAAAGTATGGCGCTCCCGAGGGCTTCGTCATCACGGTCCGCCAGGTTCGGGCTTCGGCTGGAGCGGGATTCTTGCTGGCGCTAACCGGGGATCTCCTGACCATGCCTGGACTCCCTAAGGTGCCTGCCGCGCAACACTTGGACTTACGCGAAGATGGGGAAGTCATCGGCGTGCACTGATGTCGGCGGGAAAGAAGATGCTGTGTGACTCCAGTGGCTGGTTACTTCACGGGCGTGGACAGTGCGGCTTTAGTCCGTGAACTCATCTCTGGAGAAGAATGAGGTCCCTTAGCAAAACTGCTTGGTCGATCGGATTTTTTGCCTAAGGTGGATCCATGATGTCGTCTCGATTCCTGTGGCAGGGCTGGGTGTTGGCGGGTCTTTGTTTAGTTCGTGTGGCGGGGGCGGAGACCAACAGTCCGGCGAGCACTGACAACAAACAACCCGCTGCCCTGGCGCCTGGCCATTCAGCCCACGGCCAAGCCTTCAACGAAGGGCCGAGGCAACCGGCCTATCTCATGTCGGATATGCCAAAAATTGAGTTTCCCGTTACGACAACCAATGAGTTGGCTCAGAAGTTTTTTACGCAAGGGGTCGCCCAATGGCATGGCTTCTGGTTCTTTGAATCCGAACGATCCTTTCGGCAGGCCGCGATTCATGATCCAAACTGCGCCATGGCTTATTGGGGCATGGCGATGGCTAATTTTCCCCGCACCAACCGGGCACCTGAGTTCGTGGCTCAAGCCGTCAAACTGAAGGACAAGATCAGCCGTCGCGAACAACTGCGAATCGAAGCGTTGGCGGAGTTCTTTAAGGATCCCAAGCGTGAGGAGAAGGAACGACGTCGCGACTACGTCCGTGCGTTGGAGAACCTGGTTTACGAATTCCCTGAGGATATCGAAGCCAAGGCGTTCCTGGTCTTTCACATTTGGGATAACGGGTACAAGGGGCATCCCATTTCGAGTGCCCAGTCGGTGGAATCTCTTTTGAAAGAAATCTTTGCCGCTCAACTGATGCATCCGGCTCACCATTATCGGGTGCATCTTTGGGATGGCGAAAAGGATCCGGTCGCCGTCCGAGCGCTGCCGTCTGCCGCATTGTGCGGGCAGAGTGGGACTGGCATTGCGCACTTATGGCATATGCCGGGACATACGTTCAACAAGCTGAAGCGCTACGAAGACATGGCATGGCAGCAAGAGGCCAGCGTGAGGGTGGACAATGCGCACCTGATGCGCGATCGAGTCATGCCCGATCAGATACACAATTATTCGCACAACAGCGAATGGTTGGCGCAGACCTTGAACTATGTCGGGCGGGTTCAAGACGCTTTGTCGCTCACGCGAAACATGATCGAGATGCCTCGGCACCCCAAGTACAACACGTTGGACCTGCAGACCAACGGGGTGCCTTACGAACATTCTGGCGGGACAGCGGCGGATGGTCGTCAGCGGCTCGTCGAAACTCTCCTGCGTTACGAACTCTGGGATGAGGCGATTCGTTTGGCCGACACGCCCTACTTACCGCCTACGCAACTGGGTGACGAACAAGCTCGGCGTGCGCGGTTGTTGGCGGTCGCGAATTTTTCCCTCGGCAAGATCAGCGAAGGCCGAGCCCAGATAGCCATGCTCGAGCAAACGGCGAAGCAATTGAGGGTAGAAAGAGCGGCCAAGGTGGATTTCGCAGAAGCGAAGGCGAAGGAAGAGAAGAAGAGTTCGGATGAAGTCAACAAGGTGATGGCCGACGCGTTGAAATCGTTTCAGGATCCGTTGCAACGCTTGGAGGATTTTGTCAACGAACTCAAGGTTCTCGACGACATGGCGAATCAACAGACCGGCGATCTGACCAACCGATTGGAGTCGCTCAAGACCGTGTCCAAGGAACGACTTTCCCTTCTGTGGCTGAAGGCTGGGGATACGAACCGGGCGGAGAAGCTGGCACAGGAAGCCATTGATGGCGGCACGAACCAGGTCCAATTGCTCGCCAATCAAACCGACGTGTTGTGGCGTTTGGGCAAGACCAACGAAGCTAAAGCCGCATTCGCAAAGTTGCGTGAACGCTCGGCGTTTCTGGAACTGGACCTACCTGTGTTTCAGCGCCTGAAGCCGGTGGTTAGCGAACTCGGCCTTCCAGCGGACTGGCGAGTAAAGCCGGAGACGAGAGCGGATTCTGGGGTTCGCCCGGAACTGGCGTCACTGGGTCCTTTCCTTTGGCAGCCTTCCGTGGCGCCGGAATTCTCACTGCCCAATGCCGATGGCAAGCAGATTTCATTGAGTGATTATCGGGGCAAACCGGTGATTGTGATCTTCTACTTGGGCCACGGCTGCATTCACTGTCTGGAGCAACTCAATGCGTTTGCACCAGCGGCGCCGGATTTTCAGGCCGCTGGAATCAGCTTGCTAGCGGTCAGCGCCGATTCCCAGGAAGCGCTTGGAAGGACTATTGAGAAGGCGAAGGTATTTGGAGGGTTCCCATTCCCATTGGTGGCGGATGCAGCGAGGGAAACCTTTCGGGCGTATCGTGCCTACGATGGGTTCGAGCAGGAGCCGTTGCACGGCGTGTTTCTGGTGGACGGCGCTGGTTTGGTGCGCTGGTTAGACATTAGCTACGAGCCGTTCACGGACGTGAAGTTCTTGCTCGGTGAAGCCAAGCGTCAGTTGCAATGGCAGCCCAGCGTCACGGCTGGCGCCATGAAGACGGTTGGGAGAACTGGCGGGCGGCTCTGAAACGCTTACAGGGTTCCCCAATGCCGCGAGCCCTCACCCGCCTGTGTTGGATGGCACGCATCGCCTTCATCGGGCTGATGTTAGATGGCAATGCCACGGGGAAGGCGGAACCATCCAAACTCGATTACAATCGCGACGTGCGCCCGGTGCTTTCGGACGCCTGTTTTCGATGTCACGGGCCCGATCGAAAGCGAGTCAAAGGCGGCTTGCGACTGGATGATCGTGAGGAGGCGTTGAAGCGGTTGGACTCTGGAAAAGTAGCTATTGTTGCAGGACAACCCGAGGCCAGCGAACTGGTGCGGCGTATTTTCGCGGCGGACCCAGAGGAGGTGATGCCGCCTCCGGACTCGCACCGGTCGTTGACAAGAGCCCAGCGTGATCTGCTTCGGCGATGGGTCCGGGAAGGGGCGGTTTATGCGCCGCACTGGGCATTTGTTCCCCCGAGAAAGCCAGTGCCGCCAGAAGAACATCGAACCCATTGGGCGCAAAATGCGATCGACCGTTTTGTACTTTCAAAACTCGAGTCGGAGGGTTTGGCACCGTCACCGGAAGCAGAACGGGCAACATTGGTCCGCCGACTGGCGCTCGATCTGACGGGATTGCCGCAGTCGATGAGTGAGGTTACTGGATTCTTGCACGATGCGACGCCGGATGCCTGGGAACGGTTGGTGGACCGACTCATGTCGACACGGGACTATGCGGAGCGCCGGGCGCAAGATTGGTTGGACTTAGCGCGTTACGCTGATACCCGCGGCTTTGCGGACGACGGTTACCAAGACATCTGGCCCTATCGTGATTGGGTCGTCCATGCGATCCATAACAATCAGCCGTTCGATCAATTCACCATGGATCAACTCGCCGGGGACTTGCTACCGAACGCAAACCGGGAACAACGAGTGGCGTCGGCTTTTCATCGGAATGCGCCCCAGGCCAAAGGTCAGACATATCCCGTCGAAGAATACCGATTGAAAGGCGTCGTGGATCGCGTGAATACGAGTGGGACCGTTTGGCTTGGACTCACGCTGGGATGTGCCGAATGCCACGACCACAAGTTTGATCCCATTTCGCAGGTAGATTACTACCGATTGTTCGCATTGTTTAATCAGATCGAACACAGCGGGGAAGGGTTCGCCCAGGGTGGGCCCGACATGGAAGTTCCTATCGACAAACAGAAGTTTGTGAAGGTGCCTGTGATGAAGGAAATGGTTCAGCCGAGAGAGACCCGTGTGCATCTGCGTGGTAATTTCCTGACACCCGGGGAACGTGTTTCACCGGGGATTCCCAAGGTCTTTGGTCTCTCTGAATACGCGCAACCTACCAATCGATTGGCGTTTGCCCGATGGCTGGTCAGCGGGACCAACCCACTCGTGGCGCGGGTGGTGGTGAATCAGTGTTGGCAGGTTTATTTTGGTCATGGCCTGGTCCGGACCCCGGCGGATTTCGGTCTTCAAGGGGAGCCGCCGACGCATCCAGAACTATTGGATTGGTTGGCCTGTGACTTCGTGGATTCCGGTTGGAACATGAAGCGGCTCCATCGTTTGATAGTGACTTCGGCCACCTATCGACAAGCGGCACGAATTCCCCGGGATCACATTGCCTTGGACCCGGATAACCGCTGGTTATCCTGGATGTCCCGGCTGCGACTTCCCGGAGAGCAGATCCGCGATCAAGCCTTGTTCTTGGCTGGTTTGCTCCGTCCCTATGGCGGCGGCCCCAGCGTGTTTCCGCCGCAACCCGGCCAGTACTGGGAAGACCGCGACCTGCCTGGAAAATGGATTGTCAGCCACGGGGATGATCGGCACCGCAAATCCATGTACATCCACTGGCGTCGAATGGCGCTTCATCCGACGCTGGAACTGCTCGATGCTCCCGCGAGAGTCGTTTGTACGGCGAGGCGCACGATTTCTAACATGCCCACCCAAGCCTTAGTGACTCTCAACGATCCCATCTTCGTCGAGGCCGCGGGCGCTCTTGCGGATCGTGTTCTTCAGAGCGCCGGGACATCTTCCAACCGGGTCGAATTCGCCTTTCGGCTTTGCCTGGGTCGCCTTCCGGATGATGCGGAACGCCAGCAGTTCATGGAGTTTCTCCAGCGCCGCGGTGAGGATGAACGCGCGGCTTGGACGAGCTTGGCGACCGTGTTGTTGAATCTCGATGAAACACTGAACCGCCCATGACCCCATCCTTCACACGCCGAACATTCTTGGGCCATTCTGCGGCAGGAATTGGGATCACAGGACTAGTCTCGCTCTTGAATGCTGCACCCGGGTCTGGTGGAACCGGGTCTCGTGGGGTGGTGGGTTTCCCTCATGTCGTCGCTCGAGCGAAGCGGGTGCTTTTTTTGTTCATGGCCGGTGGTCCATCACATCTCGATCTGTTCGATCCAAAACCGAAATTGAACGCCCTGGATGGGCAGCCCATTCCGCCTGAGTTGCTCAAAAATCATCAACAGTTCGCCCTCATTCGAGGAGTGCCCGGGTTCAAGCCCTCACCCTATCGATTTCAACCTCGGGGGCGGTCCGGCATCGTCATTTCGGAACTCATGCCTTATCTGGCCAGGGTCTCGGATGAACTGACGGTAATCCGGTCGATGCACACCGACACCAACATCCATGATCCGGCGGTGAATTTCATGAACTGCGGCACACTGTTAAGCGATCGTCCGACGTTGGGGGCCTGGCTGTCCTATGGGCTTGGGTCCGAGAACTCGGACTTACCGGCTTACATCGTGTTGACCTCAGGGGTGAGTGATGGCCAACCGTTGCTCCAGAACTTTTGGGGGCCGGGTTTTCTGGAGTCCAAACATGCGGGTGTGACATTTCGCAATAGCGGCGCGCCAGTTCTTCACTTGTCGAATCCCGAGGGCGTGTCGCCGGAGAACCGGCGTCGAGAGTTAGATCTGGTGCGCTGGATGAACCAGCGACAAGTCGCCAACTTGGGCGATCCGGAGATCGAGTCCCGAATCGCTTCCTACGAAATGGCCTTCCGAATGCAAACCAGCGTTCCCGATTTGACCGACTTGAAGAATGAGTCGCAAGCCATGCTGAATCTCTACGGCGCGGATTTGACCAAACCCTCGTTCGCTCGAAACTGTCTTCTGGCTCGGCGTTTGATCGAAAAAGGTGTGCGGTTCGTTCAGCTTTATGACCGGGGATGGGATTCCCACACCAACATGGATTTGGAACATCGCCGCCAGTGTGCGGCAGCGGATCAACCGATCGCTGCGCTCATCGCTGATTTGAGACAACGGGGATTGCTGGACGATACGCTGGTGATCTGGGGTGGCGAATTCGGTCGCACTCCGGTGGCCCAGGTTTCGGGTAAGACCTGGGGGCGAGATCACCATCCGCACGGGTTCACAATGTGGCTGGCCGGTGGTGGAACAAAACCAGGGCTGACCTATGGCAACACGGATGACTATGGCTACCATGCGGTGGAGAATCCGGTCCATGTCCACGATCTGCACGCCACCGTGCTGCACCTCCTGGGTATCGATCACGAGCGGTTGACGTTTCGCGCGCAGGGACGGGACTACCGCTTGACCGATGTGGCCGGGCGTGTGGTTAAACCCTTGGTGGCCTGAGTCTAGTTCGCAATAGCTCGGAAGAATCGATTCGGTTTGCCTTCGGTGGAGAAGAGTCGGGAGATGCGATTGCCTGAACCGGGAACGGTTGCCTCGACAGTGGTCCAGTTCTGCATGTCGGGCGATCCTTCGATCCGATAACTGACCCCTGGGGCTGCGTAGAATTGGAACTCAATTGCCGTCCGGATCGAAGACGAGCCAGCCGGAGTACTGTCCACATTGTTGGGATTGAACCCGGCACTGATTTCAAGACTGTCATTGAATCCATCATGGTCGGAGTCCGCGGCGTTAGGATTGGTGCCTGTATTCGACGTGCTCAGAAATGTCCCGGTGTTCGTCTCTTCAGCATCCGCGAGCCCATCGTTGTCCGAATCCGCCTTGAGTGGATTGGTTCCCGTGTTCGCCGCGTTCACATAGATTCCTGTCCCCGTTTCCACGCCGTCACCGAGCGTGTCGCCATCCGTGTCCGCAACGTTCGCTCTTGTGCCAAGTTGGAATTCTTTGAAGTTGCTCAGCCCATCCCCATCCAGATCTTGACTGGCGTCATTGACATCTGGCTTCAGTCCATTGGCGATTTCATAGGTGTTTGGAATCCCGTCCGCATCTGTGTCATCCGCGTCGGTGACCGTCTCGATCTTGATGTTATCGATGTCTCCGAAGGTATTTTCCGGAGCTCCATTCGCATCGGAACGTTGTTGATAGAGTGCCACAGTGAACGTGGCTCCAAAGGATTCCAACGTGAGATTGGGGTTCTGGACATCAAACGGCTTGGTGGCTAGCGGCTCGCCCGAAGTCGAAAGGGTGCTGAGCGAGGTGCCAGCGGCGGTGATTTCGATCACGAATGTTCGGAACGCTTCGGCGCCACCCTTGGGGTCGTTGGGTGGGAAATGCACAAACGCAGCGTTTGCATCTGCGCTGCCCTCACTATCAGCATAAAAATCCCCCCAATCGGGCGACGTCGGTCGGTTCGCGCCTGCAGAGGCTCGGGCGAAGGCGCCGTTCGAGCCGACAACCGCGACGCCTGCTGAAGCATCCGATGCGCCGCCATTGCCAACGGCGGTTTGGTTCAAAGGCCTCAAACGGGCGGTAACCCTCACCAAACGAACACCAATCAGAGGGATTGGTTCGGCTGTCTGAATACCCAGAATCTCGTCGGCGCCACCGGGAGCTGTAGCCATTCGGAGCGATGAACCATCGGCGCCGATGCCGCCCACGACTGTGAGAACCACGTCGGGGGCCCCACCACGATGGGGCTGCCATCGGTGGCCGAGGCCGAAAATGGAAAAATCATCCTCGAAAACCACGGCAGCTTGGGCGGAGGCTTCAATGAGCAATAGATAGCCGAGTGCGGTTGCGATGAACTGTCCCGGCAAGGTTAATCGCTTCGCCAAACTTTTATTTTGCATTGCGGCCATCATGGTTGGTCTCCTTGGCGTTGAATAGATGAAAACTAGTTCCACAAGGTCACAGCTACCCCCAGGAACATGGGCCATTTCTAAGACACGATATTAATTCAATCGAACCCTAGGTGTCCCATCCAGGCGGAAGGCTAAATTGATGGGATCACCCACCGACACCTGCTGGGGATTCACTTGGTAGGCCCACACTTGAAAATGGACCAACTTGGCCTCGCCGTAGATGGTGGCAAAGGCCCCATCCACCGCATCGGAACCATGAGCGACTTTGACGCGACCGATTCGCGGGACGTTGAATCGCGGATCAAAGGTGAGCCAATCTTGGCCGAGATAAACCTCACAATATGCATGGAAATCCATGGGAGTTCCTGGGTCGAGATACCCAATGTCGGGGAGGTGGCCAGTGACATAGCGGGCGGGCAGGTTGAACGCCCGACAGAGGGCGATCGCGGCGTGCGCGAAGTCGCGGCAGACACCATGGCGGCGCGCAATGACTTCGGAGGCGGAGAGATCGGGCCGTCCCGAGCCAAAGCGATATTCGATGTGTTTGTGGACCCAGTCGCAGATGGCCTGCACCCGTTCGATGCCATGGGGTATGGGGCCAAAGTGAGCCCAAGCAAAATCCATCAGCTTGTCAGAATCGCAATATCGGCTGGGCAGCGTGTAGCGCAACCATTCCGATGGCAATTGTCCCACGCTTATCAGTTCGCCGTTGACGTCGCGGGTATCGGGCAGGGAAGAGACAGCGACCAGGCCATCGTGAATGATTTCGTTACGACCTGGCATCAGCATCGACCGGTAGGTGATGTTGCCGTGGCTATCTTGGAATTCGTAAGAGGGTTGGCCGATACCGAACGAGAGGCGCTCCTGCATCACGAGTACTCGCCCTTCGAGTCGTGGTCGGAGGACAAACAGCACTGAAGTGGGCACCGTCGTTTCGTAGACCAAGTGGCATCCGACGCGGACGGTGATGTTTAGAGGAGTCCAGTTCATGTAGCTCAGCAGAGTGAGCACGGCTTTGATAGCGTAGGTGGGATGCGCTGGAAACAACCAACTGCCCGAAGGGGGGCACGCGGAGGCGCGGAGGGGACTGAGGTGGCTGGTTCAATTGTCTGGTGGGAAATTAGGAAACCAAGCATTTGGGTGGTCTTCCACTCCGCGCCTCCGCGTGCTGAAGTTCTTCCATTGAAATCATTGCAAACAATGTGCCAATTCTTTTGAACATAATGATCCTCCGAGTGAACCAATGCGCATGCGATCACTTGATGACATCACGGGCGCCATTGTCGATTCGGCTATAAATATCCACAAGGAACTAGCACTACAGCGACGTTTTGAGGGATTTCCATTTTTTGAGTTCTTTGAGGCGGCGTTTACGATGGGAGCGGTAGGCCTGATCGTTGCGCCGTGTGTGATATTTCACCAAAATCACCAGGTAGGCAGGTTCGCGT
>SXSK01000329.1 GCA_005793375.1 Verrucomicrobiales bacterium | reverse complement strand
GGACTCAACAACAAGATTCGAGTGACTACCAGGCGAGCCTATGGATTTCGAACGTTTCGAGCTCTCGAAGTGGCTCTTTACCACGCTCTTGGGAAACTACCAGAGCCGCCTCTCACCCACAGATTCTGCTGAGGAGGCGAAATTCGATCTGTCCGACGCCCGGCCCAATTCCATGTAGGTATGGTCATTGCCGTGCATCATCAGGGAGAGATGGCCAGAATGTTTTCGAAAGATATCGGCCGCACCCGGGTGGGTCCACCAGCTATCCAAGGGCACGGTCGCTACGGCGACGTGGTAACTCGCCTCGCGAGCATGGCTGGCAAGATCTTGAAATCGGACAAATCCGTAGCTCGTCCAATGCAGATTCGGGTCGTCCAACGCGACGCAAGCCAGACACTTTGGAAATTCGAACCCATCTGTCTCGGTGAGTTGTCGCAGGAAATGAATCAGAGGTAATAGACGGAGACACCTCCCGGGGCGAATATGATCCCGTAAGAGTTCGTTGGTCCCAAGTTCCTCGGGCATGTGGGACACCCGATACTCCAAGTGTTGGGCAGTACGCTTCCAGCTCCAGATAGGGCCAGATTCTGTTCGAGCGGCTACCTGATAGTCGGAAGGCAGCGATGGAAGACGATGCGACGGCAGTTGCGAATCTCTGAGGACAAAATGGGAAAGGCTCAGGCGAATTCCAGGTATCGAACCTAGTGAGACCTTTTGATCACCGCATGGCACCAACACGGAGGCATCCGCGTCGATGTCGCTGTCCACGATATACCTCGAGACCCCTCCGAACACTGTATGTGGGATGGAGTGTTCGAGGCCGCTTCCGAGAATAAGCGAAACGCTTTCGAATGTGGCTTCCAGGGAGTCTACTGGGAAGAACTGAACCGGGAATGCTCGAGCCAATGCCTCCAGCAAGCGGGTCAGCCGTCGGGCCGCCACCGCAGGGTAAACATGGATTCGCATCGGTCCCATAATCTAAACTATCAAGTTCTTCGGATGGGGCGATAACCCTTCGCAAATTCTTCTTTTGGAGTGTGATTGGTCAAGGGTATCGAACAGGTAGCGACGAACTTTCCGGGGTTGCCCTGCACAATGGTCCTGGGGGGAACTGAACGGTCCACAACGGTTCCTGCGGTCACAACGGATCCTTTTCCAATGGTGATTCCGGGCAAAATGGTGGCGCACGGCCCGACGAAAACGTCGTCCTCAATCACGACGCCACTTGAAGCGCCGAAGTGGGCCACGATGGTTACCCTCACCGATAGAGTGACACGGTTGTGTAGAGTAATGAGTCTGGGATACGAGGTCTCGAGCACGCAGTCATAACCGATCCACGAACCGGAGCCGATCGAGACTCCGCGCCAACGATGCAGCCAGACCCGGAGACTTCCGGCCCCCGGCGCGCCTCGAGCGACCGCTTGCAATAGACGGCTCCAGGTACCGATGATCGGGCCGTCCTGCCGCCTCGGATCGTCATGTCTGGAACTCATTCGGTTTGAGAACTGGGTCTGGCGACGTTTTTAGTCAGGATGCCCGCAGTCGGGAGCCGCCGTCGACGACCAGAGTTTGTCCGACAATGCCACTGGCTGCAGCGGAGGTTAGAAAGAGGACGGTTTGGGCCACTTCGTCGAGAGTGACAAGACGTTGGAGGGGCGTGTCTCGTGCCGCACGTTCCAGGCGTTCGGCAGCATTGGGCATTGCCTGCCAGGCGTCCGTATGCAGGGTTCCTGGGGAAACAGCGTTGACGCGGATGCCTTTAGGAGCCAGCTCCACCGCGAGGTGACGGACCATGGATTCCAATGCGCCTTTGGAAGCGCCAACCAGGGTATATTGCTCAATGGCGCGTTGAGCTCCGGCCGAGGACAATGCCACGATGCTTGCTCCGGGTGCGAACCGAGGAAGCAGTTGGGTGGTCAGATTAAAAAATGCTCGAATATTCAAGGCAAACGTCCAATCAAAGTGGCGCAACGTCAGTTGCTCAACCGGCTTGTGAACACCGGTTGCCGCGCAATGAATAAATCCGTCCAATCTCAGCTCTTGGCTATCGACAATGTCCAGTAACTGACGTGCTCCTGCCTCGCTACTAATATCCGCTCGGATCGTTCGGATATCCAGAGTTTTCGCGGCGGCTTCCGCAACCAAGGTATCTGCCGCGGATTGGTTGCGGACATAGTTGGCCAGCACACGTGCCCCTGCTGACGCAAACGCCAGGCTGATGGCACGACCAACGCCTCGTGTGCCCCCTGTGACCAGAATGGTCTTTCCCTCCAAATTGAACGACGGGTTCATAAGGGAGTCTGTCCTGATGGTTGCTGCCGCGACTCGTAGTACCGTTCCAATACTGGGTCGCGGAATCCCGGAGCAAATTGGCTGACGGGCACAAAGGAGAAAAACAGCTCGGAAGTGGCCACGAGTTTTTCGCCGACGTGCACCTGACATTTTGCTTTCGCAAATTGTGGACGACTGACCAGGATCGTCGCTTCGATTATAGCGACCTCACCGGGATTGACCCAGTGGCGAAACTTTGCGGATTCGATCGCCGCCAGCATGGATCTACCTCTGGAAGGGTTTTCAGCATCCAGACATTTTCCGGCGAGTTGAGCCATCATTTCGGTGAGAAGAACCCCAGGTACCACAGGAAACCCGGGGAAATGGTCTCGAAAATAATCTTCATCAATGCCGATCCGTTTCAATCCACGGATCTGTTTTCCAGGATCTAAGTCCAGAATATCGTCAACAAGAATGAATCTCACAAATCAAGCCGAAATTTTCCCGTGCGCTTGCAGCACATTCAAAATGTCCCCAACCGAGGCCATTGGGCGAAGTTCGGCATCTGAAAGCAGAACCCCGAAATCCTGGTCAAGTCCGGCCATGAGGGTGAGCACACCCAATGAGTCCCAAGCGGGTATACGATCGCGGGAGGTCTCCGCGGTGATCCGCTCTGGAGACTCTTCAAATGTCTGGGCGATCCATCGCAAAGCTTCCAATTGTGACATAGCGCTATTCTGAGATGTATGCATAGTGATTTCTCCCGCTGGACCAAAGCCAAAACCGTCAATATTTCCTGTATAAGCACGATATTTCAGGCCTTGAATTGCGCCATTGATGAGAGCGTAAGCGACCGTGGCAGTCCGACCTTCAACTTGAAATTTGAGTCCCAAGTCAGGCCTTACTGGGCCGTGTAGCCCCCATCCACGATCAAATCGGTCCCGGTAATCCAGCGGGACTCGGGGGCTAGTAAAAATGCGGCGGCACGGGCGACGTCTTCGGGCGTGCCCGGCCCCAAGGGATGAAGAGCCTCCAGTTGTTGGACCCTCAAAGGATCAAGTCGGCGAAGCGCGTTGTCTGAGAGTTTTGTATGAACCAGTCCTGGCGAGATGGAGTTGACTCGAATCTGTCGTCGCGCGAGTTCAATTGCCATGGATCGGATGCCTGCGGTCACAGCGCCTTTGGTGGCGCTGTACTCAATTTGTCCAGCCATTCCCGCTAAGGCGTAGACAGAGCTGATAAATAATAACGACCCACCGTCTTCCCTCATCAGATCCCTCCTGGAAACGATCCTGGCCAGCTCGATACCGGCAACCAGGTTGACTTCGATCATTTCTCGGAATTTATCCAAACGGATGGCATTCAGTGGCACAGTTTCAACCATGCCGGCACAATGACATAGGCCATAGAACCGTCCCTGTTGCCCGGCATGGTTGTTGAGCAGCGAGAGTAACTTCGATGGATCCCGGAGGTCCACAACAGCGATGGCATGCTCGGGCCCCGTCAATACAGCCTTCGTCTCTTGCAATCGGGGCTCATCCCGCCCAAGCAGCAGCAACTGCGCACCCCGGTTGGAAAGTTCGATGGCGATGGCACGACCGATGCCTGAGGAGGCGCCAGAGAGAACCACTCGCCTGCCTTGAAAATCAATAAATGGGACGGGTTGCAGCATGGGTGAACGCGTTTTGCAGATTGAAGCAATGACCTTGCAACTGGAGGCGAGCCTGAAAGATCCTAGGGTGTTCTCGATGGAAGTACCAGGTGGTCTAGGATGGCATCTGATGGGAGATCCAGAAGCGCGGATCCCCAAGAAAGCCCGACGCCATATCCCAACAATAAGAGTTTGAGGTCACGGTCCTGCGGACGGTTCAACGAACCTTGGGTAATTGTTAGCGGAACGGAAGGGCCACCCGCACTGCCGAATCGATCCAGTGTGATGGGCATCTTGCCATCCTCGAGCTGGGCTTTCTTGAACAAATGCCGCATGATGAATTGATTCGATTGATGGAAAATTATGTAGTCGAGATCGGCTTTGCCAATTCCAGCCGCCTGAAGCGTCTCATCAATCAGAGCTGGAACACGCTTGATGGTAAAATTGAAGACATTGGGACCGTTCATCTGGACAAAATGCTTGCGGCGCTCCGTGGCGAACCGATCCCTGAATCCGCCGCCCTCGATCATTAAATCATTTAGCACTACAGCGACAGTTCACTTAAAGTTTGGAAGATGAAGGGGAAAAGCGCCGTTCTTGGCGCGACGGTTGGAAAGCTGTCGATCGCACCCGACGACATTTTTAGCTTGCGCGGAACTGGCCCGCCCGTTAATCTGC
>SXSK01000328.1 GCA_005793375.1 Verrucomicrobiales bacterium | reverse complement strand
GCACGGCAAGGGGTCCCTCAGACGCCGAATGCCCGGCGATGATTGGCAGGCGTTTGCCAACCTGCGCACTTTGTTTGGATACCAGTGGTTATTTCCAGGGAAAAAGCTGGTTTTTATGGGAGGCGAATTCGGTCAATCGAACGAATGGAACGCCAACGCCGAACTGGATTGGTGGCTCCTCGATCAAGGACCCTATCATGTCGGTCTGCAACGTTGGATGGCTGACCTGAATGCCTTCTACAAGGACGAGCCCGCCTTGTGGCGCAGTGATTACGATCACGAGGGCTTCTGGTGGATCGATTGCAGCGATCAGGAGAATTCTATCCTCAGCTTTGTCCGGCATACGTCGCCCTGTATCGAATGTGAAAGCCGATTGGTGGTGGCCGTTTTAAACCTGACCCCCAACCTCCGCCAAAATTATCGAGTGGGCCTCCCCGCAGCCGGTGTTTGGCGAGAAGTACTCAACAGCGACTCCTCCCTGTATGGCGGCAGCAACCAAGGCAATGCCGGCGCCGTCACTGCCGAATCCTACGCCGTGCACAACCAACCCTATTCCGCATTGCTGTCTCTTCCACCCATGAGCATCACCGTCTTTCGTCACGAAACCGCCTGAAGTCCTTCAACTCCAGGCTGCCAGACAGACTTCGAATCGTGTTCAACCCGCCATCAACGGCAGTTGAACCACTTGAACACCTCCGCTAGCGTCCCTACCGAAATGACTTTGACCGAAAAAATTCTGGCGCGCGCTTCCGGCAAGGCTCGCGTCTCTGCTGGTGAAAATATCTGGGTCAATGCCGATGTTCTCATGACTCATGATGTCTGCGGCCCCGGGACTATCGGTGTCTTCAAACGCGAGTTTGGCAAGAACGCTAAGGTCTGGAACCGAAACAGCGTTGTAATTATTCCCGATCATTACATTTTTACTGAGGACTCTCTCTCGAATCGCAATGTCGACATCTTACGCGATTTTGCGCGCGAGCAGGAATTGCCTTATTTTTACGATGTCATCGACGACCCCAACGGCCACTGGAAGTTCGACGCATCCAAGGGGCTGATGAAGAAGCAGTACGGTTCTAATTACGCGGGGGTCTGCCACACCGCCCTGCCCCAGAAGGGACATACCCGCCCGGGTGAAATTCTTTTTGGCACCGACTCGCACACCTGCATGGCAGGCGCGTTCAACCAGTTTGCCACAGGCATCGGCAATACCGATGCCGGGTTCGTCATGGGCACCGGCAAATTGTTGATCAAGGTTCCGGCCACCATGCGGTTCCGTCTCGAAGGCAAACTTCAGCCCGGCGTCATGGCCAAGGACATCATCCTTCAAGTCATTGGCGAAATCGGATTCGACGGCGCTACGTACCGCGCCATGCAATTCGATGGTCCTGGCGTGGCGAGTCTTTCCATCGACGACCGCATGACCATCGCCAACATGGCCATCGAAGCCGGTGGCAAGAATGGCATCTTCCAGTTCGACGCCAGGACCGCCGAATATGTCGACGCGCGCGTCAAGAAAAACGGCACCAAGTCCACGTACGAACCCGTGGAACCCGATGCCGACCAGACGTTCGTCTACGAAACTGTCATCGATCTGGATAAGCTCGAACCTACCGTTGCCTGCCACCCGGACCCCGGGCAACGCAAGAAAGCCAAGGAACTGAATCACATCCGCCTGGATCGCGCCTACATCGGTTCCTGCACTGGCGGCAAAACCAGCGACTTTGTAGAATTCGCTCAAGTCCTTCGTGGCAAACGGGTGACCATCGATACGTTCGGTGTCCCGGCAACTCCCGAAATTGTCCACGACTTGCAAACAACCCGTTGGGGTGATCGAACCATCTGGCAAATACTCGAAGATGCCGGAGTTCGCATGACCGAAAACGCCGGCTGTTCGGCCTGCCTCGGTGGACCTGTCGATACGTTTGGCCGGATGAATCAAGCAGGTTTGAAGTGCATCAGCGCGACCAACCGCAACTTCCCGGGACGAATGGGACACAAGGAAAGCCAAGTGTTTCTGGCATCGCCGGCCACCGTCGCCGCGAGCGCAATCGCCGGAAAGATCGTGGATCCACGCGAATACCTTTCTAACTGAGTCAGGTGTCATGGAACATTTCGCCAGTGTACACGACCTAGACTGCCCATGGCCCCATTGGTACCTGTTAATCCTCGGTGTCGAACCCGACGCCCAGGGCCAGGGCATGGGCGGAAGCCTGATGGCACCCATTCTACGCCGCGCGGATGACGAAGGCACCCCATGTTTCCTCAACACTCACAAGCCATCCAATGTGGCATTTTACCAGCGTCACGGTTTTACCGTCGTGCGTGAGGAGGCAGTTCCGGGCCGTGTACCACATTTCTGGAATCTCAGGCGCCAACCCCAACGAAACCGATCTTGAACCAACTCATTCGGGGAAAGTCTAGGGCTCACCCGTCGGTTCTCTCAATTCAGCGGCCTCGGCATGACGCCAACGGACTGTCAGGAGCCCGCTGTAGGGATTAAACAGCCAGGCCATCACAAATAAGCCGGCGCCCGCCACGACGATGGCACCCGCGAGGGAACAATCCAACCAGACGCCCAAATGCATGCCCAGCACCGCACTGATCGCAGCATGCAATACAGTGAGTCCCATCACTCGTGGTAACCGACGACTCACAAGCGATGCCGTGGCTCCCGGCAAAATCAACATGGCCACCACGAGGATCGCCCCGACGGATTCAAAGGCACTGACAACCACGATCGAGAGCCATCCCATCAACCCATAGTGGACCACACCCGATCGGATTCCAAGGGATGAAGCCAAGATGGAATCAAAGGCGCTGACCAAAAGCTCCTTGTAGAATACGAGCACCAACAACACCGTGAGGGTCGCCACCACGCCCATTCGGATCACGGCCGGAGGCCCTAGCATCAGGGATCCAATCGAGATTGGTGGCGGGAGGGCAATCAATGCGAGTTCACCATTGAGGACACAGTCTTGGTCCAAGTCCACTTTGTCGGCAAAGACACTGATCAGCACGACACCTAACGCGAAAAGACTCGAGAAAACAATTCCGATGGCTGCATCTTGTTTCACTCGGGAATTTCTGTGGACCATTTCAATGGCAACCGTAGTGACCACTGCTGCGGCCAGGGCTCCCAGAAACATTGCCCCGGACCCACGGGAACCGGTGGCCAAGAAAGCCAGCGCTAAGCCGGGCAGAACACTGTGGCTGATGGCATCCCCCATGAGCGCCATTCGCCGTAGAATCAGGTAATTCCCCACCAATCCGCACGCGGTCCCCACAAAAAAGCCCATCAACACAATCCAGCCAAATTGAGGCAACTGGCTGGTCCACGGAGCCACGATCACTCGCTCGATGCTGAAGGATGGAATTGGAAGGGTCATAGGGGAACAACTCGAGCCCTCTCAAAATACCGTGCGGCAATTGAGCGGGATCCAATTGTCGATAGGCGTTTGGGAATCATTCACTGCGGCGATATCCTGACACCATCGGAGCGGTCCCCTTCCCCTCATGCTCCCGATGCACGTCAGCAATCGTGGGAATGGGTTTTCCATGTGGATCATGTTGAGCATAACTCAACCGGCGCTCCAACTCACGCACGACATCTTCCCCCAAAACATGCTCAATGTTTTCCGCATCATCATGAACGTGATCCGGGGAAACACTTGCCGCATGGGTCAGGTACAGTTCCCATAGTCGATGATTTCGGACAATGGCACAGGCACGCTGCCACCCCATCGGGGTGAGTGCCAGTGAATCGCCGTCGACGCCGATGCTCGCCAGCTCATTTCGACTCAACGCCCGCGCTTCCTCAGCCGCCTCTTCCAACGTGATGCGCCGCCGTTCCGCCAATTCACGAAAGGAGATCGCTTCCCCGCGAAATTGAAGATCCTCGAGGACGTGATAGATACCCTTAAGTGTGTTTTCCCGCTCAATACGCCGCTCATGCGATCGTTGCCGCCACCAGCGCAAAACCACGCCGCGTTTGGGCGCGAAGAGAAACGCCAACCCGAACAACAGACTCGCCGACAGCACCATAAACGGGCCGGTCGATAGATTGCTGCCCAGAAATGAGAAGAACGCGCCCATCACACCCGCAGTCATTCCAAGTACCGCTGAAATCCAAAGCATGCGGTGGAGTCGATCT
>SXSK01000327.1 GCA_005793375.1 Verrucomicrobiales bacterium | reverse complement strand
TCGATCCACCCAATGGGAGAGTCGACAAAACTCCCGGAGCATTGCGCGACGAGTCGGCGCCTGTGGCCCCTGACTTTGAGCCGTCAATCGTTCCAAGAGAGATTTTCTGACCCAACGACCGGCAACACGGATGGCGTCTAAGATTCATCCAGCATGCGTAACACTTGGACAAATGTCTAGAGGGGATTTTTAGAGACAAAGATGAGAGCCCTCTGCCGCTTTTTCCCCCACCTTCCCATGCGGCGCCAGTAACTCGGGGACGCGCCCGATAGTAATTCATTGCAGTCTCTGACCAATTCGCATCGGCTCCGCGGATCCAGTGGACGAGTTACTGCTCAGGATACCAGACCCGGAGTACCTCCAGAGCTCGATTTCCAGCGGGGGTTTGTATCGAAATGACCTGCCCTAACCGGGATCCAAGCAATGCCTTGGCTAGTGGGGATCGCCAGCTGATCCAATTTCGGTCGAGGTCTATCTCATCCACGCCGACGATCCGGTATTGGGTCATACTGCCGTCGGATTCTCTTAACTCGGCCAGTGCTCCAAATCGGACGGAGTCATGCGGTTCTGGCGGGACATCGACGATATGAGCCGTTTGGAGGATTTGATCGAGCTCCAAGAGTCGCTGGCCGAGGCGTTGAAGCCTCTCGCGGCTGGAGTCGGAAGTCGGTTGGGCAAGTAATTGAGGACGTTCGATCTGCGTGAGATGCGCCCATTCTTCTTGGAAACGGGCCGCGCCGCCGGGAGTGAGATGGTTCTTCACGCCCGGAGGAAGGGTTTTTTGGGGACGCGGCAAAACCGAACGTTCGGGGAGGTCATCCGATTCCCGCGTAAAAGCTTTGCTCATCCGGTTGAGGATAGTCGGCTTCAGTTGCGGCAACAAGTGGGTGCCGATTTCCCTTGGTTTAGGAGGGTGGGTCCGGTCTATGCTGTCCCTCCCGCGTCATTCATGGCACGGGTAACTGTCTACAAATTATGAGTCTGTCTACCGTCTTGTTGAAACCAGGTGAAGCCGATCGCGTCGTCGCGGGACATCCTTGGGTCTACTCGTCCTCTATTCTTCGCCTGTCCACTCCCGCATCGGATGGTGATGTGGTTCAAGTGAAGGATCATCGCCAGCGTCTGATCGGCGTTGGTTTCTACAATTCGCGATCCAAAATCGCGGTTCGCGTTCTGGATCCCGATCGTATCGAGGTCAATCAGGCGTTCTTCGAGCAACGTATTCAGGCCGCATTGAATTTCCGAAAACGCCATCAGCCAGGTGTTTCCTCGTTTCGCGTGGTGAACGCCGAAGGCGACTTCCTCTCAGGTCTCATTGTCGACAAGTATGAGGATGTCCTCGTGGTTCAAACCAGTTCTCTCGGCATGGAGCGACATAAATCCGAGATCGTTGGTGCGCTCAAAAAATTGCTGTCACCCAAAGCGATCGTCGAACGAAATGACATCGCTTCCCGCAAGTTTGAGGGTTTGGAGGATTCCAATGAAGTGTTGTTTGGTTCATTGCCGGAGGGAGGTAAGACCTCGGCTGTCTTGAGCGGATTGAAGTTTGAAGTGGATCTCAAGACGGGCCACAAAACCGGCCTTTATCTCGACCAACAACTCAATCACGCCGCCGTCGCACGATATGCCAAAGGAGCCGATGTCCTGGATACCTTCACGTTCCTGGGAGGTTTCGCGTTACATGCCGCCAAAGCCGGAGCACGCCACGTCATCGGTCTGGATCAGAGTGCCGATGCCATCGCCGCGGCGAAGCGGCACGCCGAAGTCAACGGCCTGACAGGAAATTGCTCCTTTGAAGTCGGCAATGTGTTTGATTGGTTGAAGGCGGCCACTCTATCCAAGGAAGGAGCGAAGCCCGTACCTCGATTCGATCTCATCATTCTGGATCCACCATCGTTTACCCGCAATCGGGCTTCGGTGCCGGATGCCTTGCGAGGCTACAAAGAAATCCACTTGCGCGCTCTTAAGTTGCTCAAACCGGGTGGCATCCTCGCGACATTCTGTTGTTCGCACCACGTGCCAGGAACGTTGTTTCTCGACACCTTCATGGCGGCAGCCTTTGACGCCCACAAGATCGTGCGCCAAGTCGCATTCTACTCCCAGTCGCCGGACCACCCAATCGTCCCGATGATCCCCGAGACGGAGTACCTTAAGGGGTTTGCTTTCGAGTTGGTTCGGTGATCCCGCCAAGTGGTGTGCAGCGTCCGACCGAGTCCCAATGGCTGGTTTGGCAGCGGGGACCAGGCGGACGCGATTCCAGAATCAAATCAGGCCGGCCTTGAAATGCGTCCGTGAACGGTAGGCTTTTCCAGGCCGTACGACCGTGGATGGGAACTGCGGGAGATTTGGCGAATCCGGATAGTGTTGCGTCTCCAAGCAGAAAGCGCCGTGCTTGGGATGCTTTAAACTGCTGAAGTGATTCGCGGTGTAAAGCTGGACTCCCGGTTCGTCGGTCAAACACTCGAGGGTTCGGCCCGACGCTCGATCCACGACCCGTGCCGCGCGGCGGAGTTTCCCTGGGGGTGTGTCGAGGATGTAATTGTGGTCGTAGCCACTCGGCCCTTGGATCTGCTGGATGCGTTCTCCGATCCGATGGGGTTGGGTGAAGTCGAGCGGCGTGCCGGCCACGGAGGCAACGTCTCCGGTCGGAATCAGGAACGAATCGCTGGGAGTGTAATGACCGCCGAGGATTTGGAGCTCATGGTCCAAGGCACTCCCCGAGCCGGACAGGTTGAAGTAGGCGTGGTTGGTGAGATTGACGATTGTAGGTTGGTCCGTCGTGGCCCTGTAATCAATTTCAAGCGTGTTGGTTTCCGTGAGCATGTAGCGAACTTGCACGTCCAGATTCCCCGGATACCCCTCTTCGCCATTGATGCTTCGGTAGGTCAATTCCACCCAAGCCCTCCTGGAATCACTCCCACCTCGCGAGTTCCACACTTTGGACGCGAACCCTTCTCGGCCGCCATGGATATGATGCGGCCCAGAGTTGGCGGTAACGGAGTAGGTCTTGCCATCCAAAGTGAATCGGGCATTGCGAATTCGGTTGGCGTATCGGCCAATCACGGAGGCCGACGGCACGCCTCGGGTGAACTCTTCCAACGTGTCACCTCCAATTACAATAGAATCCAGCTTGCCAGCCTTGTCCGGCACTTGCCATTCCGTGATGGTCGCTCCGAGGTCCATGACACTCACGCGGTGACCTTGCGAGTTGGTGAGCGTATAGAGTTGCACGGCTCGCCCGTTCGAGAGAGTACCGAAGGTCCTTGCCGTAACCTGAAGCTTGGAGGCACCGGATTGGATGCAACCCGCGCCGAATCCGAATCCGGAGACCAGGGTGATCGCGCTGATCGCGCTGAATTGGCGAACCGCATCGCGTCGTGTGCAAACAGGAGCATTCATGGGTGCAATATTTTTCAAGAGTCTGAGGTGGGATAGGCCTTGGAGACAAGCTTGCGCTCTAGGGCTGCATCAGTCCGGCACATCTCACTTGTTTCCAGGGTGCCTCCTAATCCTAATCCTAATCGCCCGGTCCCTCGCGCCGTCGGTAGCCCGGCACGCCTCGAAACCAATACGCCAAAACCTTTCCGGGCTGAATCTTACTTCGTCGAGTACTCAGCCGAGAAAGCGACAACGGACTGCCGGCACTCCAAAAAGGGCTCATGACCGCACGTCCACACTGAGCACCTCGCCGTCTTCGCACTGGACTAGGACTTCAAAGGGTCGGCAGCAGACCTCACAATCCGTGGTAAACTGCTGGTCCCCGGCGCTGGTGTCCACCATCAGCTCGAAGCTCTGCCCGCAATAGGGACATTGAATCGACTCGGCTGTCATCGGGGATTGGGTGGGGCAGGGGAATGCGGGCTGTGGTTGCCCAGCCCGCTAATGGGTGCCACCTATTTGAACATTCGATTCGAGGCGTCGCCGCGCGATAGCAAGTACGCCAGCAGATCAAGGATCTCGTCCTTTTCCAGGGCGCTCAACAATCCTTCCGGCATCAGCGATTGTTTCGAAGGTTCAATGACCTTGATATTTTTGCGCTCAATCGACACCAGTTCGTCCGGAGCAAACATGTTGGGACTCACCATGAGGCTGTCGTTGTTTAGGTTCACAACCCGGCCAGTGACGGTTTCCCCATCGGTCTTGGTGATGACGACGGGCGCGTACTGATCGCTGACTTCCTTATTGGGAACAATGATCGATTCCAGAAGATCGCGGGCGTTGAAGCGTCCAACCGCACCGGTGAGATCGGGACCGTAGGCGCCGCCTTCATTGTTGAACCGATGGCAAGCGCCGCAAGCGACCGCGCCGAAAAGATCGCGACCACGGGTGTAGTTACGTCCCTTGAAACCTTTTTCCAATGCCGGGACGAGTTCGTCTACGGACCAGTTATGAGATGTGGTCCGGTTCGCGAGCAGCCCGCTGCTGAGGACTTCCAAAGGCGACTTCTTGACAACCTTGGCCTCCAGAATGGGCTTCAAGTCGGAGCGTGTGGAGTCATCCAGGTTCTTGACGGCATCCGCTTTGATATTGTTGACGAATCCCGCGAAACTATGGCCACCCAGGAAGTTTCCAGCCTTTAGGAACCATTTGAAATACTCCTCACGCAGCGACTTGTTCCATCCGGTTTTCAAGACGCGCAGGGAGTAGGCCAGATCCATTTGTTCTTCCTGAGTGGTTGCTTTGGCCAGCAGGGCCACGGTCTTTGGAGCGGCACTGGGTGCCTCCAGATGAATCAGCAGTTTGCTCAATTCAGCATTCAATTCCTTGCTGGCCGAGGGATAATGCGGGTCCAGTTTGGCGATCACACGCGAAACCGTTGACTGGTCCGTCGGCCCCATTCGGATGAACGCCAGCCCATACACGCGCGTCATTTCCAATCGTTGGGACTCGCTTAGCTGTTCCCACCCAATGCGATTCAAGGCATTCAGAATCTGTGGTTGGAGCGATTTATCCCCAACACGGACGAGCCCTAGCAACGCGGTAAGCGAGGCTTGCGGGTTCTTCTCCCTAAGCGCATTTTCTTGCCAGAGCGTCGGATCCTGATGTTCCAGGGCCGTGCGCGCAGCGAATCGGATGAAACGATCCTTGTGATTTAGATGGGTCCACGCGGCTTTGATCGCAGCGGGGTCTTTGCGGCCGTGGAACGCTTCCAATCGTCGGCGAATCTTGGTGCTGCTGTTGGCCAGTGACGCCGTCGATGGCGCCGTGGACAGCGGCCCCGCATAGGACACTCGGTAGAGAGCCGATTGAGTGCGGCGCCCTCCGATGGCGAAGTACAATGCGCCGTCCCTCGGGTTGACCGTGAGATCGGTCAAGGGCAGGGGAGATCCCGAGATGAATTCTTCGGCATCTCCCAATAGGGAAGCGCCATTCGCCTTCAGATGGACCGCATACAGCTTGCCGTAGCTCCAGTCGCACATAAAAAAGGCATCCTGGTACTTGGCAGGAAACTTGGCACCGTAACCAAAGCTGACGCCGGTCGGGGAGCCGGGCCCGATGTTCACCGCAGCCGGTAGACTGTCCGGATAATACACCGGCCATTTGCCTGCGCCGCTGCGCCATCCAAATTCGCTGCCACTGGTGGCCTGGCAGACTCGCGTCGGCCGGTACCACGGGGTGTTCATGTCCCATTCCATGTCGGCATCGTAAGTCAACAGCTCCCCATCGCGGGTATAAGCAGCGTCGTACTGATTGCGATAGCCCATCGAGAGCAATTCCCATTGGCTTCCATTCGGATCGGTTTTCGCAATCCAACCCCCAGGGGCCATGATTCCAACCGCGTGCCCACCTGCGTCCCACATTCTCGGAATCACATGATCCTCTTGCCAGGTTCGAGGCACTAACGATGTGTCGAATGGCAATGGCTTTGTGTGATTGCCACAAACCACTACCAACGATTTGCCATCGGGATGCAACAGCACCGCGTGGGGCCCGTGCTCACTGGAACCGTCAATCTTGCGAAGCTGCCTCACCTCGTCGAGTTGATCGTCGTTGTTGGTGTCGCGGACACGATACAAACCGCTCTCAAACTTCTGCCCCTTGTTGACGACCACGTAAAGGCTATCGAAAGCCCACAGCAGTCCTTGGGCCTCACCCAGATTCACCGCGATCGGTTCAATTTTGGTGTCTTTTGATGATCCACCCAGCGCAGGGGGTGTAACCCGGAACAGGCCACCATACTGGTCCGAGACAATGAGGCGTCCCTTGGGATCGACGCACATCGAGACCCAGGAACCTTCCTGGCCTTTGGGCACGGTGTGCAACAACTCGACTCGGAAATCCTTGGCAACACGGAGTTGATCGACGGGTGTTGCTTGGCCAGCAATCTGGGCGTGGCTGGGTTGGAGACAAATGGCGGAGGCGAGCACGCCGATCATGGTGCTCAGCAGGCGTCCACTCAGTGGCTTGAGACACGGCTTAAACTTCAACATAGAACAATACGATTTGGGACCGTCGATTGGTGTGGTGACGATTGTTGGCTGGAGCGACGAACCAGGGCAACCTTGTGTTCGATTTTTTCGAAATGAGTTGCCGACTGGACACGTGGTCTGTTCAGCAAACCACCCCCATACCTCGGGCGGCTTGCTCTCCGAGGGCACTCGCCTTGGGCTGCCATGGGACGCCCCTTCGGGACTTCGGAGGGTTATTCGGCGTCCGTATCGGATTCGGATTCTACGGCGGCCACCGCCGATTTGGCCTTTTTCGCCACGCGTTTCGCCGGGGGCTTAACGCGCGGGGCATCGCTCCAGAGACTTTCCAGGTCGTACCGGGCTCGGACATCGGCGCGCATCAAATGCACGATCACGTCAAAATAGTCCGCCACAACCCAATTGGTGCGCGAAGTTCCCTCCGTCACGCGCGGGCGTATCTTGTACTCCTCGCGAAGTTTTCCAGTGATTTCGGTTTCGATCGCTCGTAGGTGCGGTTCGCTGGTCCCAGTGGCAATGACGTAAAAATCGGTGACCGAAGACAATTTGCGTACGTCCAAAACGACGACGTTTTCCGCTTTTTTGTTGTCGGCATATTTCTGGCACAATAACGCCAGTTTGCGTGAATCCATCAGGAGAGCAGGATGATCGGGGATTGTGGAAAGATAAAGGGAAATGAAATAGTGGAGGAAAGTCTAAAACCATGAAGGTTCACCGCAGCTCCAAAATATGTAAGGCACCTTTGGAGCGCCGCAGCCCTCTACCGCTTTGTTGGGGGGATCGCCGACAATCGTCACCGGCTTAACTGCCGGGTCACTGCGGTGCGCACTCGTTCGTCCTGGGCAGCAACGAGTTCAACGAGCAGTTCGTTGCTGGGTTTGCCGAAGGCTTCATGCAGCCACAGCGCTTCCAGTTTCGCTCGAGGGTTCGATTGACGAGCCACCCATTGGCGCACATCGCTCAGCACTTGGTTCCCTGATCGCTGACGCAACAAGGCACGCGATTGCTCTTGTTCCCAACCATATTTCGACAAGGTTCGATCCAACAACGCGTGGTTGGACAACTTCGTGAGATCCTGGCGCTTGGCGAAAATCCCCGCCTTCGCCGCGACGCGCCACACTCGGCCATGCTCGTGATCGCGACGTGGATCTCGGAAATCCACTTCGCCGTGCTGAATAATCGGGTTCGACCAATCCGCGATGTATAAGGCGCCGTCCGGCCCAAACCGAAGGTCAATTGGTCGAAACGTCACGTTCGTAGACCGCAGGAGGTCCGGCATTTCCTTGGTTTGGAATGTGGATCCCACATCCGATAGGGCGAAACGCACGACGCGATGGGCTCGGAAGTCGCAGGTGATCAGGTTGCCCTGCCAGTCAGCGGGGAATGCCGGGCTGTGTACCGCTTCGAGACTCGCGAACTTTGGATAATTGCCAGGGCTAATGCTTTCGCCTTCACGACGCATGTCTGAGTACGTGAAGTAGGTGGCGCCTTCCATGGCGTGATAAATCCCTTTGCCGCCAGCCCCATCCGTGAAGAACGAGTTCCCAAATTGATCCCAGTGATGTCCCCAAGGATTGCAGCCGCCCTTGGTAAAGATCTCCATTTCCCAGATCTCTGGATGAAACCGCCAAATGCCAGCGCTATTTAACCGACGGACACCATGTACCGTTTCAATATGCGAGTGCGTATAGATCGATTGGTTCATGTAGAGATGGCCATCGTATCCCCAGCGCAAGGTGTGCAGATTATGGTGGGTGTCTTCGGTGCCGAAACTGGTCATCACGATGGTCTTCTTGTCCGCTTTGCCATCGCCATTCGTATCCGCGAAATGAAGCAGTTGACTGCTGGCGGCCACATACACGCCCCCTTTGTTGTCCGGTAATACCCCTGTCGGAATGAGTAACCCATCTGCAAACACCGTTGATTTATCGGCTTTGCCATCGCCATTGGTATCTTCCAGGACCACCACGGAATCCGCCGCGTCCTGACCGGGCGCAATCTGCGGATAGGTGCGCGAACTGGCCAGCCAAAGCCGACCCTGCGCATCCCAATTCATCTGGATGGGCTTGAACAATTCAGGATTCTCGGCCCAAAGATTCACTTCGAAGCCTTCGGCCACCGCAAAGGTGGGGACAGGTTGGGGCGTGATCTCCCGGCGAGGCTTGGGCGTGGCGGCTTGGTCCAACCGAGCTTTCACTTTGGCCTGCGCGTTGGCGTCGGGCGCCTTCAAATGACGCAAGCCGCCGATCAACCCTTCCCACTCGACAATCAATGGCTCGAACTGTGGAATTTCAACCGCGTTCCGCCCTTGTTCATGTTTTCGGAATCCAAACAAATACGTCCAGTTCTCTGGGCGCCACCGATGAAAAAAGAGTTCGTTCTTTTTGCGGATTGCCCCCAGGAGGAGTTCGGATTCTTTGGACTCGATCTTCGCCAGACCGAGATCTTCAGCGATGCGATCCGCCAGGTATTGATAACCCCTATCGTCCGGAATCACCGGCGAATCGTAGGTTTTCATTCGCATCATCGACATGCGACGGCTGATCTGGAGCACATCCACGTAACGGGATTGAGGGCGCTCGGTGGCCACGGTTTGTAGGGCTTCGGAGACCGCCACCGCGATCCCAGCCCGAGCGGAATCCGGCCGATCTCCCTGGATTTGAAGCGGACCCAGGATCACGGCACTGACTCGCTGGCCGCTGACTTCGTCCACCGCGTTCAGGAGTCGGCCGATTTCACTCTTGAATCGAGCCACGTAAGCCACTTGGGCGTCCGGCGATTTGAGGGCGGCGGCCTCGAGGGTGGCCGTCATGCCGTAGCTTAGGAAAACGACCGTTGGCCTGACCAAATCCAACTGCTCCTTAACGCGTTTCAACCAGTCCTCGGGGGACTTGTTCCAATCGAAACTGGCGCGGGCACGTCCCATGGGAGTGTCACCGGCCCAGGAAAGATTGCGGAACGTCACATTTTGATCAGGGAACGCGGTGGTGAGTCGGGCCTCAATATGGCCGTAATCGCCTTCGCGTTCGAAGAATGTATCCCCGAGGAACAGGACGCGATCCCCGCTTTTCAGCTCGAATTTCGGGGCATCGGCCGCGTGAGTGCGAGGGGCCAAGAATCCGAGCGCCAGGGCGACAAACGCCAAGACATGAGAGAACCGGAAATGTTTCATAGGCAACCCCTCCATTTCGCAAGTTTGGTGGTCCGGACGCAATTCAAACCTGATTAACGGGTAACGAAACTTGACCCCGTCCGCGGCGCATGATTCTTTCTCGGCCGTTGAGCGGAGAGATGGCCGAGTGGCTGAAGGCGCTGGTTTGCTAAACCGGTATACGGTCAAAAGCCGTATCGGGGGTTCGAATCCCCCTCTCTCCGCCACGTTCTCCTTCAACGGGTTGCGTAAACTGGGGCAAAAGTAACAACGCCTGGTAACAACAAGTCCACCCATGTTCACCCTCGTCCACTGACGTTTCAACGACTCAGCGGCGGCGGAATTCACCCTTTGGAAGCCAAGCTATGGATCTCCTCCAGATCGGTTGAAGTGGAGTTCAGTCCTCAAGAAAGCGAGAACCCCAGAATCAGCCCCTCGATGCGAATGCCTAACGACCGTCCGGGTTCCTGTCACCGTTTCCGGGTTCCAGCCTCCACAAGCCCTCTGGCGAGTCCGGATCCTGAGCCGGAACCCGTTCCCTCTTTTGTCAAGGTAGGATCGTCCTGAGGTCAAGTGGTGGCGATTGAAAGGCATACCCCGGAGAGCGGTGGTGGTGGCCTACGTCCGAGAGAGTCAGTAAGCTGGATGCGATCAACACGGGGTCACTTTGGAAAACTCGCTTCTCCGAATTGCCGGAAGAGGTGTCGATTCTGTCCGGTATCTGGAGCGTTTGTGAGCGCAGGTTTGCGAGAGAAATGTCGGTAAGATACCTCAAGACATCCTGACAATTACGCCTGAGGACCG
>SXSK01000326.1 GCA_005793375.1 Verrucomicrobiales bacterium | reverse complement strand
GGCCCTCTTGTGCCTGGAAACCTTCTGGCGCAACCACCGCTGGCACGATCTCTTCCCACACGCCAAACCTCCCTCCCTCGCCAATAACTAACCACAATCGCAGCCCGCATCGCTACAACCTCGAAAAAAACTGAGATGCGGCCTTCTAAACCGAGGGGTTAAAAAATCGATTGCATCGAAGGACGCATCCCGCTGATGGTTTTAGTCAACCGGTCTGATTTTTCATGAAAACATATCCTCTTTATGCAGCGATGGCTCTCGTGTTGGCATATTTCACGATTCCGTTGCGATCGACGATACTTGGCGAGGACACCAAATCGCAGAGTGAACCACCCAAGGCGTTCGTTGATGGCAAAGGACTCGGTTGGCGCGTGCTCGGTGAGGACGACTTTGTGAATGTGAACCTCGACCCTGATACCTATACTTGGAAGGATGGTGTCGCTCGTTGTAAAGGCCAGCCGATAGGTGTCATTCGCACAAAGAAGCCCTATACCAATTTCGAACTGGTGGCTGAGTGGCAACATTACCAAGCAGGCGGCAACTCCGGGATTTTTGTGTGGGCTCCGGAATCTTCAATCAAGGCCTTGAAACGGAATTCTTATCCGCAGGGCATTGAGGTGCAGGTGTTGGATCACGGTTACACGGCACAATACGAGCGAGATGCCAAGAAGAAGGCAGATTGGTTTACTACCCATGGGGACGTCTTCCCGGTGGGCGGTGCGAAAATGGAGCCGTTTCCTCCGGTTTCCCCGAGTGGTGATCGCAGTTTCCCACGGTTAAATCGTAGTAAAGGCCTGGGACACTGGAACCACTACTACATCCGGGCGATCAACGGGGAAATCCGGCTTTGGGTCAACGGGGAGGAGGTGTCTGGCGGCACCAAAATTGAGCCTCGTACAGGTTACCTTTGTTTGGAATCGGAGGGGGCTGTGGTGGAATTCAGGAACATTCGAATTCGCGAGCTGCCCTGAGTTCAGTAACTCCAGTTCACGAACCCGTGAGCCGTCATGGTTTTTCTATCGCTTCGAGTCCAGAGCTTGAATCGTTGGTTTTTCCTCCTATTGGCTGCGTCGGTGTCCGCATTTGCCCTCGCGCAAAACCCCGCCTATGAGTCCTTTCCAGATCGAAAACCAGGCTCGGGCTCACTGTTCTTAAGAGTTCTTCCGTCCGCATCAGGCCTGGAACGAATTCATTCGTACCCCACCAATGCGTCGCTGGTTCTCATGCAGGAACATGGTGCCGGCGCCGGCATTTGTGTCGGGGATGTCACGGGAGATGGTCTCCCAGAGATCGCGATTTCCTATTACAACGAGGGATGTCGTCTTTACAGGAACCGGGGCGAGTTCCTGTTCGAAGACATGACGGAGTCTGCCGGAATTCGCTGCCTTGGGCGGTGGTGCACCGGGATGAGTTTTGTCGACATGGACAATGACGGCGACTTGGATCTTTACGTCTGTTGCCTCAACGCGCCAAATCTGATGTTTGTCAATCATGGGCATGGAACGTTTGTCGAACGTGCCGAGGCATTGGGATTGGCTTGGGTGGGGGCAAGCATCATGGGGGCTTTCGCGGATTACGATCGTGACGGTCGGATTGATTTGTATCTGCTGACGCATCGGGATGCGCTGCATCGAGACCAAGCATTGCCCCGCAGTTCCGCCGAAGCGGGTAGTCGCGGCATCGTCAATCGCGGCGCCGATGGAAAAGGCGAAGTCGCATCGGCATTTCGAGAATTGTTCGAATTAATTGAACGTGGCGAGGGGCGGGTTGAGCTCGCCATTGCTGGACAGGGGGATGTGTTGTTTCATCAGAGATCCGATGGAACCTTCACCAACGCAACGGCGCAGGCGGGTATTCGAGGCAATGATATCGGTCTCGGAGTGAGTTGGTGGGATTTTGACGGTGATGGCTGGCTGGATCTTTACGTGGCTAATGACCATAAGACACCGGACCGCCTATGGCGCAATCAAGGTGATGGCACGTTCAAGGACCAGGCCCGCACCTCATTGCCACATGTGCCGCATTCCTCCATGGGCACCGACGTGGCCGACGTGAATAATGATGGGTGGATGGATTTGTTGGCTACCGATATGGCGGGATCCTCTCATGCACGCCGTCTCCTGCTGGATAACAGTTCCGAAAAGAACGCTTGGTTTCTTACCCGTTCCAACCCGAGGCAATTTCCGCGAAACGCCTTTTTCCTTGGTACCGGGACTCCTATGGTTCTGGAGGCTGCTTTCACCGCCGGCGTGTCTGCCACGGACTGGACTTGGTCACCCAAATTCGGCGATTTCGACGGCGATGGTTGGGTGGATCTATTTGTCGCCAATGGCATGGCACGGGACTATCTGAACGGAGACTTGTTGACTCGGATGAAGCAGCGGGGCAATCCCGGGTGGCGTCATGAGGCGATTCTCAAGGAACGTAACCTGGCGTTTCGCAACGACGGCAACTTGAGTTTTGACCCCATTGCCTCCGAATGGGGATTGAACCACTTGTCGGCCAGTTTTGGGGCTTCGCTGGGGGATCTGGATCGAGATGGCGACCTGGATTTGGTGGTGATGAATTTGGGCGAAACTGTCTCGCTCTACCGCAACCAAGAATACCGGAACCACCGAGTCACTCTGGGTCTCAAAGGTTCCAGGAGCAACCGCTGGGGTATCGGGGCACACATCACCGCGGAAACGGCACAAGGCCTTCAGTCAAGGACCGTCTCCCTAGCCAGTGGGTTTATGTCGGCCAATGAACCCATCGTGCACTTCGGGTTGGGGGAGAAAACCATCGTCCCTCGGTTGCACGTCCGTTGGCCCAGTGGAATCCATCAGACCTTCGAGAACCTTCCGGCAGACCGCCATTATACTTTGGTGGAACCAGCAACGGAGCCCTCCGCAGTGGATGTGGCAACCAAGGCCCGCCCTTGGTTCTCATCCTCCAATCGGTTGCTCGCTTTTGCCCATTTGGAGCATTCTTTTGAGGACACGCTGCGCGAGCCGTTGATTCCGTGGAAAGTGTCTCAGATGGGGCCGGGACTAGCGCTGGCTGATATCGATGGAGACGGCGATGAGGATTTCTTCCTCGGCGGAAGCGCCGGGGAACCCGGTGTTCTAGGCATTCACGGCCCAGACCACCAGTTCACAGCCCATCGACCCGCAGCCTTCCAGGCCGATGCGCCAAGTGAAGATCTTGGTTCTCTGTTTTTTGACGCTGATGGCGATGGTGACTTGGACTTGTATGTCGTCTCAGGGGGTGTGGAAACAAAGCCTGGCGATGCGAGATTGCAGGACCGACTCTACTGGAATAACGGGAAGGGCGACTTTCGTAGGGCGCCCGACGGGGCCTTGCCGCGCGAACACGACGCGGGCAGCGTCGTTGTCGCCGCGGATCTGGATCGGGATGGGGATTTAGACCTATTTGTCGGTGGCCGCTCGGTGCCCGGTCAATACCCATTGCCGGCCCGTAGTTTTTTGTTACGTAATGACGGGGGAACGTTCGTTGAAGCCACCAGCACCCTGGCTGATGGTCTGACGACACTTGGCGTCGTCACCGGGGCCATTTGGTCGGACGTGAACAAAGATGGCTGGGTTGATTTGATCATCAGCCAGGAATGGGGGACGATGCGCTGTTTTCTGAATCGTCAGGGCAAACTCAAGGACGCTACACCGGAGGTTGGATTTGGAGTTCGCCCAGGTTTGTGGCAGGGGGTCGCTGCGACCGATGTGGACTGCGATGGCGATGTCGATTTCATCACCTCAAACTTTGGTACCAACAGCCGGTACCGGGCTGCGCGCGGCAAGGCTCTTCATCTGTATCGAGGTGATTTTTTTGATTTGGGTGTCACCAATTTGCTTGAAGCCGGCTACTCGGGTGATCGGTTGGTTGCCTTGAGGGGGCGAGAACCGTTGCTCAATGCATTTCCCCCATTAGCGGAGGCACACCCCACATTTGCCTCACTCTCTGTCGCGACACTGACCGACTTGTTTCCTGTGTCCGCCTTGAACCGCGCATATTCCGTCGCTATCGAAACACTGGAGACGGGGCTTTGGATCAACTCGGGCGGGCATTTCGACTTTCGCCCACTACCGGTCGAGGCTCAACTCGCTCCCACATTTGGGACGTCGGCAATCGATGCCAATGGGGACGGCTATCCAGATTTGGTTTTGTCTCAGAACTTCTACCCACTCAATCTGGAGATGCAACGAATGGATGGCAGCTTAGGATTGCTGCTGGTTGGAAGCAAGCAAGGCACCTTCCAGGCTGTGGGGCCGGCGGAAAGTGGTTTAATGCAACGAGTGGACGCTCGAGCCTTGGGGTTCACCGATCTCAATGGCGATGGGTTTCCAGACATAGTGCTGGCTCCGAACGATGGCGGGATGATCGCATTGGAGAGCACATTAATGGATCGCCCATCGATGCCCGCACAAATGCGTGTCCGGCTTGAAGGCCGAAAAGGCAATCCCACTGGGGTTGGTGCCCGGGTGGAAGTCCGGGGTGCTGACGGTTGGTTCCGAGTCTCAGAAGTGTACGCCGGAAGCGGTTATCTTTCTCAATCCACCACACAACTCAATTTCCCGATTCCCCCGACGCCTGGAATCATTGAATTGACGGTGCGCTGGGCCACTGGAGAATCCACCTCACGACGTCTCGACCGTCAAGCGTTGGGCCGGCAAGACGTGCTGGTGAAACAAATCCTGGCGCGAGACGCGAAGTGAATGAGATGCGCCCCATGCCAGGAGTCTTAAAGAATGTTGTCATGGCTCCGAATGTTGGTGATCTACGCCGCGTCGGATGCCCTATTGATTCCCAATGAAAGAATGCCATGAATCCTACCACCCACTCATCCAGCCGTCGTCGCTTCCTGAAGACTACCGCCAAGGCAGCCGTCACCTTTACTATTCTGCGAGCCGGTTCGGCACGGACGTATGCAGCGAATGAGAAGCTGAATATCGCCGCTATTGGAGTGGCGGGGCAGGGTGGCGGCGATATCGAGCAACTCAAGAGTCAGAACATCGTGGCCTTGTGCGATGTCGATTGGCGCCACGCGGCCGGTACATTCAAAAAGTTTCCTGGCGCGCGACAGTTCAAGGATTATCGAAAGATGTTCGACACATTTCACCGCGACTTTGACGCGGTGATCGTGGCGACTCCGGATCATCATCATGCGCCTGCGACGATGACGGCACTCCGTTTGGGAAAGCACGTGTATTGCGAAAAGCCCCTCACCCACTCCGTATGGGAAGCCCGCGAGATCAGCAAAGCGGCTCTCGTCGCGAAGGTTGCCACGCAGATGGGAAATCAAGCCCAATCTTCCGAAGAGACACGGCGGTTGCAGGAATTTGTTTTGGATAACGCCGTGGGGCCAATTCGCGAGATCCACATTTGGACGGATCGACCGTCGCGCGGACTCTTCGACGAGTATTGGCCCCAAGGTGTCAGTCGTCCGACCGATACCCCGGTAGTACCAGACACGCTCGATTGGGATCTATGGGTCGGCCCCGCGCCATGGCGGCCTTATCACCCGGCATATTTGCCCGCCAAATGGCGCGGTTGGTGGGATTTCGGGACAGGTGCTCTCGGGGACATCGGTTGTCACTATTTCGACCCGGTGTTTCGCGCACTGAAGCTTGGTGCGCCGACCAGTGTTGAAGCCTCGTCGACGCGAGTGAACCAGGAGACCTACCCGCTGGGATCGACGGTGACTTATCAATTCCCGGCGCGCGGACCGTTGCCGGCAGTGAAACTTGTGTGGTGGGATGGCGGGCTGAGACCGCCCCGGCCTGAACAACTTCAGGACAATGAGGTGATGGGCGACAATGGGCATCTGCTGATCGGGGACAGAGGCGTGATCATGACCGACTGGCGCAAGTGGCGTCTCTTCCCCGAAAAGTTGGCGAGGGAGTACGGCGAACCACCTAAAAAACTGATGCGTTCTCCCGGCCATCATCAGGAATGGATCAATGCCTGCAAGGGTGGTGCCATTGCCGGTTCCAACTTCGATTGGGCGGGTCCGCTCACAGAGACCGTTTTGCTTGGCAATGTGGCCCTCCGGACTCAACTGCGAGAGCACCTAACAAAAGTCCGGCTCGCATGGGATTCTGACAAATTGGAGTTTCTGAACTTGCCAGGGGCAAATCAGTTCTTGCGACGAGCCTACCGTGAGGGTTGGTCGATTTAGGGCCATCCGATTGAGAGAGTCTCTGGATCGACGGTCGGGCCGACTGGGTGCCCCTCTGAGATCCAGTTCGGGCTTATCGGATCATGGAGTGCAGGATGTGTCCGCCAATATCCGTGATGGTGTAACGGACTCCCCGTTCAGTGAGGCTTTGGGCTAGCAGGCCTTGGCAGCCAAAGCCGGTAGTAAATGGGTGATTCAGTCCGTAGAGTGCCTGGATGTGGGTCGGTTCATTTAGCAGCAGGACTCTCATCCTAATAAGCCCGATCTCAGTTTTCAACCGGAGAGCGCTTTTTGAATCACCGTTCCGGCGACATCTGTCAGGCGCTGGTCTCGTCCATTGTGGCGAAACGTCAGGCGTTCGTGGTCTAAGCCGAGTAGGTGCAGAATGGTCGCGTGCAGGTCATGCACGTGCGTGCGGTCCAACTCGGCCCGGAGGCCAACTGGATCCGTGGCCCCGATGACTTGGCCACCTCGAACACCGGCCCCGGCCATCCACATCGAAAATCCATGTGGATTGTGGTCCCGGCCGTTGGTGCCCTCACTCATGGGCATACGTCCAAATTCGCCACCCCATATGACCAGAGTGGAATCGAGCAAACCTCGGCTTCGAAGGTCTTGGAGCAGGCCTGCGACCGGGAGATCGCTCTGGGCGCACAGACGCGAATGGTTCCGCTCCATATCCGAATGCCCGTCCCAACCATTGGTGTCGCCGCAATAGATTTGTACAAAACGAACACCAGACTCTACCAGACGTCGGGCCAGTAGACAGCGCGTGCCGAACTCGGCGGTGACCACGCCGTCCAGTCCATAAAGTCGGCGTGTAGCCAGTGTCTCCCCCCGGAGGTCGACAACCGCGGGGGCGTGACTCTGCATTCGAAAGGCAAGTTCATAGGCCGCAATTCGGGCTGACAGTTCGGCTGCATCCGAGGATTCCGGCAGCGTTTCACGATTTAATCGATTGACCAAATTAATGGTGTCGCGCTGCTGCGCCTCGCTAATCCCGACCGGGGTCTTCAGATCCAGCACCGGAGAATCACCGCCGCGCAGCAATGTCCCTTGATAGGCAGTCGGCAGATACCCGTTACTCCAGGCTGGAGCACCTCCCTTGACCCAACCGGCGGGATCCGGAAGCACGACGAAGGCCGGCATATTCTGATTAACGGTTCCCAAACCGTACGCTGCCCAGGACCCCAGACTCGCGCGGCCCATAAGTATCGAACCGGTATTCATGAGGTAGACCGACTCCGGATGCGTGACGCTGTCGCCATAGCAACCGCGCAGCAGACAGATATCATCGACACATCCGGCAAGATGCGGGAGGAACTCGGATACTTCGATACCCGATTGGCCCCGGGGGCGATACGGGCGCAGCGAGGGCATCAAATGGTTTCGGGCGACGTTGCGGCGTGTTTTAAAGGCTCCGAACGATTCCGGGATCGGTTGACCAGCGAGCCGATGCAGTTCTGGTTTGGGATCGAATAGATCCACGTGACTCGGCCCGCCTGACATAAATAAAAAGATAACGCTTCGGGCGTGTGCCTGAAAGTGTGTCGGCCGAGGGGTCAACGGATTCGCGAGATCGCCTTCCAATGAAATCGCATTGGATCGCACGCTCGCCTGTTCCGCTTGCAGCATCGAAGCCAGAGCCAGCCAGCCAAGCCCGGAGCCCGAACGGGTCAAAAATTCGCGACGATACATTCCGTGAGTCGGCAGGAAACTGGCGGGACCGTGGCAGGGTTCGTTCGAGTCATGGGGCATAAACAAACTCATTCAAATTGAACAATGCCCTGCATAACTCAGATGGGGGGGATCCGCCAAGGAACTCTTGCGCCAGCGCCCGTTCCCGCGGGCTCGGAGCTCGACCGAGTATGGTGTGATAAGTTCGGCTGACAAAATCGCTTTGAGTCGTCGATTCGCGCAGCAGCCGCGATGCGGTCCGCGTGCATGCCACCATCACTTCCGGTGAATTCAACAGGCTCAAGGCCTGAGGCGCCGTTGTGCTGCGTCCACGTTCAGGGCAACTCACATTGCTGTCCGGAGCGTCGAAAACCTCCAGGAACGGAAAACGCAAATTACGGCGTGCCACGACATAGACACTCCGACGGAGGTGATCCGCTGAGTCAGGACTGATGGTCCAGCGGTTGGCTGATTTGAGGATGTCCTCTGGGATGGGCGGTGAGACACTGGGACCACTTAGGGTTCGATTTAAGCATCCACTGATCAGCAGCAGGTTGTCGCGGATTACTTCACCCTCGAGCCGTTGGATATGCTGTCGCGCGAACCATTGATTCTCGGGATCGAGCTCCAACGTGGTCTGCGCTGCCGTGGTGCTTTGCTGGTAGACGGAGGACAACAGGAGAATCCTATGGAGATGCTTGATGCTCCAATTATGTGCGACGAATTCGCGGCTCAACCAGTTAAGTAGTTCCGGGTGAGTCGGTGGCTGCCCTTTGGTTCCAAAATCGCTGGATGTTCGAACGATCCCCCGGCCAAAATGATGTTGCCAAATCCGGTTCACCAGAACGCGGGCGGTCAGTGGATTGCTCGGGTTTGCGATCCAGTCGGCCAAGGCAGTTCGACCTCTCCGGGCCGAGACGGCACCAAGAAACGAAGAGGCAGGAAACTGTTTGAATATGCTAGGCACTGCGGCTTGGACTTCCTGCTGTGGCGAGTTGTAATCGCCGCGATACAAGACCCGCGTGAGGGGTGGGGGGCCATTGGTTGTGCGCAAAACCATCGCTTGAGGTAGTGGCGTGGGTTTGGGAATTCGACGAAGTTCTTCGTCCAAGCGCTTCCGTTCGAGCTGCCCCCCCACTGAAAGGGCTGCGAATACCCCCGAGTCGCTCACCTTGACCTGTAGCGCGGTCTCTTGCACCGTCGCCTCTTGTTCCGGTGTGCGGTGTTCCTTGGGTGTTCGGTGCGCCGTACGCGCATCACCCGAAAGGGTGGACAATTTGGATTCCCACAGTTGCAGCCGTACCGAGGCTTCCAGCGATTGGATTCGCAGCCATTGAGGGCGGCTGCGTCGCTCGTAATCTGTTTGGGCCGCGAGGTGCACTTGTTGCTCGGCTTTCGTCGGAACGGGTGCCTCGCGACAAAATTCGGCAGGGGCAAAGAATGCTTGCCATCTGTAATAGTCCACTTGAGAGAACGGTTCACTTTTGTGGTCATGACAACGGGCGCATCCCAGGGTCTGGCCCAAAAAGACGGCGGCTGTCGTGTCCGCCATATCATTCAACGTATTCAATCGCCGTTGAATTTGATCGGCTGAATCCACCATATCCGGCCCCAGCAAATTGAATCCTGTGGCAATCAGCGCCTCCGGTTCTTCAGGCCATATCTCGTCTCCGGCGATTTGCTCTCGAATAAACTGATCGAAGGGTTTGTCTCGATTGAGTGAGCTGATCACATAATCGCGGTATCGCCAGGAATGTGGGCGAAGTGCATCGTGTTCAAAGCCATCGCTCTCTGCGAAACGACCCAGATCCAGCCAGTGTCGGCCCCACCGTTCACCGTAGTGCGGCGATGCAAGAAGCCGTTCTACCCACCGATTATAGGCCTCAGGTGTACCCTCCGTGACGAACCCCGCCAGTTCTTCTGGCGTGGGTTGTAGCCCCGTCAAACCCAGAGACGTCCGTCGCAGCAACTGTTCGAAACTGGCTGCTGGCGCTGGCTCCAACCCCTGTTTTTCCAAGGCGTGCAGCACGAAGTGATCGACGGGTGTTCTAGCCCATCTCCCTTTTTGTACGGTCGGTATCGACACCGCTTCCACTGGTTCGAAGGCCCAATGTCCTGCTGCCAACGCTGCAAAAAACTGGCACGCGAGCCCTAGAGCCAATGTCAAGCGGTTCGCAGCAAAGCAGCTAGAATGCTGAATGATCGGCGAACGGGTCTGGCGGCGGGATTGGTTCAAGTGAAAGTGCAACGTCATGACTTAATGTCCCGGACCTGAAAGGTCGCCGCGCCGATGGCAAAGAACGTGACATTGAAGCCAAAAAGTAGGCAGAGTGATTCTGCCATGCGCGTCACTGGTGTCGTTTGCAGGAACATCCATTGCCAGAGATTCAGGTGGTGGGTGAGGAACCAAGACTTATAGTCCGCGAACCACGGAATGTTCATGAGGATGACATTCACGAACATGACGGAAAGCGCGAGAATAGTAGCGGCTGCGGGCTTCATGTTAAAGCAAGAGAAGAGAAAAGCGAGACTCAATAGGGTTACCGCCTTGGTGGCAAGGAGCGCATGAGCGGTGGCATAGCGCCAGGCGCCTTCAGCAGGGCCAAAGACGGCAAATCCACCCCCCGGACCGCCACCATCGATTTGGATGGCGAAGAGCCCTCCCTGCGGAAACCAGAATGAGGCAAGCAGCCATCCAAAGCCGCCCAAAATCAACGAGAGTGTGAACGAGAACAATGTGCCAGCTGACCACTTGAGGGTCAGAAGTCGAAGTCGTGAGATGGGTCGAGCCAGGATCATGCGCATGGTGCCATCCTCGGTTTCCTTCGCGACGAGGTCGCCTCCGACCAGGGTGACGTAAAGAGGGAGCAATAAATAGGCTACTGGGATCACGATCTGAGTCGCAATGGTGCCTGCCGTGAGAAAATCGACCGCAGAGTATCCGCCCCCTTCGAGTGCGCGGCGGATTGCCCCGGCGGCTTTGGTGTAGCGAAACATCAGGATGACTGCCAGTTGGACGAGGAGGAACGCGCCGAACCCAATGTAAGTGCGTTTCTTGCCGAACAGTTTCCAAAGTTCGTGTTTAAGCTGCAGGAAGAACACAGGATTTGAAGTGGCGTGGAATTAGCGAATGCTGGACGACTTCTTAACGAGCGAGAGATAGAATTGCTCGAGCGTGGATTCCTCGCGCGAGATGGCATGTACTGGAAAGCCCCATTCGACGAGCTGTTTAGCGACTATTGCGGTGGTGGAGCCAGTCGCGAGTGTCATGAATTCGGTTCCATCTGAGCCGGTAACCAAGGCGGCGTTTTGGAGTCGTACGACAGCCTCCGGGAAATTTTCCGTAACCAACCGGACACGGTTGCTCCCGCGGGTTGCCTCGGCAAGGGAGCCGTCGAACACCTTGGTTCCCTGGTGCAACACCGCGATGCGTGTGCAGAGTTGTTCCACTTCACTCAGCAAGTGGGACGAAAGCAAAATCGTGAGCCCGAATTCAGCGTGCAGGCGGCGGATGGTTTCGCGCATCTCGTGGATGCCTTCCGGATCCAGGCCATTCGTCGGTTCGTCCAGAATGAGCAGGTCGGGTGCCGGAAGCAACGACTGGGCCAATGCCAGACGCGCACGCATTCCGTGCGAGTAGGTGCGAACCAGGGAATGTTCCCGGCCCGAAAGCCCGACCCAAGCCACCACTTCGCTGAGACGTTTTGTCGGGGTCAGTGCAGAATAGCTGGCCAGGATTTCCAGATTTCGCCAGCCGCTTAAGTAATCGTAAAAGACTGGAGCTTCGAAGATGGCACCCACTTTAGCCAGGGCATCTTTCCGGTTCGCAATCACATCAAAACCGCGGACTAGGAGCTGACCTGAAGTCGGCCAAACCTGGCCGAGCAGCATCCCGATAGTCGTGCTTTTTCCGGCACCATTGTGTCCGAGGAGTCCAAACACGACCCCCTGAGGAACGACTAGATCGAGCGAGTCAACCGCTACTCGTTGCCCGAAGAGTTTGCGTAAGGCTTGGAGTTGGATCACGGCGCGATCGGTTCGGTTTCGACGGTGAAAAAGGTCTTCACCGACCCATTGGCGTAGAGATGGTTCTTTCCTTTGCCTGGCCCTCGGACGGCGTGGAAGTCGGTCTTGTCACTGAACAGTGCCACCCCGTTCTCCTTCACCGGCATTCCCATGATCCGGACGGCGTCCGCTCGCTGGCCGTTGAGCAGGAAGTTCCAGAAGTAACTGGAACCGGTCTCCTTGAAATAATTCTGACGATCGGAAGGGCAATGAAAAGCGGCAGCGTTACCGATTTGGTTTCCGAACACTCTATCGACGGAGTTCGACGCCGGCGCGTTGGTGCCTTTGGCGCGGTTCAGCATGATGGGGAAGCGGTTGTGATTTTCATCCAGATAGAGTCTCAGTCCCAGGCCGAACTGCTTGAGATTGGAGAGACACGCAACGGATCGGCCGCGTTCAGTAGCTTTTGCGGTTGCGGGGAGAAGTAACCCGGCCAGAACGGCTAGAATCGCGATCACGACGAGCAATTCGATCAAGGTGAAGGCACCCAAGGATGGCGACTGGAAGGTGCTCATTCGTTGCGAGCGCGTCGTTGAGGACGGAACAAGCGCCCTGCCTCCATGGTGCGCTGCATCTCTTCGAGCACCGGTTGGAGCTCCGCTTTGGTTTCGGGAGTGCCTTGATCCATGAAGGTTTTAACACCGAGTTTTACCATCTTGTCACGCAATTCAGGGCTGAGTTCCTGGCCGCCGGCCATGGCATTGCCTGGGGAGTCTAATCCGTCGGCGATGGGCGTCTGCTCCTGCAGTCGTCGCATCGTATCCTCAATGGCTTTGCGGCGCTGGTCTTCCGGCATTTGCTCGAAGGCGGTGAGCATCTGGTTAAATCCTGAGGGCATGGTCAGTTCCAAGAATTCTCCCTTTTCAGCGTCCGTCAGCGAACGGAATAACGAGGCGAATTCACGATTGAGCCGTACCGCTCGTCGTTCATCGGGCGAGAGAGCGTTCAGCATGGCGGCCAGTTTGCGTAACGCCACCTGGCGTTGATGGGGTGAAAGCCTAGCAAAGTCCAACGTCGACAAGTAGTGTTGTACCTTGTCTGGCGTCACCTTCAGATGGCGAGCCACCGACAGCCCGGCCCATGCAAGGAGCCAGACAAGTGCTACCACTGAGACGGCGATCCAAATGGGACGACTGCGGTTGGTCATCGAGCTCACCCTAAGGCCGAAGGGTGCGATTGCCAATCCTTTGAAAAGACTGCCTCTTCCGGGATTTCAGCCGCCCAGATACCCGAGCGCCCCCAGCCTCGTCAGACACCTATGGAATCAGGCGTTGGGTTATGGTTTTCCCTTTCCACGACCCAACCCGAATGTGTTGCTCATGCGCATGACATTGCTGGCTCGATAATGTACTTCGACCGTTTGGACATTATCGGCCACTCACAGGGACCAACGAAACCCGCTCGTTTTGATCATTCCGAGTGATGCCTTGTGCGTGTGGGTCGAGGGTGAGCACCCCATCGACACGGAAGGCGTAGCGATGATGTCCTGGCTTCAATTCGAGCTGGACTACCCAAACTTTATCGGGCCCTTGTTTCATCGGGTGAGTTGCGGGGTTCCAGTTGTTAAAGTCGCCTACAAGGCTGACTTCTTTGGCCTGGGGAGCGGTGCAGAAAAAGTTGAGGGAACAGAGATTTGGACGAGGAGTGGTTCTCATGGATGCAATGGGAGACTGGCAGCAGCTCAACTCAGGAGGTTTTGGAGCACGGTCAGTGCGGCGCGTCGGACATGGTCTGACTGCATCTCTAATGCACGGAATTGAGTGCTCCAACTGGGTTCTTTTTCGTGTCGTTCACGCCACAACGTTTTAAGCACACGCTCGGTTCGTTCCACCTGCGCACTGGCGGCAGCGAAGGACTCCCCATCGCTGGGAAGATCGCAAATCTGGCCGACCAAGAAGCGGCTGATGCGACGCCCGCCGAACACCGCATGGAGCAAAGTTACCATGGTCTGTTCATACGCAAACCATCGCTGGCGCAGCACTTCCCCGAGGAACCCGTGGCGAATCGCGAAAAATTCTGAACGCGGACGTTCGGTAAACTGGCGGATCTCCTGGGCCTCTTTGGGAAACCAAGTATAAAGTAACGCCAAAGTTCCATAGGTGTCGATCAGATGCTTGGAATGCGCGTGATCGGTGGCAATCTCTCCGATACAAAAATCCTGGTTAAGTTCTAGAATGATCTCTGGAAGATCATGGAGCCGACTGAGGACCTCTCGGCCTCCGGGTGTCCCGTAGTTGAAGTCACCCGGGATCAGCCAATAGACATCCTGTGGGCCACCCCTCTCGAAAGCCGCTCCCAATCCGGAATACCACATTTGACACGTATCGACACACCAAGCGTCCAGGATGTTGGAGTGTTTCGCGACGACATCCTTACGGAAACGCTGGAAACTCGCGTCGTTCTCGACCGAGAAATACGTCTTTCGAGCCATGACCGTCACTGGCTTTGCGTAAGTTCTTGGTGAGCCATCCAGCTTGGCGACCAGTCGGTAGAGTTCCTCAAGATTGGAAAGATCGTTGGGTTGCCGAAATGGGTAGATGATGATGGGGTGAATGAGGCCCGGTACCGAAGGTGCCGGAGTGGCGGACCGCTGTTCCACTGGAGATTTAATAGTCTTTTTCATTTAGGTTAGTGGATGGTGAACACTGGATACCGAGGAGGTTGGTTTCGTGTGTTCTCGATTCACGATGTCGCTGCCTATGATTCACTGGTGTTCAACTACCCTTTTGAATTCTCGACAAATGAACAGACAAAAATCGCATCATTCCTCGCGAAGCACTCTCAACGGCATCTGGAATCGTTGAGATTCTCCTTGTAAGCCAGCGTTTCCTTGACCTGCTATTACTGAATTCGATTCCCTCGTGGCCGTTGGATCAGCCTGCCGCGGTTGTTGATCCGCCTGAGATCGTCTTCACGGAACCGCCGGATCTGAAACTATTGCGCGAAGCCTTTCCCCAATTGGAGATCCTCGGGTTGGTCGGTCGTGGTGGCATAGGCTTCGTGTACAAGGCGCGCCAAGCCAAACTCGACAGACTGGTTGCGCTCAAGCTTTTGCCCATGGAACTGAGTTTGGATCCGCGTTTGCCAGGACGCGCTGGACACTCGTGCTGGCGGCTCGAGGAGGGACCCCGGCAGCCCAATCGGCGTTGAGCGAGTTATGCGATGCGTATTATCAACCGATATTTCGCTTCCTCCAGCGCCAGGGCCGGGGAGAGGATGAGGCTCGCGAGCTCACTCAGGAATCTTTCGCGCGTCTGTTGGCTCGTGATCGCTTCGCTACCGCAGATCCGGCGCGAGGTCGTTTTCGCTCGTTCGTGTTAGCACTACAGCGACAGTTCACTTAAAGTTTGGAAGATGAAGGGGAAAAGCGCCGTTCTTGGCGCGACGGTTGGAAAGCTGTCGATCGCACCCGACGACATTTTTAGCTTGCGCGGAACTGGCCCGCCCGTTAATCTGC
>SXSK01000325.1 GCA_005793375.1 Verrucomicrobiales bacterium | reverse complement strand
GTTCCATAGCCAATCCTTAGACCAATTTCCCGCGTAATCACATGTCCTGGAGATACAAGTCCCGATTGCGCCAGAGATAAGCGATTCCGCTGTAGAGCGTCAGAGACACAGCAACCCAGCAGGCGATCGGGGCAAACCAAGCGAGCCAGGATTTGTCTCCCAAGCGCCAGCCAAAGGTATATCGACCGAGTGCGCCCCATTGTTCGTAGCTCAAGAGCACTAGCATGGAGATAATGGCGGTCATCTGAGAAATGGTCTTGTGCTTTCCCAGACGTTCCGCAGCGAGCACAATGTGCTTGGAAGCAGCCAGCAGTCGCAGTCCGGTGATAGCCAGTTCACGGGCGACGATCACCACGACCATCCACGCTTCGATGCGACGTAATTCTACAAAAGCGATGAAGGCAGAGCAGGTCAGGATTTTGTCCGCCAACGGGTCCATCAGGATGCCGAAGTTGGTGATCAGCTTGCGTTCGCGGGCAATTCGACCGTCCAGATAGTCGGTCACGGTTGCCGCGACGAAGAGCGCGAGAGCGACGCTCTCGTTGCCTGGGAAACGGGCGAAGATCACCGCGAGGAAGGCGACCGTTAGCCCGAATCGCGAAAGGGTCAGCTTATTTGGAACATTCATTCGCGCGCGGAGCCCCACTCTTAGCGGGGTCGGTGAATACTGTCCAATCCCATGACATCGCTACCCAAACACCCTCACCTTCAGGTCTCGAAGTGAATACAACTCGTCCTTCACTCCGCGCATCCGTCGGGCCCCGCTCTTGCGCTTTGCGCCAAATCGTTCTCGGTTTGCTACAAACACTCCTTCGACAAACTCGGAACTTCCGAACACTGCCCCATCACAAAAATATCGCACCCGACAGTTGACGTACTCCGAGAGCGGCAGTCGGCCCTTGGTCTTTATCACCGCCAGCACTTCCTCCCGCTTCAACGCACTCCGCTTCGCTTTCCCATCCATTCCCACCGTTTCCCGTTCCTCCGTGCCTGTCTGGAACACGTGCATCCGGTAGATTTTCATCGACTGGCTCAACGTCCTTTCCTCACCTCGCAACAGTGCTTGCACCACGCGCTGTATTCCCAAGCGCGCGCGCTTCTTGCCTGCCATTGCTTCGCCGTATCCGCTCCAGCGATAATCCTTAGGGTCTTTCACTAATCCCGCCCGGACCGGATTCAAGTCTATGTACGCGGCCATGGCACTTAACCCCTGGCCAATTCCCTCGACCAGTACGCTCTTGAAGCGCTCTTCCCACAACGTGCCTTTGCGTCCATTTCGCCCGTTGTACCATTGTGTGAAGCGTTGCTTGAGTAGTTTCATGAACCCACTCAAATCCCACATCCGTTTGTGGAACGTGGCCAAGTACTCGGCTTCGGCCTTGGCATCCTTCGCCGCGCGATACAACTCGAAGCGCTGGCGAACGGCGCCAACATTTTGATGACCGGACAAACGCTCCAATTTTTCGAGGACCAGCTCGGCGGTTGGGAGAACCTCGGGTGCTTTGGGCACCTCGACGAGCACGTGGATGTGATTGGACATGAGGCAATAGGTGAGGACCTTAACCTCGCAGAAAGCCTCCACTTCGCGCAGTAAACGAGAGAAACTGTCCTTTTCGACGGTGTCGAAGATGAACCGCCGATCCACCACTCGCGAAACGCAATGATAATGGCCCAGTGGACTGTCTTCGGAGATCAATAATCGCGCCTGCCGCATGCCCAAACACTTGCAGCGTTCCACGAGCTAAGCAATTCGTTACATGATAAAAGGGCAGTCCCTTTATCTCTTATCTTTGCTCTGCGGTTAAAGGGAGTCTCCATTGCTCAACCTGCTTTCTTATTCTTCCCAAGTCGCATTTTAATAAAGTAAACAGACGGCAGCGCAGCTGACCCACCCTCCGAAGCGCCGTAAGCCCACTTAACCGGGCTTCGAGCACTTCATGCAAGAAGGCGCTTTTTCGGGGAAGGATGAGGGAGGGCCACCGCTTTGGGGGAATTGCAGGGACGACCGATCTCCAAAATTCCCACAACTCGGAGATGCGCCCAGTTTCGGGAGGCTTTTGAGTTCGCAGTTGACTGGCAAAAAACTCGGGCGGAGGGTGAACGCCATGATCTTCGGACGAAATAACGGTCGAAGCGGTCGAAGCATATGGAGGAACGGTGCCGCGTTTACCCTGATCGAACTGTTGGTCGTCATCGCGATCATTGCGATCTTGGCAGGCATGCTGTTGCCGGCATTATCCAAGGCAAAAGGCAAGGCGATGCAGATCAAGTGCCTGTCCAACATGCGCCAGATTGGGATCGCTGTGGTGATGTATGCGGGGAATCACCGGGATTATCTGCCCTATGGATACGCCTACACATGGCCGGGCCAAAAGGAGTTGTACTGGTGGCAGGATCTCTGCCGACCGTACATCGAAAGCGAGGTGATTTATACCTGTCCCAGCGCGAGAATCCACGGCGCCTGGAGTGATCTGCGGCCGCCGGGCACCCCGAAGGTTTTGGTGAAGGACTTCATCACGAACGCGCACAATGGGGCCTATCCCGAAAGTAGTCGGAAGGTTTGGGTCGGGGCGAATGGACCGTTCATCAACAATTGGGACAACCCGAGTCGCTCGATGGCTGAGATTCAAGATCCATCGGGCACCATTGCCATTTGTGATGGCAATACCAATGTGTTTGAGATTTGGCGATTGGAGCAGACCGACGCGTGGTTCAATGCCGGGTTTGGCCCCGCTTATATCGCCAATGCTCCGGATACCAAGAACGCCACGGTGGGCCATGTGGCCAAGCGCCATAACAGCGGTTTTGTCTCGAGCTTCTGTGATGGTCACGCGGAGTACATCAAGAAGTCCAAACTGGGCATGTGGACCAGTCGGGCCGGGGATTAAAGAGGGTGACATGACAGGAACCCCTGTGAAACCGCACTTCCCACGATCTTTAAATCGAGTTAAAAGCCGCCCGTGCAATCCCACGAAATTCTCAAAGAGGTTCTTCAAACGACGAGCGCCAAACAAATCGCGGCGGATCTGAACCTGTCCCTCTCGCTGATTTACAAGTGGGCCGAACCGCCGAATCCGGACTCAGGCAGTGGTTCATCCAATCCGTTGGATCGGATTGATCAATTGCTCCAGAGCACTCAAGACCCCCGCATCGTTCATTGGATCTGCCAGCGCGCCGGTGGGTTCTTCATCAAGAATCCCAAGACCACCCATCCGCACCCGGCATTTCTGATTCCGGCGACCAACTCCATCGTGCAAGAATTTGCCGATCTCCTAGCGGTCATTGCCATGGCAGCCACTGATAACCACATCGATGCGGGCGAGGCGAAGAACATTCGCAAACGATGGGAAGCATTGAAGTCGGTGACCGAGAGTTTTGTGGCCTGCTGTGAGGAGGGGAATTTTTCGAAGATGCACCAGGAAGTTCGGCAGTGAAGGATCCCATCTCATCACCGGGGCGTTGGTTGTAGTGGGTTTGGCGTGCCGGCGAATTTCAACGCCAGTTCCTTTGGATTGGGTTGTTGTTGTGTGGCGTCGTTGGCGCTGCTCAGGCAACACCGTCCGCCTTAGATTTTGTGGGGTTTACCAATCTGACGCGATTTCAGGCGTCGGCGGAGGGTGCTCCGGGTGAACTCATCCTGATCTCCCCGGAACTGCCGATTCGCCAGGGGTGGACGGAGGCGATTCCGTCGTGGAATATTCGCTCCAACCTGACGATCACCGTGGAATTAAGGGCCCGAACTAGCGAACGTTGGACACGCTATTATTCGTTGGGGAATTGGTCGCTTGCCACGAATCTGTTTTCTCGGACGAGCGAGGGAGGTCAGTCGGATGCGGATGGCGAGGTTCGGACCGACACGGTGGTCCTTCGGAATCCAGCGACCCATCTTCAACTCCGGTAGCGATCGCGAACCCCTAAGGAATTCCAGGAAGGCTTTCGCTTTTTAGGAGTCACTCTGTTGAACACCACAATCCACGTAGCCAGGACCCCGTCGCGAAACGAGACTTCAGAGCCGGTGACCCTCGACGTGCCGATTCGATCGCAGGCGGACTATCCAGAGGGCGTCAGCCAGTGGTGTAGTCCGACGAGTCTGACCATGGTGTTGGCCTATTATGCCAAGCGATTGCAGCGGGAGTCGTTGGCAATGGAGGTTCGCGATGTGGCGCATGCGGTCTATGACCCGGGATGGCCTGGGACAGGAAATTGGGCGTTTAACATGGCCTTTGCCGGGGCTCAGCCTGGGCTGAGGGCAGTGGTCCTGCGGATGCCCGAACTCGCGACCCTTGAGGCGTGGTTGTCTCGCGAGGTGCCAGTCATCGCTTCGGTCTCCCATGCGCAACTGAATGGGCGCGAAATAGCGGATCGAAACGACGGGCATTTGGTGGTCGTCGTCGGGTTCGATCGACAGGGCGACGTGCTGGTGAATGATCCCGGAGTCCGGATGGAACGGGTGCGGCGGACCATAGCCCGCGCCGATTTCCAACGGGCCTGGGGGTACTCCCGCAACACCACCTATGTGGTTTGTCCCGACCTCCAGTTCCAGGCGATGAATCGTTGGATGACTCCTTAAGTGTCGGGCTCTTTCGGATTCCATTTCGTGATTTGGTGACGCACCATGACGTCCAATACAACGCCCGATCATGAAACCATCGACAGCCACTGCCTGGATTGTGTCCGCCTCCGCCCTATTCATTCACGCACTGAACGGGGGTGTTCAGGACGGTCGGTTGGACTTTTATTGGGTCGATTCCATGGGGGGTGGTTCCACCTTGATCGTGAGTCCCGGGGGGGAATCCGTGCTGATTGACACGGGCAATCCGGGAGGACGAGACGCGGGAAGAATCCACAAAGTCGCCAAGGAAGTGGCGGGGCTCAAGCAAATCGACCACCTGATCGTCACGCATCTTCACCTCGATCACTACGGTGGGGCGGCGGAGTTTTCCGCCCTGATGCCGATTCGGAAAGTTTATGACAATGGCATTCCCGAACGCGATCCGGACGGTGGCAATGATGCGGCATGGCCGCTGAAGATTAAGGCTTATCGCGAAATGACGGTTGGGGAGCGCGTGGTGGTGCAGCCTGGGTCTGAAGTGTCGCTCCGTGGGGCGCGAGATGTCCCGGGGGCGGGGCCAGTGATTCGGTTCATTGCGGCCAAGCAACGATTTGGCCCGGCGCGGGCATTGGCAACAAACGTCCGCGATTGTCGCGACCCCAACCCGAAAGCCAAGGACACCTCGGACAATGCCAATTCCATTGTGACCCTTTTGCGATTCGCGAATTTCCAGTTTTTTAACGGGGGCGACCTGACCTGGAATGTGGAGGCGGAGTTAAACTGTCCTTTGCTCCAGGTGTCTCGCGTGGACGTCTACCAAGTGAACCATCACGGGCTCGATGTGAGCAACAATCCAATGCTGCTGTCGGACCTGGCGCCGACGGTGGCCGTGTTCAACAATGGCCCGAACAAAGGCTGCATGCCTGAAGTGGTCAAAAACCTGCGTTCACTTCCTTCGCTGCAAGGGGTGTACCAGGTGCATCGCAATCTCAAGAATCCAGAAGTCAATGCGCCAAGCGCCCACTGTGCGAACGATGGGGAAGTTGGGGGGAATTATCTCAAACTCAGCGTGGCCCCGGATGGAAAGTCCTACATGGTAACGGTGCCATCGACGGGGCATCAGGCCACCTACAAAACACGGAACTAGGGAGAGGTACAACCATGAATCGAATTCTAGTACTTTACGATTCCAAGTCGGGCAACACCGCCAAAATGGCGGCGTTAGTGGCTGAAGGGGCGGGGGAAATTTCTGAAACTGAAGTGCGGCTGCGCTCGGTGGATGAAGCCACAGCCGGAGACGTGGTTTGGTGTGATGGTCTGGCGGTGGGCAGTCCGACCAACATGGGGATTCTGTCGTGGAAAATGAAGCGATTTTGGGACGAGGTAATGTTCGATCATTGGATGAAAGTGGATGGCAAGATTGCCTGTGCCTTCAGCACCGCCGGCGGTTGGGGTGGCGGCATGGAAATGGCCTGCCAATCCCTCCTGACCGTCTTGATGAACTTTGGGTTCCTGGTGTTTGGCGTGACGGATTATGCGGGGAAGATGACTACCGGTCATTATGGAGCGGTGGCCGCGCGCGAGCCGCGTGACGCTGCGATTCAAGCCTCCTGCCGTTTGCTCGGACGTCGCTTGGCCGAATGGACGGCCGTTTATATCCATCAACGGGTGGAGTTACACCCAACGCGCCGGGTTCAGGAACGCATGCCGCCTTGCTGAGACGCGGCGGCGAGTTCGCTGAGAATGGGCAAGTCGTCGAGTTCTTCGGGTTTCACCCAAGGAGCGGCGGATGGGAATTGTCGACGCAAATGGCGTATGCGCGAGGGTCCTCGAACAAAGAATTCTGAGATGAGCGACTTCTGCGCGGCGTGATAGGCCTGTTCGAAGGGATTGGGCAGGTTTTCGGGGCGAGGGTTCAGAGCCTCGGTGAGTTCATCTGCATGGCCGGAAAAATAGGCGATCAATCGCGGGTGCCAGCATTCGACTCCGGATCGGCAGATTTCTAGGTCGTTGCATCGACCCATGCGAGTGAGAGAGTAAGGAAGAGACGCCGGATTGGTTGAGTTCTCGAGCTTCAACCAGAGACACTGTCCGATGGCTTGGAGCACGACTTGAACTTGGCTTCGAAAAGCGCCGAAACAGTCGTTGGTGGGTTCGTCGAGGAGCGACAGCTTGAGGTGATTTGAATCCGAAACGAATCGGACATACCGGCCGTGAGGCCAAGTACCGGCGCGATTAAACTTGGGGCGATGATTTCGCAGCAGTTCGTTTTCCCTCAGTCGGGCGGCGGCTTCGCTGGAACAGACTTCCCACTGAATAGTGTGGGCTTGGTGGATCAATCGAATGGTCTTCCGGCTTTGATTTTTGGTGCGTCGATACGAGCTCAGTCGTGCCCTAAGATTCCCTGCTTTGCCCACGTACAGGAGGCATCCGCTGGCATCCATCAGTCGATAAACGCCGGGGGACTGAGGAATCGTGCGGAAGAAGTCGGCGCTGAGACGATCTACCAGCGGTTGGGGGGCTGGGAACAATCGCAATTGTGCGGCAACCTCGCTCATAACGCTATCCACATCCCCTAATGATCACCTTCGGGCTTTGTTAAAATGGGCATCGGCAAAGTTGATGAACACGCCCCAATCATCGGAAGTCATGGAATGTTTTCCCTCGCGGATGTAAAAGCCCAGGGTGCTATCGATGAGCTGTCGCTGTGGGGGCATCTGGGGGGCGGCGAGAGCGTGGATATCAAAGAGACGATAGACGGAAGTGGCGGCTTGGAGGACTTCGAATTGGCCGGAAGGATTGGCCCATCGATCCTCCTGGGCGTTTGAAAAGAGCACTGGGCGTGGTGCCATCAGTGCGACGAGACCATTTTGATCGAACGGAAGCCTATCGGTTTGGGTATTGAACTCTTTGAACGCGCCGTTGAACCAATGTGGGAACCGGTCGTTGATCTGTTTCACCGACTCGCCAATGGTGCCGCGACTTGGAGCGGTGCCGCCGCATCCGGCCTGGTGCGGAATTGCCAGCGCGATGCGCTCATCGAATGCCGCCGCCAGTAGCGACGTCTTGCCATTGCGGGAATGACCGACGGCGGCGATGCGGCGTGGATCCAGTCGACGATCTTTTACGATATGATCCACGCATCGGTGGAATCCCCAAGCCCAGGCACTGATGGTGCCGCGGTTGGCAGGTGTGGCGAGGTCGGGTTCTTGGCGTTGTTTAGCGAGCCAGGAATAGATGCCGTCGGAGACATCACCGCGGTCGGAATCGATATCGGTGCTGCAAAAAACCGCGAGGGCGTAGCCGCGATCGATGATTGTCTCGATGGGCCAATCCTGCTTTTGAGATCCCCGGGCGGATTCTGTGGCGTGATTGTTGGTGCAACCCTTGCAACTATTGTAGAGCCAGCCGCGCGTGAGGGGCACCCTAGGGTCGTCGGTAATGGCATGGTTACCGCAGAAATTCATGGCGAGGAAAACCGGCACGCGGCCTCGGCGTTGGTTGGGGACCACCACCATCAGGTCTAGAGTTGGGCCGGTGGGATCTCCGAATGAGAGCTGAATCAATTCCAAGGTGGCCTTGCCGCCCAAAAAATCCCGGTGCGATCCGATCACCTTGGACTGCATGGAACTGGGTTTCGGCGGGATTGGCCCGTACATGTAGTGTTCAAAAAGTCGCTTTAGTTCAGGGCGCCGCCGTTGATTCCAGTCGCGTTTGGAATCGATTCGGGTGCCGTCGAACGCGACCAGTGGGTCGGGGAGGGCGGTGGAGCTGGGGAGTTGGGAGAGTGCTGTAAATGGTTGGTGCAAAGTTATTTGAGCGCCGTGCAGAGGGGTCGAAAGGCAGACGATGAGGAGCATGGCGGAAAGCGAAAGGGAGCGCATGGCTGGATTATGAGGAAATGGCGCGATGGAGACAACTCTTCGTCCATATCGAACCAACCACGTTGAATAACTTCTGTGTGTTCAAGCGCGGTTCTCCCTCCTACATTCCGCCGCTTCGATTTCGACACGATGAGCTCCGTACAACAAAAATCCGTGTATCCGTGGCCCGGCGTGATTCGCCGGTACGCAGAGTTTTTGCCGGTAACCGCGACCACTCCTGTGGTGACCTTGCTGGAGGGAAACACGCCCTTGATTCCAGTGCCGGGCTTTGTTTCGGCGATCGGCGGTCATTTTGACCTCTACCTCAAGTATGAAGCGCTCAATCCCACCTGCT
>SXSK01000324.1 GCA_005793375.1 Verrucomicrobiales bacterium | reverse complement strand
GACCGGAATTGCGATAACTCCCTTCCGCCGCCAAGGTGACAGCCAGTTCGAGGTCCGCGTCTTCCATCACGATCAACGGATCATTGCCGCCCAACTCGAGCACGAGTTTTTTGTAGCCCGCGGTTGCCGCGATGCGTTTGCCCACCGGCACACTGCCCGTGAACGCCACCACGTCGACATCGGGATGTTTCACCAACACTTCGGCAACCTCTGCCGTTGGTCCCAACAAAACACTGAGCATCGGACCCGGCAACCCCGCCGCAAACAGCAACTCCGCAAAACGCAATGCTACCAGAGGCGTCTTTTCGGAAGGTTTCAAGATCATGGGCGTGCCCGCCGCAATCGCCGGCCCAACCTTGTGAGCGACCTGATTCAGGGGATGATTAAATGGCGTGATCGCCACAGCACATCGCAACGGCTCGCGCGTCGTGAAAATCTTACGAGCCTTGCCTTGGGCCGAAATATCACAGGAAAAAATCTGTCCGTCATCGCGCAGCGCCTCGATCGACGCGAACCTCAAGACATCCACAGTGCGTCCCACCTCATAGCGCGCTTCGCGCAATGCCAGTCCCGTCTCCAAGCTGATCAGCCGTGCGAACTCATCGCGACAGGACTCCAGAGCCGCCCGAGTCTTTTCTAGGATCTCCGCCCGCTGATATCGTGTGGGTGTCTCGCGAAAATTCACGGCCGCCGAAACCGCGGCTTCCGTGTGGGTGCGACCCGCTTGCCGAACCGTTCCCGTCACTGATCCGTCAAAAGGAAATCGGACGGTGAGGGTTTCGCCTGAGGTCACGGGACGGCCGGCAACGATGCTCGAAAGATTCATGCGCGCTGTATTTGGCTGGAATCCTCGTGCTTGGCCATCCCCTATTCCAGTGAACCCGGGTGAATGCTGAGAGCCGTTCCGGTGGTAAAACGAGCTCACCCGAAGTCGTCGAGCTGCGGCCCGACGCTTCGGGTGTTGGATTATTCAATCGCTGGAAGAAGCCCTCCAGCAGGAGGTGGCGTGGTTGTGCTATTTCTGAACCACGACTTCGATGATGGTTTCAGAACCACCCCACTTCACTATTCGAACTGCGCCATATTTGGGCTGGGGTCGATCCGTTTTGAAGAGATAGATTTGACCCGTTTGGTAGGGCGCCGTCTCGGTGACTACAGGGCCGAAGAAACCAAATTCGAACGCCACTCCAAAGGTCGCGGGATTAACCTTGGCCGCGTTCTCCAAGGTGGCCAGGTTCCATGTCGACAACCGAAACTTGGTGTTCTTGAGAACGCCCACTTGGTTCAGCTCACCGAGTTTCGACGTGGCGCTCAATCGTCCCCAGAGCGACATATCCGCATTATCGGTGTTCACCACGCCCGTGGCATTGAGAAAGTTGACGCTATTTACGGAACCCGTAACCGTGCTGAAGATTTTCCTCCAGTTTTTGGCGGTACTATCGCCCAGAATACCCCCTGCCCAGCTAATCCTCCAACCTCTGGCTCCGGAGAATTCATTTTTAATGACCGTCACGATTGGCAATGGGAGGACGGGCCCCGGGGAGATGTCTCCGGCCTGACCGCGAGTCGAAACCAAGCTGCTGGCCACCAAGAGCAAGGCCAGTGCGATACGTTGCAATGCCTGCGCCCAACCTACGAGATACAAGTGCTGGTGATTCATAATCATAATTTCATCGATACATTGATTTATTGGATTGAAGCTCTATCGAGTAGGACCATTCGGTTATCGGCTTCAACCCCTACATCAGAATCATTAAGGAATCGCCACACTCAGGTTACAGCAGGCCTGCATGAATTCGTGTTCCAAGAGAGCTCGGGCCAAGTCTTAGTATTTACTTTGAACGAACACGCCCGTTTCAACAGGCTCTCAGAACGGCCGATCATCCTGCCGCCAAGTGCCTTGTGGGCCCCATGATAAGTCCCATTGAACCACTCAAGGCTGGTCCGGATTTAACCATCGGTTCCATTACCAAAAACCCATTGAAACACCTATGAGTAAGCTTCGCTCCCGGCTCCTAATCGTTGCGACGGCGTTCGACATGGCCTTGAAAGCGCAACAGTTCACTGAGGTCAACTGGGCTCCCACCGGCACCGCCTCCCAATCCAGCACCGGCCCCGGCGGTGATGCGAGTCATGCCAACGACGGCAACACCAACCAATCCTTCTCCAGCGAATCCGTCACTATAAATGAAGCTCCCGAAGATCCGGGCTGGTGGGAAGTGGACTTGGGCGAGAGCAAGCCGATTGGACGCTTGAAAGTCTGGTTCCGACTTCTAGATGCGGGCGAATGCTCGGCGCTTTTCAACCCCTGCACCGTCCGAAACGACGACTTTACGCTGAGCATCCTCGACGCCAACCGGAAAGTCCTCTGAACGACCACGTACGCAGGCCGTCCGCCATTGCAAGTTGTCTACAATCTGCCTGCGGCAGTTTCTGGCCGGTACGTCCGATTCGAATCGCAAACACCGTTGACCACCAGCGATGGCATCTTCTCGCCGCCGGAAATTCAGGTTATCGCCCCCTACCGGAGGAAGAATTCACCCGTCTGCGCGCCGCATGGTCTGAGCCGGAATGGGAGGATGACGAAGCCGAACTCCTGAACGAACTGCTCGGCCCGAAAAGGCTGGAGGAGATCGATCCCTTCGACCAAGCCCAGCTCGCTTATGTCATACGGGTATGCCGTAAATCGCGCACGCAGTCCGATGCAGGAAGAAAACTCTTCCGCGTCACTCGGCTCGGGCGAAAGCACACCAACGATGCGGATCGACTCAGCAAATATCTTGCGCGTTTCGGGCTGGATTGGGCGACTATTCCCAATCAGATGCGACAGTAGCCACGGTTCAAAAGGGCTTCTGCTTCTGCGTGATTCCGAAGTTGGGTTGAGGACTTGACCCTAATGGAGCGAAATCTTCACTCTCTCAGTTCACTTGAAAACCTTGCCCCGATACCTCCTCGTCTGCTCGACGGCCTTGATTTTGTTCTGGAGCACCGAACTTCCCAGTCGCGCACAAGCTCCAGTGGCCAAGGCTCCCGCCCAAACACCAAGCCTGGAGGAGTATCGTAAATTCGCACTGACTCACGAGGGCGATGTCGAGCGTGGAGCCAAACTCTTTGTGGAAGAGACGCGGCTAGCCTGCTCCAAGTGTCACTCAGTGGACGGCCGGGCCACCAAAGCCGGTCCGGACCTGTTTGCAGCAGGTGACGCATTCGGGCGACGTGACCTCATCGATGCCATCCTAAAACCTTCGGCCACAATCGCCCCGGGCTATGGTACGGTGATCGTCGAAACGAAATCAGGAGACACAGTCCAAGGGGTCCTCAAACAGGCAACGGCGACGGGTTTGCAGTTGATGGACGCAGAAGGGAAGCTGTTGTCCATTGCCAAGGCCGACATCAAAGAACAGCGAGGCAGCGCGTTGTCGCTCATGCCAGAAGGATTACAAACGGGGCTTTCTCTTCAGGAATTCACAGACCTTACGGAATATCTAACCACGTTGCGCCAACCGGAATCCGCACAAGCCAGCCATCACGGCATGCCGAAGGTAATTCCCCAATTGGTGAAACCCGTGAGCGCACGACCCTTTATTTCCGAGGAACTCAAGCTGCCGCGCGCCAAGGTCCAAACTGGGCTCACGTCATTTCGCCAAGTGCCTGCGATGAGCAATGTCTTTCTGGTGCTGCATCAGCAGGGCGTCATCTGGCTCCTTGAGAAGACCGCGACGGGCGAGATCAAGACACTCTTTTCCGATCTCTCCAGTGAGGTGTTTTACGAACGCGGACCGAATGGCCTTCTCGACGTGGCCTTCCATCCCAAGTTTCGCCAGAACCGAAAGTACTACCTGAAGTATCAGGTTTTTGAGGAAGGCAAGGTGGCTACAATTGTCGTTGAAAAAACCTTCGCTTTGGATTTCAAACGCGATTCCGGGAATCCCCCGCGTCGGGTGATGACGATTGTCAGTGTGGCTGAGGACCACAGTGGTGGCTGCTTACAATTCGGTCCCGATGGCTTTCTCTACATTGTGATGGGCGACACAGGTCCACACCACGATCCCAACGGGCACGCCCAAAACCTGCAACTGCTTCTGGGCAAGTTATTGCGAATCGATATCGACCGCACGGAAGGTGTTTTGGGTTACGCCATTCCCAAGGACAATCCTTTCGTGGGCATGCCCGAGGCACGGCCTGAAATTTGGGCCTACGGCTTCCGCAATCCCTGGCGCTTCAGCTTCGATCGTATCACCGGCGATCTGTGGCTCGCGGATGTCGGGCAGGATCGCCAAGAGGAGGTGGCCATCGTACGACGCGGGGAAAACCACGGCTGGAACGTTTACGAAGGGTTTGAACCGTTCTCAAACCAGTATCGGCGCGAAGGTCGCTCCTTCACCCAGCCCATCTTCTCCTACAAGAGAAAATACGGCATCTCGGTAACGGGCGGATATGTCTATCGCGGTGACAAACAATCGTCATTCTACGGCGTGTACGTTTGCGGTGATTACATGTCAAAACGCCTTTTCGGACTGACGCAGGAGAACGGCAAACTGAAGGCCGTTCGCCAAATCGGCACCCTGCCCCAAGGACTTGTCTCCATCGGCGCTGATGAAACCGGCAACCTCTACGCGGTAGGCTTTGAGGGCATGATCTACCAGTTGGATTTCGGCGGGACGCACTTCGATGAGATCAAAAAGGAGTAGCGTGTTGGTAGCGTCTCCGAGTCCGAACGTTTTGGCGAGAGCGTGCAATCCCTCCACCGTCGACCCCGGCAACGTCCGTTCTGACTTCCTCACCGACATTAGGGCAAAGTCGAATAATTATTCAGCCATAACGATTTAACCATTGGGCAGCCATCACGAGGTTGGGGATGAATTCCCGAAGCGGCTTCGCGAGGCGACTCCATTTAGTTTTGCTGCTTTCCAATCTCAGCCACTGGGAGTTTAATCACGCCAGCCCCTCACTTGATCGCATGAAGACTTTCGCACCAACCTTGATTCTATTATTGGCGTGGGTTGCCCCACTGGCCCGTGCTGCCGAAGATCCGATTCTCATGCCTGGCGCACATTTGGAACCACTCCATACCCGCACCGCAAAACTCAATAGCGGTCTGACCGAGGGTCCGGCAGTCGCGCCCGATGGCAGCATTTACTTCACCGATATGCCATTTGGAGCAGATGACGGGATGATCCTGCGTTACGAACCCAAGACGGGACGGGTTTCTGTCTTCACCGATCGATCGGGGAAATCCAACGGTTTGGCATTTTTGTCCGACGGTTCAATGGTTTCTTGCGATGGCGCGGACGGAGGAGGTCGACGACTCATCCGCTGGGACCTCGCCACCCAGAAAGGTTCCACTCTGGTCGACCGAATCACAGGCCATCGCTTCAATTCGCCCAATGATCTCTGCGTGGACTTGAAAGGCCGGATCTATTTTACCGACCCTCGTTACGGCGGGACCGAGCCGCGCGAGCTGGAACGTGAGGCTGTCTATCGTTTAGACCGAGACGGGACGGTTACCGAAATCACGCGTCTCCCGGAAAAACCGAATGGGATCGTCTTGAGCCCCGACCAACGAACCCTGTATGTCGGCGACCACAATAACGGCGGTAATCGCCTAAAGCCCACCGATCCAGTCCCCAAACGCGGTGCCATGAAGGTCCACGCCTTTCCACTGGACGCTCAGGGTAAGGTCAGCGGGCCGCCGAAGACCCTGGTGGATTTCGGCCAAGAAAACGGTTGTGACGGCATGACGGTCGACACCGAAAGCCACGTTTATCTGGCTTGTCGAAGCCTGGCGCGTCCCGGACTGATGGTCGTGAGTCCCCAAGGGAAAGAGTTAACCTTCGTGGAGACGGGTCCACGGAACCAATCCGGGCTTTTCGAGGACTGGAAAGGCATCCCCAGCAACGTCGAGTTCGGCATCGGTGAGGACGCTCATTCCTTGTACATCACCATCGACAAGGGATTGTACCGGCTCAAAGTAAAGACTCGCGGATTTCACCCGCAGCGATCCGGAAAATAGGACCCTCCGTCACCACCTAGAGTGCGACCTCTCGATGACCCTATCCTCTGAATCCCACACGGACCATCCGCTGGTAGGTACCGGCAGCTTTCGGTACCACGCAGATGCCCAATGGGCTCGATGCCCTTCTGGTGAAGCGTTTCATTGGGTCGAGGCCAGCGGCGTTGCGTGCGATTCACGTGGTCGTGTCTTCGTGTTCAATCGCGGTCGAAACGAAATGCAGGTCTACGATTCGGATGGCACATTTCTCGAATCCTGGGGTGAGGGCAGATTCCAGCATCCCCATGGGGTTACTGTGGGGCCGGATGATTCGATCTATACCGTCGACGATTACGAACATACAGTGCGCAAGTTTACCCCGGAAGGCAGGCTGTTAATGACGTTAGGCAACCCGGGAATCCCCTCCGATACCGGTGCCACCCAAGTCGATTACCGTGGGGTGGTGCGTGGAGGACCTCCCTTCAATCTACCGACCAATGTCGCCATCGGACATGAAGGCGAACTCTATGTATCCGATGGATATGGCAACGCGCGGGTCCATAAATTCGATCCGGAAGGTCGCCTGATCCGTTCCTGGGGTAAACCCGGCGCCGCGCCAGGTCAATTCCATCTGCCACACGGAATCGCTGTGGATCGCCAGGGCCGAGTGTTTGTCGCCGACCGCGAAAACAGCCGCATTCAGATCTTTTCTTCAGACGGAGACTTCTTGGATTCCTGGGACAATCTGGCGCGTCCCTGCCAAGTGCGATTCGATCCGGCCGGGAACGCGCTGGTCGCGGAACTTGGTTACCGCTGCGCCCTCTGGCCAGGCAATCCACTGCCGCCCCCGGGTTCCACCGGCGGCCGTATCAGCATCCTATCGCCTGAAGGCAAGGTGCTTTCGCGCTGGGGCGGGGGCCTTCAACCCACGGCACCCGGAGATTTTTTCGCGCCTCACGACATTGCCTGCGATTTTCGTGGAGATATTTATCTCACCGAAGTCGTGTATTCGGCCGGGGGCAAACGAGGCGAGATCCCGCTGGACTGCCACACCCTACAGAAGTTCACGCGCTGCATCTGAACCACTCATTGAGTCATGAAAGCCTGGCGATTCCACGGATTCGGAGATCTACGTCTAGACGATATTCCCGTGCCATCACTGCGCCCGGGTCAGGTGTTGGTGGAACCTCTTTGTGTCCAACCGAGCGTCACCGAAGCCCAACTGGCCTTTGGCATCCCAACATTAGCCTACGATCGCGTGAAGCGACGGCTCGAAACCGAAGCGCCCGTCCAGTTGTTCGGACACGAATTCTGCGCACTAATCCTTGAAGTCGGACCTGGGGTCACGCGATTTCACCCCGGACAACGAGTCGCCGCACGTGCCAAGCTTCCCTGTGGATCCTGTTCCCTTTGCCTGTCAGAGCGCAGTCATCTCTGCCGCCAAGGCCCTGTCATCGGGTTCGACCTGCCGGGCTGCTTCTCCGAGGTGGCCAGTCTCCCCGCCAACGCCCTCGTTCTGGTGGACGACCGAATCTCCGACAGCGAGGCAGCCTGTCTGCAATCCCTGAGCGACAGCATCGCGGCGGTCCAGACGGCTGGTATCGAAATGGGAGATACCGTCGCTATTTTCGGTCAGGGAAGCATGGGGCTAGAATGCCTCCAGATCGCCCGTATCAGTGGAGCTGGATTAATAATTACCGTGGATGTACGCGAGGAATCTTGCCGAATCTCTCTCGAACTCGGAGCCGACCACGCCCTGAATGCTCGTACTGGCAATATCGTCGAGGCCATCCGCGAATTGACGGATGGCAATGGAGCGGATGTGGTTTTTGAATGTGCAGGCGGGAGCCCGAAACAAGGCTTGTCTGGCACCAGCACCGTGCGTCAAGCGATGGATGCGGTCCGCTCCGGCGGAAAGATCATCGGCGTGTCCTGGTTCGGCGCACCCTTTGAATTGAATGTCGACATGCTTCGCGAACGAAGCCTTCGATACATCTTCCCTGACATTAGTACCCAAGCCCACCTTCAACATACAGTGCGACTCGTCGCCTCAGGACGCGTTCGGCTCAAGCCCATGATTCGGCATGTACTGAATGGCATCGGCTCCGTACCCCAAGCCTTCGAAATCACCGCAAACAAAGGCAAATACCAGGCGCTCAACCCGGCTCAAGTGATGATGCGAGGCTCGTGATTCCAGTGGTTCGAAGGGGGCCAATTACTTCAGTGCATCCCATTCCTCTTTGGTCGCCGGACCCTTTTGATACTCCATCAGGATCTTCCATCCGCCTGGTTTCTTGAGCAGTAACCCTTCGAAATGGATCAGACTGTCCTTCTTCTCGCCCTTCTCATCCACGGAAACATACCGGAAGATTCCAGTCTCGTGAGCTGTCGCGTGGTCGCCCCATCGTTGCCGGAACCGAAATTCGACGCTGGCTTTCATTTTCCCGGAACGGGTGTCCAGGAACCCCTGCTTCCATCGCGCTAGCGCCTGGGTCAGCGGGTAACTCGTCTGGTTCACTCCCGACACCAGCACGCCTTCGTCATGGCAAGTCGCCTTGTACCCTTCGAAATCGCCCTCGCTCACCGCCCGCGAAACTTCCTTCCAATAGGCGTTCAACTCTGCCAACCGCGCCGTGGTATCCGCCTCCGCGGCCACGATATCCCACGAGACAAAACCCACCCATAACGATAACAAAACACCTAAGAATAAATGCGATTTCATAATGGCGTGCGATGGAACCACGAGTCACGAATCAAGCCTCAAATCCCAAAATCGTACTTGTCGATGTTGTCTTTGGTGAAGCGGATGGGATCGGCCATAATGACGGTCTTTGGATCGGCAGCACTCAATTGAATTTTGCCAAAACCGGGAAGCTGCGCCCCATTCTGAATGGGTTTCCTGTCGCATAACTGCTTGGCCAATCGAACGGTTAATGCGCCCAATTCACGTGGATCCCACAGGTAAAAGGATTGAAGCACACCTTCCTTGATGTAGCCGCGCATCTTGCCTGGTGTCGAGTTCCCCACCACCGCCACCTTTCCCACTTTGCCGGATCGCTTCACCGCTTCACAGGCTCCCGGAACTGAATTGGAATCGAACGCCACAATCCCTTTGAGGTTTGGCCATGCGTTCATCAGCGTTTCCATCTTCTGCCGGGCAAAATTCTCATCCTCCTTCGTGACTTCTGTGGCCACGAGCTTGAGCTTGGGATGTTTGGCTTTCGCGCGCGCTTCGCTAAAACGGCGCCAGGTGTTCAGATTGGCGGCATCCAAACTGGCAATCGCAATCGCCCACTCTCCATCGCCCCCCATTTGCTGGGCCAAATCATCGATCAACTTTTCCCCAAGCGTCTGCTCGTCGACCTGGTTGACAAACAGGTCGCGACCGCTCTCAGGGGCATCGCTGTCCCAAGTGAGCACCTTGATACCGGCAGCGTGCGCCTTATCCACAACCCGTTTCATGGCCTTGGGCTGGTTGGGCGCGATGGCAATGGCGTTCACCCCTTGCCGGATCCAGGTGTCCATGAACTTGTTCTGTTCCGATCCGCTTGGCTCGGTCGGTCCATCGTAAATCAACGTGACGCCCAACTCTGCCGCCGCGCGTTGCGCGCCTCGTTTGGCGGCGTCGAAGTAGTCAATGTTCACCAACTTGGGCAACATCGCGATCGTGATCGTACGATCCGCACCCCAACTTCGTGTGGCGAGAGCCGCAGCCGACGCGGCAAGGAACTGGCGGCGTGTGTGACGTGTCATGGAATTCTGGATCCAGAGTAGTTTGGACCATGTGGCATGGGAAGCTCTATGGAAGGGTTTGGAAGCCTAAAATTATGGGCGCAGGAGTCTTCGCATCTGAGTTCAAAGAGCCTCTGAGTTTAGCTACGGGGTTTCGGCGTGCCTTGCGCCTCTCGACGTGAGTTCAACCAGACTCCTGCGACGAGCAACAACCCTAGCAAGACGAACTGGAGATGGCTCAACTTGAATGGGAGGTGTTCCTCCCCCCAACGCGAGGCACCTCTCAAGCCTTCGTCGAGCACCGCCAATATCAACACTCCAAGAAATGTGCCTGGCAATGAGGCCATCCCGCCTTGCACCCGGGTTCCGCCCAACACCACAGCCACTATCACTCGCAGTTCCATTCCAGTCAGGGAACTGGCACTCACCGACCCATTCCGAGCGGTGAAAGTCAATGCGGCAATGGATGCCAAAAACCCTACGATCCCGTAGACTTCCAACGTGCGACGTGTGACCGGCACGCCCGCATAACGCGCCGCTACCCGGTTGCCACCCATCATTAGCACCTCCCGACGCCACCGACTGTTTTGGAACCACGTTCCAAACCCGAGAAACGCCAGAGTAATCAGGGCCAGAGTGCCCCAGAATTCTCCAAGGAATTCGTATCCAGGCACGCTCAGGAATGGTGAGTTCTCCGCCTCCCCCAGCCAGGCAAAACACAGCCCCCGATACAGGATCATGGTCCCCAACGTGGCGATAATCGGAGGGACGTCCAACCGCCCGATCAACCATCCATTCGTCAACCCCAATCCTATCCCCAGGAGCATTCCGATCGGGACCGCTGTCGCCCAAAACCTTTGCCCTTCCGAAAACGTCGACATCACACAGGCCACTAGCGCGGTTTGAGATGCCACTGACAAATCGATGCCGGCGGTGCTGATCACCAACGTCATGCCCAACGCCAGCAGAAGCGCAGGGGCTGATTGGGCCAGAAGATCCGCAAAATACCCGCGAAAATAGGTCCAGGCAGCCCCACCTGAATCGAGGCGAACCCCCGAGATCCAGGTGAACAGAGCGATCTCGACCAGCAGCAACGCAGGCAAGGTCCAGCGTTTCATGCAAGCTCCTCCATTCGTTTGCGTTTCCGATGCATGGCACAGTCAGCCCCAATCACGGAGAGAATCACCATTCCCGTGATAACCTCCTGCCAGTAAGCACTGATATCGGCAAAAATGAGGGCTTCACCCACGAAGTGTAGGAAGAACGCCCCGAGGATTGTCCCCAAAAAGCTACCTTCACCTCCAAAAATGTTGGTGCCACCCAAGACGACCGCCCCAATGACCGACAGCTCAAATCCCAAAGCCAGTCGCGACGGTTCGATCGAGGTCACCCGCGTGACATAGATCAGCGATGCCAACCCCAGAAACAGACCTCCCACGAGGAAAGCACTTTGCAGGACGCGTGAAGGCGCGATGCCCGCCAGGCGAACAGCTTCTTCATTGCTGCCCAGCGCCTGCCAAATCCGGGGCGTTCGTGCACTCCATTCCCACCCCACGGCCACCAACACCGCACCCAGCAAAAGCCAACCGGGATAGACCTTGCCAGGCAAATGAAGCGCCTCGCCCGGAATCGAAAAATACCCCGGGAAACTTGGCACTGCCGAGTCAGCCAGTATCAGCGCTAAGCCGCGATATAATGCCAGACCAGCCAAAGTGACAATGATAGGTGGCAACCGAGTGGCTCGGATGGTCCAGCCATTGAATGTGCTCAACCCGGCAGCTGTCAGGCTGCAGGCAAAGAAGCAGATCGATGGAGGCAACCCGCGGTGGACAGCGATCCCAAATACCGACCCCGCCACCGCAACGATGGACGCAATGCTGAGGTCGATCGCTCCGGTATAGATGATGCATGTCATGCCCAACCCCGCAATTAAGGTCGGAGCCACGTTGGGTCCAGCCCGCTTTAGGACTTCGGCGAAAGAACTCCCCGGTTTCAAGCAGATCCCGATCAGTCCCAAGAGCACGACAATGCCCAATGCCAGCAAAAGCAGGCGCTGGCCCAATGACCGCGAAAGTCGGCCATGGCTCGCTCTAAGAAGGACGCTGAGAGGCATTGGTCGCGGATACTTCCAGCGCCCACACTCGGTCGTCGAGCGGATTGACATCGGAATCCAGTTGGAGAGAGTGGTGACTTAGTTCTCACAAGCCACATGATTCGTGTCCTGGGATCGGCGCAGACCGTTTGTGGTGGGTTTTCCCGCCGGGAATTGTTGCGCATTGGGGGCCTGTCCTTATTTGGCTTAACCCTGCCGGAGTTGCTCAAAGCTGAGGCCCAAGGTGCCACCCTGCCCGCCAAACCCGGACCGGGCCGCGCCAAATCCGTCATACTGCTCTATCTCTTCGGCGGCCCACCCGTCCACGAGACCTACGATCCCAAGCCACTTGCGCCCAGGGAAATCCGTGGCGAATTCGGCTCCATTCCCACGTCGGTTCCGGGCATCCACTTTTGCGAGCTTCTGCCAAAATCCGCTCAATGGATGAATCGGTCGACTTTGGTGCGCTCCGCCCACCACGACTCCAACGATCACAGTGCTGGCCTGCTTCACACCATGAGCGGCCTTCCACCAGATCGTCTCGAATCCTTGGTGCCGATCCTTTCGACCCAGGCTCCTGGGATGAACGCGGTCATCGAATACTTGGCGCGGGAGGAACGCCGGGCCATTCCGGCATCGATCTGGATGCCCTGCTATCCGGGTTGGGGACAACAGATCTATCGACCTGGCCCCTACGCAGGATTCCTGGGACCGCGCTATCATCCCCTGTTCACTCAGTGCGACATTCGTGATCGATACGAACCTCGGGATTTTTACGACACCCAACGCCATCCCAAAGCGCAGCTCAATGTTCCCGCCACTCAACTCGCCCCGAGCCTAACCCTGGACCGCCTTCAGCACCGACAATCTCTGTCAGAACAACTGAGCCGCGAGAGCACTCGCATCGGTGAATCGCCGGACTATGAAAAATTCGACGATTACCAACGCAAGGCCTTCGATATCCTCAGCGCCAATGGATCAGCAGGCGGGGATAGCCCGTGGCGCGCCTTTGAGTTGAATGAGGAATCCTCAACCCTCCGCGACCAATATGGACGCCACTTGTATGGTGAAGCAGCACTCACCGCTCGGCGCCTTGTCGAACGTGGTGTTCGATTCGTTACCGTCTCGTGGGAATCCTTCGAAAAGACCGGCGCGGATCCCGCAGCCTGGGATACCCACGAGAAACACTTCTCCATCCTCAAAGACTACCGACTGCCACTCTTAGACCAAGTCTACTCCACACTTTGCGACGATCTACAGTCCCGCGGGTTGCTCGATGAAACGTTGGTGGTGGTGATGGGCGAGATGGGACGTGCCCCCAAGGTGAACAATGCCGGCGGCCGCGACCATTGGTCGTATCTCTATAACGTGCTGTTCACTGGTGCTGGCCTTAAGAAAGGTTTCGTCTATGGATCGTCCGATAACAAAGGTTACCGACCGGAGACACATCCAGTGACCCCAGGCGACATCATAGCAACCATCTATGCCGCCATGGGTATCGACACCAACAGCACTATCGAGGACGCCAACCGCCGGCCGCATCCGGTCGTTCCCGAAGGCAACCCCATCACGGCCATCCTAAGCTAGGCCAGATTCGGAATCGCGGTAGCTGACGACGCGAGGAGATGGCTTTTGGGAGCGCGGTAGCCCTATAGCGTTTTCCCTCCGAGTTGAGTTCACTAGGGCATTCTGCGGGTCTACGCGTACTGCTTTCGGAGCTCCTTCTTGTCAACCTTGCCGACACTGGTTTTAGGCACAGCGTCAACCAAGACGATTTCAGTAAGAATTGCCCGCTTGTGGATCGCGCCGCGGTCGATGAACCCATGAAGATGTTTAAATAATTCTTTGGGAGTGGTTGTCCCTCTTGCGGCCTCGTGCAAAACAACGTGAGCGCGCGGGTGTTCGTCCCACTTTGAATCCGGCACCCCAAACACCGCTACCTCCCGCACAGCCGGATGTTGGCTCAAGGCATTCTCCAATTCCAATGATGAGATCCATTCACCGCCAATCTTGACCACATCCTTCATTCGATCGATGATGCGGATGTACCCATCAGAGTCCATATAGGCGATGTCGCCGGTGTGCAGCCAACCGCCGCTCCAGAGGGCTTCGGAGGTCTCCGGACTTCGATAGTACCCCTGGGTCAACCAGGGACATTGCAACACAAGTTCCCCCACATTCTCAGGGCCGGTTGCCAGCGGCTTACCATCGGGCGACCAAACTGCCACCTGCACTAATGGCAACGGGAGACCGGTTCGGGTCAGAAAATCCAGACGTTCTTCGGGCGCCCCTTGAGCGTGTTCTGGCTTGATATGGGATGCCGCCACGATGGGGCAAGTCTCCGACATGCCGTAACCGCCTGCAATACGGATGCCGCGGGCCATGGCCTGTTGTGCCAACCCCTTCGACAAGGGCGCCCCTCCAATGATCAATTTCAGCATCGAAAAATCAATCTCCTTGCTGGCCGGATGATTCAGCAGCATTTGGATAATGGTGGGGACGCAATGGGAAAAACTGACGCGATGTTGGGCGATCAATCGCAGGAGCATCGCCGGTTCGTATCTCCCCGGGTACACCTGCTTCATCCCGAGCATGGTTGCGATGTAAGGAACGCCCCAGCCATGCACATGAAACATCGGTGTGAGCGGCATGTAAACATCGTCGACGTTAATCGAAATAGGATCTCGGTAGGCCCCGAGCGCCGCAGTTCCACTCAGCGTGTGGAGTACCAATTGTCGATGGGAAAAAAACACTCCTTTCGGATCACCGGTTGTCCCGGTCGTGTAAAACATGGTCGCTACGGTGTTCTCATCGAAATCCGGAAATTGGAAGTTCGGAGACGCGGCACCGAGTAAGGTTTCATACTCCCCGGCACACACCAACGGAGACGGGCCCGGTTGGGGGTCATCCGACAACCATACACGCTGTCGAACCGATGGCAGCTGTGCCGCCAACCCCTCGGCCAACGGGACAAAATCAGTATGAACAAAAAGCACCTTGTCTCCCGCATGATGAATAGTGAACGCGGTCTGTTCCAGCGATAGCCGGATGTTCACCGTGTGCAACACCGCTCCGATCATCGGCACAGCAAAGTACAATTCCAGGTAGCGATGACTGTCCCAATCCATCACCCCAACCTTGTCACCCGGACCAACCCCGAGCCCCACAAGCACATTCGCGAGCCGTTGAACTCGCTGGTAAAACTCTCGGTAAGTCATCTCGCGCAAGTCGCGATAGACGATGATTTGCTGCGGCGACCAGAGCAGTGCACGGTCAAATAGGTGCTTGATAAGCAGTGCAGAGGGCTGGCCTACATGCGGATACTCTTGCATAAGTAAGGGTACTCAATGAAATCGGGACGAAAGGCTAGCGAACTGCTCCCGACTGCCAAGAACCGTTTTGGATTTGAGAACAAAGTGAGCAACCGATTTGACGTCCCCTCGGTTCCCGCCTCAACTTGAACCAGGGTATCAGTCCACGATGTCGAAACCAGCAACTCACACAGCGCCTACCGCAGGTTGGCGCTGGGATCATTCTTATAGTCGCCTTCCGGATCGTTTGTACGCGAGAGTGCATCCGACTCCAGTGCGTTCGCCCAGTCTGGCTATCTTGAATCGAGATCTGGCCGATCTCCTGGGCTTGAACGCTTCGGTGCTAGAACATCCCGAGAACACAGACTGGTTTGTCGGAAATGTGCTCCCCGCAGGATCGGACCCCATGGCTCAGGCGTATGCCGGGCACCAATATGGTCACCTCACCAACTTGGGCGATGGCCGCGCCATCCTGTTGGGTAAACACCTGACTCCCCATGGCAATCGTGTCGACATTCAGCTCAAAGGGCCTGGACGAACTCCATTTTCTCGCGGAGGCGATGGCCGCGCCGCATTGGGACCCATGCTGCGCGAATATATCGTCAGCGAAGCCATGCATGCCCTTGGAATCCCGACAACCCGAAGCCTGGCGGTAGCCGCCACCGGCGAATTGGTGTTTCGAGAGGAACCCTTGCCCGGCGCCGTGTTGACTCGAGTTGCCGCCAGTCACATCCGAGTAGGTACCTTCGAATGGGCCGCCGCCCGCGACGATCGCGAGTCCCTGGAAGCCCTCGCGAATCACACCCGACACCGTCATTATCCATCACTCGCGGACGCGGAAAATCCCCATCTGGCCTTTCTGAACGTAGCCGTCGAACGTCAGTCAGAACTGGTTTCTCGGTGGTTGCTGGTCGGTTTCGTTCACGGAGTGATGAACACGGATAACATGGCGTTGTCCGGCGAAACCATTGATTACGGGCCATGCGCCTTCATGGATGCGTATGATCCCGGCACGGTCTTCAGCTCCATCGATCATCAGGGACGCTATGCCTACGCAAAACAACCGCGCATCGCGCAATGGAACCTCGCGCGATTTGCCGAAACCTTGCTGCCACTGCTGCATCCCGAAGAGTCCAAGGCGTTGGATCTTGCGAACGCCGCGATCGATTCCTTTGACGACCGATTCAAGCAACATTGGCTCGCGGGCATGCGCGCTAAACTAGGTTTGTTCAACCAGGAAACAGAAGATCACACCCTGATTGAACAATTGCTTGATTGGATGCGAAAACAGAAGGCGGACTTCACCAACACATTTCGCCAACTGTCCATGGGGTCATCGATACCCACCGAAACTCCTGTCGATCCTGAATTCAGCGTCTGGCATCAGCGATGGCAACACCGTTTGTCTCGCCAACCTCAATCGCTCGACCAGGTGCTTGCCCAGATGCGACGGCATAACCCCGTCGTCATCCCACGAAATCATCAGGTGGAGGAAGCGCTGGCAACCGCAACCAAACATCGTGACCTCGCCTTGGTGCACCGATTATTGAAAGCACTTTCGAATCCGTTCGACGAGTCGCCGGACAATGCGGAATACCGATCACCGGCACCTCCAAGTGGAGGTGTCTATCGGACATTTTGCGGCACCTGACCGTCGCGATCCCACTCCCACTCCCACTCCCACTCTCGGCCGATCCAGTGATCAATTAAACAACCGAGGACGAGGACGTGTCCCGCGGGCCTTCCCGTCTAACTGGTCTCGCACATGGTTGTGCCGACCCTGGACCCAATCTTTCAACGGCATGTTGTCAATTTCAACGGCATCCGGGAAACCCCGAGGGCGATATCCGTCCCGCGCAAACTCCCGATCATGGCGAGGTTGGCTTGTGTCGCCATCATCGGGACCCAGGGTCTTGAGCACGGTTCGTTCGAAATCCGCCTTGGCGCGTTTTGATTCCGCAAAGACCACAGGTTTGTTCACGGCAGCGATCCGATCGATATCGGCCGCTAGGCGGGCTGGGGAGAAGATATTGGTAAGAAGCGCGGCACAATGGGCTCGGTACTGTCGGCTGAAGGTGCGATCGCTCATGCACCGTTCCACGAGTAGATTGGGATCGCCGTTGGGCCGGAGTACACTGAAGAGCATTTGGCTTTTTGACGAACCCGATACTGGGTGCATGCCGAAGGCCTCGTTCACATCCCAGGGAATGAACGTGGACTTATGGGTCGCGGGATGCACATGTAGAAAATAATTGTGGCCGTTCCCGATAAAGGAATCCAAATTGGCCAGTATGGAATTCAGGGCAACAAATTTGAGCAATGCATCGGGGTCGATGAATTCTGGGAGCCGCGTGGAGAAGTCTTGGGGACTGGCTTCCTGAATGAACCGCACAAACGCGATAAATGACGCTGCGGTCTGGGGATCCACCTCACCCTTAGGGTCATAACGATCGGGGTAATTGGACCAATCGTCCCCCAAATACTCCAAGCCGCGCATCATCTCCGGCTTGAGCAATAACCCTTTTTTGGAGCCAAAGTGGCGTTTGAGAAAATCCCCCTCGACAGCTTCCACCAACGTGTAGAGTCCCAGGTGCTGTTTCTCGAGACGACCTGGAATGGTCAGATACACCCGGGCGAACGCCGTACGCGGCGCCGGAATTCCAGCTCGACGAAACAAATCATACGCCAGGGCCTCTCGCATTTGGGTGGCATCATTGACGTTGTTATTTAAGTAAAACTCTTCCACCCCCTTGAATCGCCGCCCTGGCGTCCCTCGATCGAAATCGAGTTTGAAGGGACGTTTGTAGGCATTGGGAGCACGCACAAACGAACTCACGCCTTTGAACCGTACCGCCACATTGGTGTACGTTTGGCCGTCGCCTTCCAGAGTGCAATACACCCAAGGATACCGAGAATGACCCTCCAACGCCGCCACAGCCGCAGCACGGGCTCGCGTCGAATTGGGATTGGCAGCCGTCGGTTGACCTTGAGGACGTTGCTGTGGAGCCTCATCTCCGCCGAACACTCCTCGAAGAATTCCTTCAAACAAACCACCACCACCACCACCCGGATTCCCCATGCCACCACCACCGTGGCGATCTCTAGGACCACCGTTCGATCCCAGTTTCTGCCAATCCGCTGGCGAAACGGTCAGATGAATCGTCCAAAGGTTGGTTAATCCAAAGACATTTGTCCCCTGCGTCAATACCGCGCCCCCGGGCGCCGGCTCTGCGGTAGAGCCAGGGAAGGAGGCAGCTGAAACCCATTGAAGAAGCACCAGCATCAACGGTAAGATCCGTCGAACGTACTCATCGGTTTGGCGGACGACATGCCCCCTCAACCCCGAGACAATTAGTTCCCAGGTCTTTTCAGCGCAGACCATATTGGTAAGCGTCCGCAAGTCCTGGCAGATTGTCCATGGTGATTCTCCACCAGTTATCGGCGTTTCAAGGCATCGCGTCGTTTGGTCGGAATCGAAAACACCAGGTCGTCCGGACTTGTGGCGGAGGCAATCGGTTCCGCGTGACAGAACGGCTTGTCCTGGGTACTCCCTGTCGAACATGATTCAACGGCTCTTGTTACTAGCGCTCGCCTGTCTCGCTCAAGTCGGGATCGCGGAAGAAGCGTTCACGCGTGCGGAAGCGATTTACGGACGCAAGTTCGGCACCGCGTTGACCCTGGACGTGATCCAACCCAAAAATGCCAACGGCTATGGAGTTTGCGCCATGATCAGTGGCGGATTTTTCTCAAGCCACGAAGGTATCAACCCAGGCTACATGAAAGAATTACTCGATCGCGGCTATACCGTGTTCGCTGTGGTGCATGGCTCTCAACCCCGATTCACAATTCCCGAGATTTATTCCGATATTCACCGCGCGGTACGTTTTGTGCGTGCCAATGCGGTCAAGTACCAAGTTAAGCCCGAACGACTTGCCGTGTTTGGAGCCAGTGCCGGTGGCAATCTTTCCCTCACTCTAGGCACGCAAGGGAAACCCGGCGACCCTTCCGCGAAAGACCCCGTTGATCGCGAAAGTAGCGCGGTCCAGGCTGTCGCTTGTTTCTTCCCTCCGACAGACTTCATGAACTGGGGCGAACCGGGTGACGAGCAAGTCGGAATCGGCCGAGTGGGGCGCCAATTTTATCCCGCATTTGGCTCGCAATCCGATAAGCCTGAAACGCGTGCGGCCTTGGGACGGCAGATTTCCCCAATCCATTTCGTGACCCGCTCGATGCCGCCCACACTCATTGTCCATGGGGATTCCGATAGGCTGGTGCCGATTTACCAAGCCGAGATTTTTCAAAAGAAGGCCCAAGACGCAGGCGCCACCTGTGAATTGGTCCGCAAGGAGGGTGCCGATCATGGATGGCCAAACATGGAAAAAGACATCGCACGTTTTGCCGACTGGTTCGACAAACACCTGCGAGGGATTCAGAAGAATTAGTCGGGTGTCTCGCCACCTCGAGGCCGCCTGATGCCCCAGCGAACCACGGAAGACCAATCCCCGGACAACACCCCGACGAAATCCCGGCCCTGACACCTGTCGATCCGTGCGCTAGGTTGAATTCCGCTCGTGAAGCCAATCCTCTTTTATCTCGGTGGATTTCCAGTGCGCGCCTTTGGCCTGCTGGTAGGGCTGGGTTTTGTCCTGGGGCTTTGGACCTCAGCACGCCGAGCGAGCAAAGCCGGCGTGGATCCAAACGCCATCTACGACCTGGGACCGTGGCTGCTGGCGGGCGGACTCATCGGCGCTCGAATTCTCTACGTGATCACATTTTGGCGCACCGAATTTGCCGAACAGCCCCTCACGGAAGTCTTTAAGATCTGGAATGGTGGTTTGGTTTTTTACGGCGGTTTGATCCTGGCGATTGCCGTCGGAATTGTGCGCGTGCGTTACCTCAAGCTGCCCTTATGGACACTTGCGGATTCCCTGGCCCCCGGAATTGCGTTGGGACACGCGTTCGGCCGTTTGGGATGCCTGATGAATGGATGCTGCTTTGGACGTCCTGTGGAATTGCCTTGGGCCATTCGGTTCCCCGTCGATCACGCCACCCACGGTGCTGGAGTCCACCCGGCACAGATTTATGAAGCGCTCCTGGATCTGACCCTTTACGGCTGCCTGGCCTGGTGGTTTCCTCGGCGAAAATTCAATGGCCAGATTTTTTCCTTGTACCTCATCGCTTACGCCTTCGTTCGCAGCTTCAGCGAGTACTTTCGCGGTGATTATTCCATCACATCCGCCCCGCTACAAGGTGTGTTCACTCCCGGCCAAGCCATGAGCGGTTTGATACTGCTCGCGGGAATCGCCTTCTGGGCGGTTCTTCGAAACCAGCCGCGGGTTCCAACGCCAACCCCCAACGAATCCAAGTGACCGACCGACCCACCGAAACCTTGACCATTCAGAAGACCCTCCGATCCACGCGACTGGACCGATTCCTGCACGCGCAATTTCCTGAGATATCCAGGAGCACCCTCCAGCGGCTTATCATCGAGTGTAAAATCACGGTCAATGGGGCCGCAATCAAACCCACGCACACGCCCCGAGCCGGCGAGGTAGTCACCATCACGTGGCCCCGTGCCGAACCTGGAAACCTCAAGCCCCAAGAGATCCCACTTGAGATCCTGCACGAAGACGAGGATTTACTCGTGATCAATAAACCAGCCGAGTTGGTCGTCCATCCAAGCGCTGGTCACGAGGACGGAACCATCGCCAACGCTGTCATGCATCATTGTGAGGGAGAACTGAGCGGCATCGGCGGCGTGGAACGCCCCGGCATCGTCCATCGTCTCGACTTAGGCACCAGCGGATGCCTGATCATCGCCAAACACGATCGCGCACACATTTCTCTGAGCGAACAATTCGCCGACCGTACTGTTGAAAAGATCTACCAATGCATTGTCTGCGGCCATATCACGCCGACTGCCGGTGACATCAAGGCCAACATCGCCCGGCATCCGACGCATCGAAAGCGAATGGCCGTTACCAACACCGCCAAAGGTCGCATCGCGTGGACAAGTTATCAATTGCAGCAGCTGCTGAACGAATCCTCCTTCATCGAAGCCCGACTCCACACCGGACGGACCCACCAAATCCGGGTGCATTTTCAACACCTGGGTTTTCCCATCCTCGGCGATGACGTGTACGGCAAACGGCAAACCAACCGGATCGCCAAAGAGACTGGCTATCAACCGCCACGCCAACTCTTGCACGCGCGAAAACTGGCTCTCAAACATCCGCGCACCAAGCAGTTCATGGAATTCAACGCCCCGCTTCCCGAAGATTTTAAAGCGGCGCTCGAAGCCCTGCGTCCCCTGTCGAAGCCCAGTCGCCGTTGATTCCGTGGCCGCATGCCGAACTTGGATGGTTTCGTCCCCAAATTCGTTGCGGTAGGACCTTCTCTCTCCTTAACTTCGGCCTGTGCAAGTACCCCCGGTTTTTGTTCCGCCACATCGACTGCTCATGGGCCCAGGCCCAAGCATGGTCTCCCCCTCCATCTATGGGGCCCTCGCCCGCCCGACTCTCGGCCATCTCGATCCGGAGTTTGTCCGCATGATGGAAGAGGTCAAAGTCATGCTGCGACAGGTCTTTCAGACCCAGAACGACATGACTTTCCCAATCAGCGGAACTGGAAGTGCCGGCATGGAGTTCTGCTGTGCCAACCTCATCGAACCCGGAGATGAGGTCATCATCGGTGTCAACGGCGTCTTCGGCACCCGAATGTGCGACGTCGCCGAACGGTGCGGCGCCAAGGTCACAAAGGTCGAAGCTACTTGGGGCCGGATCATCGAACCCCAACAGATAGCCGAGGCGCTCCAAAAAGTGTCGAAACCGAAATTCGTGGCAATCGTCCACGCCGAAACCTCCACCGGCGCACTCACTCCATTGGAAGAAATTTCGCGCCTCACCCATGACGCCGGGGCTTTGTTCCTCGTCGACGCGGTAACCTCGCTGGGCGGTTGTCCGGTGCGAGTCGACGCCTGGGGAATTGACGCCATCTACAGCGGCACTCAGAAGTGCCTGAGCTGTCCGCCGGGGCTGTCCCCGGTGTCGTTGAGCGCCAACGCCCTCCAAGCCGCACGAACTCGCAAGACGAAAGTCCAAAGCTGGTATCTCGATGTCAATCTGTTGTCGTCCTACTGGGGACAGGAACGTGTGTATCACCACACAGCGCCGATCAACATGAACTACGCCCTGCATGAAGCATTGCGACTTGTTTTGATCGAGGGCCTGGAAGCGCGATTTGAACGCCACCAATCCATGCACCACGCCTTGCGTGATGGCCTTTCAGCACTGGGCTTGGAAATCGTTTCGCAAGCGGGACATCAGCTTTGGCAACTCAATGCCGTCGGAGTCCCCGCCGGTATAGACGAAGCCGGCCTGCGCAAACGGCTGTTGGTAGATTTCGGCATTGAAGTCGGCGCTGGCCTCGGCCCCCTCAAAGGCAAGATCATCCGAGTGGGCCTGATGGGCGAAACCGCCTCGCGCGGCAATGTCGATCGATTCCTCGCCGCCTTGCGCACTTGCCTGGGGAAATAGCCAATCAACTCAAGCAGCAAACAAAGCGGTGGAGGGCCACCGCGCTCCAAAGCCGCCGACATTCGAGCCATACGACGACACCCTTTGGAGTACGCGCAGTCCTCTGCCGCTTTCATTCTTCCACGCCAGTTCACCCAGCAATTCCCCAAAAGCGGTGGAGGGCCACTGCGCTGCAAAGGCGCCCACGGACTGTCGCGGCGACGCTTTTCCATTGAGGATCGCGAGGACCTCGTGCGAAGGTTTGACGCGCACTCCCCCATGAATCGTCATCGAACACCCACAAAGCGCCTGATTCCGATGGGTTTTACTCTCATCGAACTGCTCGTGGTCATCGCCATTATTGCGATTCTGGCGTCGATGCTCCTACCCGCACTTAGCAGAGCGAAGGAAACCGCGCGCCGAGCCAAATGCCTCAGCAATCTCCGTCAGATGGGCCTTGGCATGATGATGTATGCCGAGGACAACAATGGCTTCATCCCGCGCGGCAACTATCCCCTCTGGTGGCAAGTGTTCAGTCCGATGTTAGGAGGCCAAACTTCCAAGGATTACGCGCGAGTCCAAATCTACACTTGCCCCAGTTATCCCAACAAAAAGCAGCTGATCTGCTATGTCGACAACGCTTGGACCTTTCGCAATGTGAATGACAAGACCGGCACTGAGATTATCGGATTGACCAAGTTGACCCGGTTCCAGCAGCCATCTGATTCAATTTACTTCGCCGACAACGAGAACGGCCCTTGGCGCCCCGTCATATCAGCTCTTTCCATCAATGGTTCCAGTGACCTCAACGACGTCTGGAGCCCCAGTCACCTGCCGTATTCGCCTAATGGCAAAACCTTGAACAGCGAACGCCGTGTCGCACGTGCCCGACACGGTGCCGGTCCCAATCTGCTTTACTTCGATGGTCACGGAGCATGGAAAAAAGCACAGCTCATCACCGTGGATGACTGGCGAGAAGAACGGCCCTAGATGGCAACGCCGCAACACACGGTCAGAATGTTGCAGCGTTACGTGAGGGTTGCCTGGGAGCCCCGTCCAATTTCATAGATGCCGTCCTCTTGTATCAACCAGTTCACACTCCCGAAGCACCCCAGGGGTTGGGCCGCGATCTGTTGGTTGATTTTCTGCGCCTGGAACCCAATCGCCGCCCAATCGACGACGGCCTTTCCCCTGCCGCTGAAAACTGTCCACCTTCACAATACCTTCCATGCTGCCACGAATATTTACTCCGGAAGCTCCCCAGATTCCGATGCCGCCTTTCAGGAACTAGCCAGCCTGGGTGTGACGACCGTGGTCAGTGTGGACGGTGGAAAACCCGACCTGATGAGCGCCAAAAAGTGTGGGCTCCGATACATTCACCTGCCCATTGGTTACGATGGCATTTCTTCAAATCGAGTGGCCGAGCTCATCCAAGCGACTCGCTCAGCTTCGGGGCCACTTTATGTGCACTGCCATCATGGCAAACACCGCGGCCCCGCAGCGGCAGCCATTGCGTGCCTTGGCACGGCCGGGTGGACCCCCGATCAAGCGGTGGCATTCATGCGGCAAGCCGGGACTTCCACAGAATACGTCGGTCTCTACCAGAGCGTCGGCCAATTTCAGGCACCCCGACTCGCACCCCACTCCAAGCCACGACCGCTTCCAGAGGTGGCGACGACGTCGACATTAGTGGACTTCATGGTAGCGATTGACGAGCGGTTCGATCGTTTGAAATCGGCCCAAAAGAATCAGTGGAAGGCGGATCCCAAACACCCAGGGGACTCCCCTGCCCAGAACGCCCTATTGGTTTGGGAGCAACTTCGAGAATTGCTGCGCTCGGATGACCCCAAACAACGCGCGCCCGAATACCGCCAATCCTTGGAGTGTGCGGAGTCGTTGGCCCAGGTTTTCCACGGAATTGTTCGATCTGAAGGATCCACCACCGCCAACATGGACGAATCGTTTCAACGACTTTCCCGCTCCTGCAATGCGTGCCACAAGGCGCACCGGAATTGAACCGTAAACCCAATCCGCCTCAGGCGGTCAATCACGGTCGTCGAAACCCATATTCCAAGACCAGAAATTGAGGAGCATAAGGCGCCAATGGGCCGCGCAATAGCGCGAGTTCGGTTTCTGGGCCTGCGACTTCGAGTCGTTGAATGGTCCCGATTTGCAACGCTTCATCTAAAATGGCACCCACATTCGCCAAATGCGCCAGCAACGCTTCCGCATCGCGATATCCCTCGCGACAATGCACAAGCTCGCCATCAAAGCAAAACCCGTAGTAAAGGCAGCCCCCTTCAGATTGGGTGGTCGCCACAAAGCGTTCGCAAAGGGCCTTAAATTCCGTCATTCGGCCCGCAGCCACCTTGAAATAGGGGGCGATGGTACAGCACGTATCGGTCGTCGCCATAGGGGTCATCAGTTAATCGATCAATTACCGGTCAGAATTGGTGGATTCGAGAATTGGTGTCACGCCTGGAGTCTATTGGGGAAGAGCCTTTCTGATCAAAGTTCGACCCACTGCCGCTTTTGATGGCTCTTCAATATGGCTTCGCACAATTGCACCTCATGATGCCCATCGTCCGCCGTTGCAAAAAGCACGGGGGTCCGACGCTGACTGGCAATGTGTTCGTAAATCGCCCGATAATGCATCTTGTGGCTGTCTGGAAACCCTTCCGGATGCCCTCCGGGATAATCCGTGAAACCCGCCACATCTTTAGTAAAACCCGCTGTGGCTCGCTGTAACACTTGATTCGGTTCATCGCGACGCCCGAGCAGGATTTCATTGGGTTGCTGGAGATCCCACCGCACGCTGCCTTTGGTCCCATAAATACCGACGGCCAAACTACATTTCCATCCAGCCGCCACCTGTGAAATGGAAGCATTCGAATGAACACCGTTCGCGAAACCGTGTTTCGATTTCCCAAATCGAAGGAGCAGCGATCCGAAATCTTCCGTATCAACCTTGTAGGGAACCATGTCGGCCGGGTCGACTGCTGCAAACGTCTTAACTTCACCTTTGGGCCGAAGCCGCTTTTTGTGAAACGTCTCCAAATGAGCGAAAACACCCTCGACTCGGGCGCCCAGCATAAAGGACACCGCATCCATCCAGTGAGTCCCAATGTCCCCCACGGCGCGAAGCTTTCCTCCTTCGCTGGCGAGAAGTCGCCAATTGTAGTCGGCCTGTTGGAGCAACCAATCCTGGAAAAAATGCCCTTGTACATGGATGATCTGCCCCAATTCGCCGCGCTGGATCAACGCTCGCATTTGAAGCACCGCCGGAAAAAATCGGCACATGTAGTTTACCGCAAAAACGGGCGCACCCTTCTTACCGACGGCGGCCACCACTCGTCTTGTCTCGTTAGCCGTCATTCCCAGCGGTTTCTCGCAGACGACGTGCTTGCCAGCGGCCAATGCAGCCAATGCCTGGACCACATGCACCTTGTTCGGCGACGTGATGTGCACCACATCCACGGTGGGCGACTGACACATCGCCAAGTAGTTGTAATCCCCATAAACCTCAGGGATACCCCACGTATCCGCCGTGGCTTTCGCATTCTTTGTCGACCCACAGATGGCCGTCACCTGAACCCCCAGGCGCTTCAAGGCTTCAATGTGAACCGGCCCGATAAATCCCGTGCCGATCACGCCGGCACGCAAGGTATGAAGTGGAATGGACATTTACCTCTTGATTAGAACCAGAACCAGCCGCTCGACAAGTTTTCTAGAACTAACACTTCAATTTCTCCTTCAATGCCGCACAAATTCGGGGTGGAACGAATGGCGTGACGTCCCCTCCGAGCCGGGCAATCTCCTTCACCAGTCGAGAACTCAGAAACGTGTAGGTATCTCGAGGCATCATGAAAATTGTTTCCACAGAGCTATTCAGTTTCCGGTTCATCAAAGCAAGTTGGAACTCGAATTCAAAGTCACTCACTGCCCTTAATCCCCGCACCACCGCACACGCGCCGCGCCGGACCGCATAATCCACCAGTAACCCTTCAAAGATGTCCGCTTCCACATTACTCAGTTCGCGAGTCACTTCCGTGACGTGCTCGCGTCGCTCTTCCAAGGTGAACAACGGCTGCTTACCCTCATTCTGCGCGACCGCAACAATCACCCGATCAAATAAACTGGCCGCGCGCTGGATCACATCCAAATGCCCATTGGTCAATGGATCGAAGCTTCCCGGGTAAATCACCGTTCGCATGAGCCGAGCCTAATACCGCCGGAGCCGCTCGGCAATGTCGTCTCCAAAAGGCCGCCGCACTATTTTGACTGCGGTAGCCCTCCACCGCTTTCTATTTGAGCAGAAGATGCACCACCGACAACTCGGAGAGGCGCCCACATTCGACTGGCCTCCGATCATTCCTCGGCCAAAGTTCATGGCTCGTCCAGTTCCTCCGCCTTGGTAGCGTCCATCGCCGGTTTGCGGCGCAACGAGGCGATGTAGGCCACCACATCCCACAACTGCTCATCCGTGAAAGCCTCGCGAAAGCTCGGCATCGGCGTCCCGTCCAGGCCGGTCACGAGAACCCGGAAAATATCCATCAATTCCGGCCCGCATTTCAGTCCCTCGTGTCGGAGATCCGAGGGCGCACAGGGTTGACCCCAGACATCCTCCAATGATTTCGCAATTTCGGAACTACCATCACCACGCTCCCCATGGCACGGAGCACAATTGGCGGCAAACAATTCCTTGCCGACAACACGATGGGTCTCGGACTCGACTGTGAGGTAAAGCCACGCTGGCTCGGCTGGAAGTGACATCGGCATGGATGGCTGCGCCTGTCGTCGCCAGTTCGAGGACAACGTCTTCACAAATACTATCAACGCATCAACGTCTCGCGAGGGAAGGTGTTGGAATGATGGCATGGAACTATTGGCAATGCCTCGGCGGATTGTCCGTTCCAAATCCAAATCCATCGGAAGCGAACCCGTTGGGGTGCTGCGAAATTTAAAGACCCCTGCCGTCAGTTTTCTCGGCTTGGGATGCATACCTTCCGCCAACTCACCGCGACCATCTCCCCAGCGTCCATGGCAGGCCGCACAATGACGTTCGAAGAGATATCTGCCCTGAAGGACGCGTTCGTCATCGAACCGAGGAAAATCCCGACTGAGAATCGACGGATTGGTCTGCTGTAATCCTGACCCAGCCAAGACACCAACCACCGAGGTTTCTCCCAACTCGTCTGGGGGCCGGGGCAACGACGTCGCCTTTCGGTTGAACTTCGCCGCGTCAGCTCCGATTGATCGATGCCAAATCCAATAGGAGCTTAAAGTGATCCCAATCACTGCCGTGAACAACGCCACTCCAGCCCAAAGTGGCTCGGTCAGGCGCACGGAGATGCATCCAACGATTCAACCAGGATACTGCGGGCCAACGTCTCACTAAAGGCAAGACGAGCATTTCGCACCTGGCAGATAAGCGTCGCCTGACGAGCGATCAGTCGAATGATCGATTCTTCATTCAATCCGAGCTCCCGGAGGCGTTGACAGGTCTCAGGGGCAGCGATCAATCGCTTCACCCGCACCACCATGCCCGTCTTGACACGGCTTAATGAGCACAGAGTTGGTGCTGCCTCGCTAGGAGAATTCTGGGCGGCGGTTCCATTCACGCGCGTGAGCCTGACAGGTCACTGGTGTGGCGCTTTGCAAGACTTGGCCAGCTGTGAGACGGAATTGGCCAAGACAACCGATGCTTGCAGGACGCCGTGCCTCTATGCCGTGCGCCGATGGAACCACCACCATTCCACCATCATGACCGCAACCCCCGCCAAGGCGAACCATCGCCAGTATTCCAGGTTCGCCGGTTTTGAAGTGGTCTGTTGGATTTCCTTGAATCGGCCTATATTGAGACTCGACCGCGGCTGGGTGTTGCTTTCTTGGGCGTCCAACAAATTGACGCAGAATGCGAAGGCATTGGTTCCTGCGACGACGTTGTAAGTGCCTTGTCTGCGTGTCCCCCCAAAGACTAGTTCGCGTGTGTTGGGTCCAAGTTCCAACTCCGTTTGAGTGAGATCTGGCGAGGTGATCCGTGCGTTGGCCACTTCACCTTCGAGAGGAAACCGAAACGGATCCCCGGCTCGAACCATGAATTGATCTGCCCGGGCACTCGCTGGATTCAACCAATCCACCACATTGGCAATGAAAATCGGAAAACTAATTCGCAGTGGCCAGGTGCTCTGCAACGTGTCGAACCCAATCCAGACAATGCGCTGTCGTCCAAGCTCCCCGGCAATCACCAGCGGTGACGATGGAGAATCCACCAACGAAACTGCCCACGATGGAGTTTTTACCGCTAAACTCTGAGCCACCTGAACCGAATCAAAACTGACGAAGCGCAGCAATGGATGCGTATTCTTCCAATCCACGATCGCGGGGTTCTCCTGGGCTGAAATCGGACTTTCAAACCAGTTGGTTTGGACGACATGGATCGCCAGCACATTTCCCGAAGGCCAAGCGGAAGGGATGACATCATCGAGCACGACTAAATCAACCTTGGCGGCTGGATCTGCGAAATCCGCGGCCTTCGACACCTCGATATGTGGACTGGAGGCAGCTAATGCTTTCTCCAGAAAACGATTCCCTTTGCTCACCAACAGCACTTGGGCCGGCTCTGGCAACAAGCTGACCACACTCGCCTGATTGTCCGCCGAAAGATCATCGGTGGCGCTCAAGCGCACGGTAAACACGCCGTTGCTCGCTTGCTGCGCGACAAAAACCACCGGCACGGTATTGGTTGGCCCCACCGTAGCCGCCTTGGCTTCCAACAAACGACCGTCTAGTAAAAGCTCCAAGGTTGACTCCAGAGGTGTACTCGAAAAATTGGCGACACTGGTAAAGATCGCTCGTTTGGAGGGATCCTCCGGACTGGCCTTTACATCCAAGCTCACAATGCCGGCATTCTGCGCGCGCACTCCAACCTGATGATACGTCAGCCGCAAGTCGCGCGCTTCAAATTCTTCCAACCCCATTACCGCGCCATCGCTGAACAGATGAATTTCGGCTTGCGGATTGTTCTGAGTCAGACTTTCAGCCACACGCAAGGCTTCCACTAATCTCGACGGGGTATCCGTCACCGACGCCGTCTGCAATGCTCGCCGCAGGGAGGCCTTGTCGGAAGTGGCGCTCTGTTTCACTTCAGCGCCCGCCCCAGCTACCAACAAAATCATCTGCTGACCATTGCGGGTGTTGAGGCCCTCGACCAGTTGGAGGGCCTCCGCACGCGCCTTCTCAAATCGCGATGGCGATTCATCGGTCGTTTGCATTGAGGCGCTGTTGTCGAGCACCACCACCTGCAATGCAGCGGTACTGGCCTGACCAGTGAAATAGGGTCTGGCCAACGCCAAGACGACCAGGGAAAGCAGCAGCAACTGAAGCAGTAGCAGCCAATTGTGGCGCAACCGCTGGAATGGAGCGCTGGCTTGGCTCTCCGCCAAGAATCGCTGCCAGAGTAGCGTGGACGGCACCAACCGCACCACACGCTTGCGCTTCAAAAGATAAAACACCACCACTACGGGCAACGCCGCCGCGAAAGCAAATCCGAGTGGCGCCAAAAAATTCATCGCTCGATCCGATGCTCAGGGCTTTGGGTTTTCACGGCCGTAGTTGCGAGTGAGATACTCCACAATCGTCGGAATCGCATTGGTCGAAATGACCGCCCCAAAACGGGCGCGCATTTTTTCCACCCCTGCCGTCCACTGGGCTCGCGTCAACACCGGTTGCGTCGACACATAATCCATCGAATGACACAACAGACAGTTTGTGCTGAGTGCCTTCAAACCGTCACCCTCCTTGAGTTGAGTCTTTTCAGCAGGCAACGTCCACGGATCCGATCCGAAGGCGTTTCTCACCGGTTCCACGGGCACATCGGCTGCCATCAACCAGCATCCCAAGCTTCCCATAAGGCCCAGTTTAAGAAATGTCTTCATGATGCGTTTACAGTCGCCACCACAGCTTCCACACAATTGCGCATATACCCCGCCGGATTCCAGAGCGGCTCGAGCGGTTGTGATTGCCCGAGTCGATTCGTGGCACGCGCCATGAGAGTCGCAGAACCTACCCTCGTCGGTGTATAGCGAAGCGTCCACTCCCGGAAAGCATAGCGATCGATTTCTTTACCCAAATCCGCCGCTTTCCACGATCGACCCTCGTCGTCCGAGACCAACACCTCGCGGATGCCATGTCCATCGTCGAAGGCAATGCCTCGCAACACCACCAATTGACCCGCCTTGAGCACCGCTCCGGGCCCAAGGCTGGTAATGAACGATCGAACATTAAAGCGTGAGATGGGTATGGTTCGTCTAGGGGCTGTCCCCGGAGCGATGGCGGCACAGGGATCGTCCGGGATCCGATACCCAGGGTTCATCCAGAAGCCTTTGAACTCCTCATTGACCACCGTGATTTCATGAATGTGTTTGATCCAATAGGTGCCGTAATGGCCGGGCACTACCAGGCGCAATGGGAACCCGTTTAACCAGGGCAATGGTTCCCCATTCATCTCATACGCCAGAAGCAACTCCGGATCCAACGCCTGATCCATTTCCAACGCCTTGATAAAGTCTGGCGTCTGAGGAACGAACGGAGTGTCGAGCCCGTTAATAACCACCTGCTTGGCGCCCGCCACCGGTGAAGTCGCTTTCAATACGTCCGCCAATCGCACCCCGCGCCAACGGGCGCACCCCATGGCGCCATGTCCCAGTTGCCCGCCAGCGACCCGCGGCTTAAAAAAGCCGCGACTATTGCCCGAACATTGATTGACGGCCACCACTTCCGCCGGCTCAAAACGCTTCTTCAGCTCCTCCATTGAGAGACTCAATGGCGTCCCAACATTGCCCTTGATCGACAACCGAAAGGTTCCCGGCTGCAGCACCTCCGCTTTCGGGGGCGAATTTGTCAAATGGTACCGGACAAAAAACGCATCGTTGGGCGTCAGCAGACTCTCATTGAAAACACCAAAGGGCGTTTCCAATTGAGGCGGCCGCGCCGTCAGTTGAAGCAGCGGTCGCTTTTGGGGATATTTCACCAATGGCCGCTCCCCATTCTCAAAACCCAATTGCAGCGACTCCGCTGACATCGAACCCAGCGCCGAACCAACCGTCGCCATCGCCCAGCCGGTTCGTTTCAGGAAGCCTCGCCGAGTCAGGCTATCCATTGTCGTTTCCATGATTTCCATAACAATCCCATCAGGACCACACTTCCGATTCCTTCAGTTGCTTGAGCAGCAGATCGCTCAGATCCGTCGCACTGCTCACGCTGAAAAATTGGATACCCCGGGGCTGGCAGTACTCTCTCAGCCGTTGAATGAAAGACGCAACACTCTGTTGATACGCTTTGAGTCGATATTTGCCAAAGGTGACTTCCTGTTGGGCTCCGGTTTCTGCGTCAATCAAGCGAAGATCTCCAAAGGCCGATGGCTCCAGCTCTTCAGGGGCCAGGAGTTGCACCGCATGGACCTGAAATCCGCGCCCGACGAGTGCCGTCAGTCCGGCCTCGTAACCATTCGGATCCAAGAAGTCGCTCAACACCACCGCCACGCCGGTCTGACGAGCCTCAAGCGCTCCACGCTTCAACGCGGCATTAAAGTCCGCAGCTCCACCCGATGTCAGGGCTGTGATATTCGTGAAGAATTGCATGGCGGATTTCTTACCGCGGACAGACCGCAGGGCTCCACGCACTGCCATCTGTTGATTGTATGCAATTAGCGCCTGGGAATCCTGAGCTTGTGGATCCGGGAACACATGAAAACTGACGCGATCGAATCCACAGAGTGCGACATAACCCATGGCAGCCGCCACCTGCCGTGCGAAATCAAACTTCCGGGGAGTTCCAAAGTTCATGCTCTCGCTGGCATCCAGGAAGATGCGCACGGGCAATTCCCGTTCTTCCTCGTACAGTTTCAGAAAAAGCCGATCCAGCCGGCCAAAGAGATTCCAGTCGAGATGCCGCAAATCATCCCCAACCACGTAATTGCGGTAGTCGGCGAACTCGACACTCACGCCACGGGCACGACTGCGTCGTTCGCCCCGTGCCGTACTCTTGGCGCGGCGCGCCGCAAGCAACTGTATTTGCTCCAATCGTCGAAGCAGTTCTGGGGGGAGCAATGCAGTCTTCATCAAACGCAGTATCGACCGGGCCTACGGTCAAACACTCACAGCAGCGTCACGCGGAACGTCTTGGAGAATCTGGCCAACCACCATGTCCGTGGTAATGCCCTCGGCTTCACCCTCAAAATTCAAAATCAATCGATGCCTCAAGGCCGGCGCCGCCACGACCTGAATGTCCTCGTAACTCACGTTGAAGCGTCCCTGTGTCAGGGCGCGCACTTTTCCCGCCAATAATAACACCTGGGCACCTCGCGGACTGCTCCCAAAACGCAAGTACTGATTGGAGATGGGCGCGGCCGTCTCGGTCTTGGGATGCGTAGCCATGACCAATCGCACAGCATAATCCTTCACATGCGACGCAATCGGGACCTGCCGCACCAACTGCTGCAACGCGATCAGATCTGGCCCATCCAACACTTTTTCAGGAACGACCTTCCCGCCCTCGGTAGTCCGCGTCACGACTTCCATCAATTCGGCGGCGCTGGGGTAACCCACAATCAATTTGAAGAAGAACCGATCCAATTGCGCTTCGGGCAATGGGTACGTTCCCTCCTGATCGATAGGATTCTGCGTCGCCAAAACAAAGAATGGGGCCGGCAATGGCCGCACCTCACCACCGGCGGTCACCTGCTTTTCCTGCATGGCCTCCAGCATGGCCGATTGCGTCTTGGGCGTGGCACGGTTGATCTCGTCCGCCAACACCAAGTGCGCAAACACTGGTCCCTTTTGAAATTCAAATCCACGGCGACCATCGGGGAATTCCATCACCAGGTTCGTCCCTAGAATGTCAGCCGGCATCAGGTCCGGCGTAAATTGAACCCGGCTGAAGGAAAGATTGAGCACTTCACCCAAGGTTCGAACCAAAAGCGTCTTGCCTAGCCCAGGAACGCCTTCCAGCAAAACGTGTCCACCGCCGAAAATGGCTGTCAACGTTCCCTCGACAATGGCGTCCTGCCCCACCATCACCCGGCCAATTTGCTCCCGACACGCGACGTACGCGTTGCGAAACTGGCCAATAGCTTCTTCAGTGTTCATGATTGTTGCGCGGATGTTGGACCGTCCCCGCTGAGAAATGTTTCGCCGGCAGGTTAGGAACCTCGCATCAGAAGGCAAGGCAGTAGCCAAACCCTTTGGAACGCTGGAAACCCTCGGTTTTATTCCTCTGGAGTGCTGGCAGCCCTCTGCCGCTTTCTCCCCCCCGCCCCCCGGGAAACCGTTGTCAGGTTATGCAACTCTCGGTATCACGACCGGTGTCATGACCCATCTGGAGTTGAATCATGTAGCCCTGCACGTCACGGATGTCGAAAAGAGCAGTGATTTCTATCGGCGCGTGTTGTTGCTTTGTCCCATGCCCCGGCCCGCCTTCAAGTTTCCGGGCGCGTGGTTCCGACTCGGCCAGAGTCAGGAACTCCACCTCATCGGCGAACGGAGCCTCCCCGTGATCTCAAACGATCGAGGGACCCACTTTGCTCTCCGTATTGACGATATGGACGCCTGGGAAGCCCATCTGAAGCAGGTTGGCGTCAACTACCTACCGCGCCGAACCCGGCCCGACGGCGCCTGGCAAATCTATGTTTCCGACCCCGATGGCCATGTCATCGAACTGTGTGACACCCGAAATGTGCCGAATCACCTGTCGGGATAGGGATAAAGGGAAGAATTCAGCGTCAAGATCCGAAGCGCCTCCAATTATTGGAGGGCAAATCAAAGGCTCATTCTCATGCTCATAGTCGACCTTGGACTGGTCGTTTGGATTGAAGGTTCTCGTGACGGCTTTTAGCAGTGGATTTCGTCGTTGGCCAAGGCGGGTTTGGTGGTTGCCGCCATTGGCGGCCCCGATCCACGCAAAATTTCTGTAAAATTGCACTGCCGACTGCGATTGTTCTCTAGTAACGATGAGCTCCAAGTCCATCGCCAATCCGGACGAACTGCTGCCCACGCGACGGTCGTTGATCGAGCGGCTGCGTGATCTCGATGATCAACCCAGTTGGCGTGAATTCTTTAACACCTACTGGAAGGTCATTTACGGCGCGGCAATCCGGGCCGGTTTGAGCGATCCGGAGGCGGAAGACGTGGTTCAGGAAACGGTCATCGGGGTCGCGAGGAAAATGCCGGATTTCGCCTACGACCCGAACCAATGTACGTTCAAGGGCTGGCTGATGCACGTCACCCGGTGCCGCATTGTCGATCGGTTCCGCCGTCGCCGACCGCTGAATGTTCCGCTCACGGTGCCGGGCGGCCCAGATACAACGGCGGACACGGCGTTGAATCTGCCCGATCCCGCTGCGGATGTTTTGGAGGGAATTTGATAATAAGGGACAGGTCATTTATAAAATAAGCTTGCTCGGTTTTTGGAAGTTGCCATAATGACGGCATGCGTCAGGCGCGATTATTGATCTCCGAGGACAGTCCACTCGGGCATTATCATT
>SXSK01000323.1 GCA_005793375.1 Verrucomicrobiales bacterium | reverse complement strand
GCCGAACAGCCGACTCCCCTTCATTACCGATGGCGCGCACACTGCCGAGGATTTCCATTCGATCGGTCGCCTGCCACGCCAGGATGCCAATCTGAGACATGATGTCGAGGACGGCACCCTCACGAATTGAGATTTGCGAGAAAACTCTCCGGCTTACGTGGACGTCCGTGGGTGTCGACTCAACTCTGGTCTGGCCTGTGCCGAGAATAAATTCATCCAAACCGTCCACCGGGATATCGACCGTGCCCGCCGCGCCGCTTGGAATCCCAGCGATGGTGGGAGTCAGACGCAAGGTATAGGCGCGCGACGCGCCCGCGGCCAGCGTGCTATCTGGAAGTGACTTCAGCAGCACGCCAAATTCAACCGGAGCAGCCGGGTCGTAGGCCGTCTGTATCACCTGCAGATTCGGTGCGAGCGCAGCGCTTCCCGCGACATGAGCCGTGACCCGAAGCGAGCGGCTGAATCTTAATCCACGCAGCAAGATGGGACGCAATTCACCTTCCGCCAGCCGCGCCGGAATAACCTCGTTGACCGTGGGCACCAATGGAACTGGGGTGGGCAGTTGCCGCGGCGCAATCGCCTGCAAGGTCGAGAAATGCGGCGTGCGAAACATCAACGTCACTCCGTCCAGTTCCACCTCGCCTTCAATTCCCGCGAGTTCCCACACCTCCTCACCGGCGGGGGTGACGCGCTGAATCTCCAAGGGCAGCCGCGTGCCCGGCTCGAAGTAGCGATCCAGCTTCATCCGCACCGTGGCGGGCGGATCGAAAGTCGTGCCGTCTGGAAGAAATTCGACGCGCGCGATCACGTCATGGGTTTGAGTCGCGTCCGCGTTGAGCAGCGCGAGTTGGTCTGGGCGAACCGGGCGAATTTCGATGAACGCATCCTTCAGCATCGCTCCCCGCGGAATTTCGATTCGAGCGCGCTCATCGGCGGCGAGGAGTTCGCCTCCGGTCGACGCCGGGATCAGCGCCGCTTCGTGCGGTGGGAGCGGAGAGAGGACTTCAACCAGTGTTTGCGCCAGGGTGCGATCGCCGTTGGCGGCAGTTACTTCCGCAAGAATTTCCACAGTGTGGTTGGTGGGGGTGGGCGGCCCCGTGAAGCGGCCCAGAACACTGATGAAGCCATCGCTTGCCGAGCCGCCGAGCTGCCCGTTCACGCTCCATCTGGTGTCGACTTCCGTGCCCGCCTCACCCGTGACGATGAATTGCACCGTTTCACCGGAATGGACGCGCGGCGGCGCTTCTTTGAAACCGAGAACTCCCAGATGCGCACTGCTGGCCGGAGCTGGAGGCACCGGCACGAGTCGCAGCCGATAGACGCGCAGCTGAGCACGATCATTTATGGCTCCCTCAATGGCGCCTCCGCCCGTCGTTCTTGCCGGCCCCCAGTTGATGGGCGGCGTCAGCGAATCCGACTGCTCAAGCACCGCCCGGCCGGTGTCGCCTTTGGTGGAGAGGATGAGACGGCCGTTATCGTTCCGGCGCAGATCAAGACGGGGAAGATCCGTCGTTTGGGCCGATGTCTGCACCACGAGGATGACCATCAACGCGGCCGACAAAACGATCCGCCCGAGGAGGAGACACCATGGGATGTCCAATGAAAATTTCATATACGCAATATCAGAAATTATATTCCGAGCTAAACTGTCCGGGACGGCGCGACCCCATTGGGCAAGGTATCCCGGCTGTCCGGTTGACTTATGACAACCTCGTTCAGACCTGACCTAATCGGGCTGACACTCCTTACTTCAGAAAATCAGGCGGGAGGTTGCGTGGAAATTTTCGAGGGGTTCTGGATTGTAACTATCCAATTGGAAAGGGCAGCGCGAGCGTCCCGGCCGCTCCAGCCGGCACCCCGACGATTGGTTTGGGCGTGCGGCAGACCGCACACAATCGGTGGATTCGTGCGTCGCGAGAATGTTTTCGGCGGCACGCCGAAAATTGCGGGCGAGAGCCACGCGCTCCCCGGAATCAACTGAATTGAATCGTTCCCGCTAAATAAGCGCCAGTGTCTTGGACTGGCGCACGACATAGCCTCGTGGCTCAATGTGGCAGTGCCTGCCTTGCCCGCCACAATTCGCGCAATTGATGGCGGTCTAAAGGCACCAGTCCGCTTTCGCCATCAATGCGGCGGCCCGACAAGAGTTGCGTGAGCGCGAGGAGATCGGCAGTGGGGCGGTCATCTTTCGCCGGCTCCCACGGCCACTCGCCGGAGGCAGAAAAAATTTCACGCGTTGGAATCTCCGGCTTGCGTCCCGGAAGGTTGATTTGTTGTCCGGTGACCAAATCCCAAATCTGCGCTCGGAACAGATCGTCAATCGTCACCAGGCGAGTGGAGTCGGGATTGAACGCGGCGTGCTTCACATAGGTGTCATGCACGAGCGGCGCCGTCAGCAGTTTCCCCGCGCGCCAATCCCACACGCGCACCTGCTTGTCGTCGCTCACCGTGACCAGTTGGCGGCCATCGAGACTGAAGCGAGCGAACACCACGGCACGAGGATGCAACAGCGTGCGTGTCGCCAGGGTTCCGGTTTTTGTATTCCAAACTTTCACCACGCCATCCTGGCTCGCGCTGGCCAGCCAACCGGCGTCGGCACTGAAACTCAGAGCGCGCAATTCCGCTTCATGCGACAAGTGGTGACTGAGAGGTTGGCCGGTTTCAGCATTCCAAAGGCGCACCTGCAATTTCTGATTTCCCGTCGCGAGCATTTTTCCGTCGAGGCTAAACGCCAGCGCTACCACGCCCACTTCGCCGGTGATGGTCAAGACCGTTCGCCCGCCTTCGGCAAGTGAATGGATGCCCACCGTTCCGCTCTCAACGACGGCGGCCAAATAGGCACCGTTCTGTGAAAAAATTGGCGCTGGAAAAAGCGACTGGATGGAACCGACGGGGCGTTTCCATTCCGGCAAAGCCAGGCGCCCGGCGGGCACGTCCAATACCCGATGCACAGAGTTCGAGTCCACCGTCAGCAGGCGGCGTCCGTCCGATGTGAAAGCCGCGTAGAGCGTGCGCTCATGGATAGGCAGCGGCCTGGACAATTCCCTGCCCGAAGGCAGGTGCCACAACCGCGGTTCGGTCTGGTCTTTTGGAAACAGCGAGAGTTGGCCATCGGCACTGAAAGGGATTTGGAAATCACATACTTGGCTGGTGATTTCCGGTGAGGAAATACGTGTCGGCAGCATCCAGAGCCGAACGGCCCCGTCATGGCTTGCTGTGAGCAACCGTCGGCCATCCGGATGAAAGGCCACCGAGGGAACGATATGATTGTGTGGCAGCGGCGGCGTCAATGGCTCACCAGTCTGGGCATCCCAGACGCGGGCCGTGTTGTCGAATCCAGCCGAAACCACGTTGCGGCCATCGGGACTGAACCGGACAATATCGACCAGCGCTTTGTGAACCATCGACGGTGTGATCGGTTTGCCGGTGGTCGCGTCCCAAACTTTCGCACTCCGATCTCCAGAGGCTGTGGCCACGCGCTGGCCATCGGGACTGAACACGGCGAAACGAACTTCTGACTGATGTTTCAGCGGCGCGCCGACGGAATTTCCGGTTTCCGCGTCCCAAACTTGTGCCACGCCTTCGTCGCCACTTGTGACCACACGAGTGCCGTCGAGACTGAACGCCACACGGCGCACGCCCGCGCGATGACTCAGCAGCTTGCCTATCGGGAGTCGAGTTTTCGTGTCCCACACCTGCCCCCCGTCCTTCTGGCACGCGGTCGCCACACGCCATCCATCTGGACTGAAGACCGCCCAGTTCACATCGCTCGCGTGGCGCAACGGTTCACCATCCGGCGGTCCGCTCTTCGCGTCCCAAAATCGCGCGGTGCCGTCATCGCCAGCCGTTAGAAAGAGGCGGCCGTTCGGGCTAAAGAAGGCGCTGCGTATTTCGGACTTGTGCTCCACGTGCGCGAGCTCCCGCCCGGTTCCGGCGTCCCAGACACGCGCGGCATAATTGCAGACCGTCAGCAAGCGCGTGCCGTCCGCGCTCCAGTCGGCGTGCCGGAGACGCAGGACGGGATAATTCTGCCCGTGCGCGAACGTCAGGTTCGTGTGCCAGAGCGGCGACGTCACCGCTTCCCCAGTCCGTACGTTCCAAATCCGCGCCACCCCATCGAAGCCGCAGGTGACAACGCGGCTTGCATCGTGACTGAAGCTGGCAAAGTTGGCGAAATTGTCGTGAGTCCAGAGTTGCGTCAGTTGCGGGCACTCACGCAGAGCCGCATGAATGCGCATGCGGTGAGAAGTTTCGCGCGTCGAGTCACCACTTTCGAGACGCAGAGCCTCACCCAACCAGGGCAAAGCAGTGAAGTGTTCGCCGGCCCCAAGGAGTTGCACACCGGTCGCAACATTGAGTCGGACCAGTTGCTGACGGTTTGCTTCGGCCTGCCGCTGGGCTTCATCCCGTGCCGCCGCGATACGGAATGACACCATGGTGGCACCGATCGCCGTCGCGATGATGAGCAATGCGACGGTTGCTGCGAGCGTCGCGACAACGGGCTTGCGACGAGACCAAAGCCAAAGCCGTTCAAAGGACGTGACGGGACGAGCGAGAACGGGTTTACCTTCCAGCCAACATCTCAGGTCTTCGGCAAGCGCCTCAGCGGAACCGTAGCGGCCTTCCGGTTCCTTGCGCAGGCATTTGAGGCAGATGGTTTCCAGGTCGCAGTCCACCGTTGGTCGGATAGAGCGGGGCGGTGCTGGCTCGGCCTCGCGAACAAGATCGAGCGTCTCCAGCGGGCTTTCACCAACAAACGGCGGACGGCCTGTAAGCAACTCGTAAAGAATTGCGCCCAGGCTGTAAATGTCCGCGGCTGTCGTCACGTGCTTGGCCTTTCCGCTGGCTTGTTCGGGCGCCATGTAACTCGGCGTGCCCAGCACGGCCGCCGTGTGCGTGAGGCTGCTGCCGCGCTCGATGACCTTGGCCAGACCGAAGTCGGTGAGATGGGGCTCTCCCTGCGAGTCGATGAGAATGTTCGTGGGCTTGAGATCGCGGTGCAGCACGCGCCGTTGATGCGCGTAGTGGACGGCGCGGGCGATTTTCATCACGACCGTCGCCGCGTCTCGGAAAAGTGCCGCCGACTTAGTATGTAAAAGTGGCGCGCTCTTTTGAGACGCCGCTACGGAGGCCAGGCTTTGCCCTTCGATCAGCTTCATGCTGAAGTAGTGCTGCCCATTGTGTTCACCGATTTCGTAAATGGGGACGATGTTGGGATGGTCGAGCCTGCCAGCGGCTTCCGCTTCCGCTTTGAATCGTTCGATGTGCTCTGGCCCAGCCCACTGGCCAATGAGGATGAGCTTCACGGCCACGGTACGATTCAGGCTTTTTTGGCGGGCGCGGCAGACGACACCCATTCCGCCACGAGCAATTTCTTCGATCAACTCATAGTCCCCGTAGTCACCGAGCAGTTGGAAAGGCGATGCGTTCGCTGCATCGTTGGCCCTGCTGGCTTCCTCCGAATAGCCGTGAATGCCGAACTCCAGGAGGCATGTCGAACAAGAGCCGACTGGCGTCTCCGCCGGCAAGCGGGAGCCGCAACGGCCGCAATAAAGGGCTTCAGGCATGGCGATTGTTCAGTTTCAGCGACGTCTCTGCACTTCTTACTTCAGGAAATCTCGGGGCAGGTTGCGTTTTCATCTTCAATTCGTAACTAGGCCATTTGTTTTCTGGGAGCACACGCACCCTCGCGTGTTCCGATCGGCGCCCTCGCCGGTCGGGGTGACGCTCACTCCCACCATTCAAACAACCGGTCCGTGCGAACGCCCTTCAGTGTTCCGCGAGGGCACTTGGGCTCCCTATGCAATCGCATTCACCCGCTCAGTACACTCAGCAAATGTCGCAGTTCATCCTCTACATCTACGCGATTAACAACGGTTTGAGCCACTGCCTCGTGCAGCAATTCACGATAGCGGTGGCGCAGCCGATGCACCGTCGATTTCACCGCCGACTCGCTGAGTCCGAACCGTATCCCGATTTCCGCCTGTGACACCGCGCTTTTCTCTCCATAAAGAAAAGCTTTCAGCAGGTCGAACAACTCGTCTTTGCCGTCTTCTGTGTACTCGCGCCGCAGCGCGTTCATCACTTCATCGAGCAGCGCGAACGCCCAGCGCCGCTCGTAGATGCGGTCCGCCGACATCTCATCAACGGGTTCGATCTGGTACCGCGCCTCAGCATCCTCAGCGTTCAGCGACAAAAGCTGCGTACCACCCCCGCGCTTCTGCGCCTGGACCCGTTCCAATTCGTTCACGAGAAACCGCTTTACGGCGATGAGTAGGAAGGAGCGGAACCGCCCCTTCTCTTGCACGGTGCTGGCGACGAAATTCTTTTCAATCAGGCGCGCGAAAAACTCCTGCGTTAAATCCTGCGCGTTATGCGGATCGTGGCCCGCGCGCCGGACGTAGGCATATACCGGATACCAGTAGCTGCCGCACAATTGCGCGAGGGCTGCGCGGGCCTGCAGAGAATCGGCCGCGCCCGCCGCCGCCAGCAAACTCCAGTGCGTGGTCGGAAAAGTCCCAATCGCCGCTCCGGCGGGCCGGTCATCGTGCTGCTGCCGTTCCATAATATTATTGGGCATTCGCAATCCAACGTGGCACTTTCATGATAAGCAACTCAACCCGCCAGCCGATCGCTGGCGTCATAATAACTAGTTCCAAACGGGCTCACAATCGACCAAAATGCTCGATCCATAAGCCGCTGATTTGTAACGTTCTGCATTTGAGTTATTTGGAAGGTCTTCACCACACGACAGTTCCTGGGCATGTCATTGCCATCGCCACCACCGACTTTGTGCTGCTCCCCGGGATCATGAGGGAAGGGTAACGGAAGCCAACTGAGATGCTTTTCCCGCCCCACCGAGGATGCGGATGCGCTCGGCGACTTTTGGCACGTAGCGTTCGCTCACATAGGACTGCACGCCGTGGTCCAGGGCGGTGGCTTTCCATTTCGGGTGGGTCATTTCCAGCTCGGCGTTCGCTGGATTGGTGAGGTTGAGTAGGAAGCTCTCGTTTGGTTCCACTACTGTGTCGCCGTTGACTTGCACCTCCACGGTCTTTCTGGTTGCCATGGGAGCGAAGGTGAGCGTGCCAACGGATTCCACGCAGTCGGTCGGACTAAGGGCGGTACCTCTGGCGGTGGCGAATTCCACGGTGACTGGATCTTCGTTGGGGCCTAAAAGTTGGATTGGGATCACTACCGTGGTGCTGCCGGCATTCCCTTCCCGGATGATCTGAACATCGACTACAAGCCGCGGCAGTGGATCGTCGTTTAGGATAGTGACGGTGGCGTTGGTCCCTTTCAGCGCGACGTTTGCAGCACAGTGTGCGAAAAATAGTGTTCATGGAGTCATCACTACCTTGTTGCGATGAGAAAATATCACCTCCCCAGAGCGTCCAGAAACGTCTGCCTAGACTCCCTGATGGCTGTGCTAGGAGGTAGTCTAGCATCGATGACCTTCCATTTCGAGCGATGTCTTGATTCGATGTCAGGGGTTTTTCCGGCGCGCGTCGATAAAGAGCAGGATTGGCGACGTTTTTTGGTTGGTTTCCCGGTGGGTGGTGAGTCAGCGTTTGGCGATGGGTCACAACGCACGATTGGGTTTTCGACCTTCGCGGGCAGCACAGGCGGCGGCGCGGGCCGCAGCGCGCGAGGCGGCTAGGGCCGCGGCTACGCTTGCGCCAAAGGCCGCCGGACGCGAGGACGCAAAGGAGTTAAAACTCTGCGGACTCGCGGCGGTGCAGGCACGATTTGCCCGCGATCCGGCCTCGATTCAACGGCTGTTCTTTGATCGACCTACCGGGCCTAAGGTAGGGCTGATGTGCCAGACACTCGCGGCGGCTAGGAAGGTTTACCGGCAAGTCGAGCCAGCTGAATTGGAGAGAATCTCCGGATCCCTTCACCACGGTGGTATCGTGGCGGTGGTTGCCCCAGCGGCGTTACGCCAGCCGACATCGCGCGATCTCGGCGAGTGGGCTGCTCGCAAGGAGCCCGTGCTGGTGCTCGATCGGATTGGGAATGCGCATAATCTCGGGGCGATTGTTCGGACGGCGGCGTTTTTTGGGTTGCCGCGAATTGTGATTCCCGACCATGCGGGAGCGGCGAAACCGACGGATGCGGCGCATCGCGTGGCCGAAGGCGGTTTTGAACACGTGGAGGTCTGGCAGACGAATAGCCTAGCGCCTTTTGTGCGAGAACTCGCGACTGCCGGTTACGAGGTCGTAGGCGCGGCGGCTCGGGGCGGTAGGCCTGAAGCCCGAGGAAACAAGGAAAAACCGGTGGCGCTGCTGATGGGGAATGAGGAGCACGGGCTTGACCCCGCGGTTGCGGCGGCGTGCTCCAGGTTAGTAACGATTCCGGGGAGCGGAGGCGTGGAGTCGCTCAACGTTTCCGTTGCCGCAGCTGTGCTGATGTGGGAATTGAGCGCACGCCGCGCTCTATAGGTGACTGCGCTAAACCCTTGCGAGATCTCAGGGACTAGCTCGAATAGTTTGGGCGGCCTCGATGAATTCCCGATAAAGTCCCTTTGAATCCGGTGTGGTGCCAATCGGACCTGAATGTATTGCAGCACCAAATATCAAGCGAAGAGAGTCTCCACGTTGGATGGTGACACGGCTCTTGGAGCCTTGCCGCATCGCTTCGCGTCCAAAGGGATTGGCTACAAAAACACCATAGTCTCGGTTGTGCCACCAACTGGCACGGAAGTTCTGAGGGGACGCCATTAGCGTTATTCCAACCCGATGTTGCCCACTGATTCCAGCGTAGTCGCACCAGTCAAACGCCTGTCCCCAAGTGGACTTGGCTCCGAGACGTCCGTCGCTTGAGGTCAATTGACCACCCTGCTTCTCCGTGATGGGGGATGCCACGCGCGCCCCGAATCCCATTTCCTCTTGATCGCCAAACACGACGTCTACCGTATCCGCGTGAAAGGTTGCATCCCAAAGGATGAGGCGATGCGTCGGTTGATGGAGGATCAGAATTTGGTTTGTGAGCAGGCACAAAGGACTTCCATTGGTGGTCCAAAGTCTGGAACGGGTTGAGAATTGGACACGGTCGGTTTTGGTGACTGGAGGTTGAACAAATTCAAGATGTTCGATGCGGCCTCGGTTGCGCCAGAAATCGGATCCGTTGATATCCCCGAAGCCCAGCCAGATTCCGGGATGCATGGTCTCGTGATCGGTGGCGTCCTTGCCCGCAATCGGTGGATGGTTTCGTGTGACTTGAATTCCATCAGAGGATTGCACGGAGGCGAAATAAGGTCGGAAAATTTTTTGATCGCTGAACACGAAATCGGCGACCGGTGCATTCCCGTGGGTGATGGTGACCCGATCGGATTTGGTTTCCGCATGAAACTGAGGGTTGGAGGACTGCGCGTTTGGGGATGCCGGTGCTGAAGCTGAAGTGGTTGACTTTTGCGAACGCAACCAAGTCGTCAGATCTGCGACCTGCTCTGGAGAGAGAATGTCGGAGAAGCCAGGCATGGCGGAGACTTTGAGTCTTTCGTGTCGTGTGATGCCGCGCTTCTCGATGTTGAGGCGTTGGCCTGTAGCCAGGGCGAGCTTGAGTACTGTGCCGGTTTCCTCGAGCAGCATTCCCGAATACTGCGCGTCAGAAGTTTCGACGACGTGGGCATTGAACCCTTCAGTAATGACGGCATTTGGATCCAGGATGGATTGGGCGAGGTGGCGAGCCTCAGCCCGTGAGCCAATACCGGTGAGGTCGGGGCCGAAGGGGTTTCCACGATTGCCGACCCGATGGCATTGACTGCATCCGGCGCCATTGGGTGCAAAAAACAATTCTGAACCGCGCGTCGCATCGGCGGCGGGAATTGCCGCGAGAGCCGAATCCAGTGACGTCGGGGTGGTCCGGGGAACAAGTGCGTTGGCGAGGGGCTTTTGAGGAGGGCCGATTTCGTAAGTCACTTCCGTTGTGGTGCCAATGGGTTCCCCTCGAAGAAACAATCTGGCCTTAATCGTCGTGGTTTGTTTTATCCTAACCCTCCCTCCGCTCGTGGAGTTGATGGTGGGTTCAGTGCGGTCCAGAGTATAGCGAACCTCGCCGGGTTTGATGGTCGGTCGAATAACGAGGAGCACCTCCGACGCAAAGGCGCCTGGAGGCGGTTCCATCAATAGGAGTGGATTAGCGTGGCGAGAGCTCAGCCAAAGACTGGCGATGGACGCGGTCTTACCGTCTGGATCCTCGAGAAGCGGGTGGGCTTGTCCCTCGGTCAATTCTCCGAGATGTGCTAGGGCTAGGAGACCCGATCTTCGGACGCCAGCCTGTGAATGGCTGAGGAGGGAGCGAAGTTCACTTGGGGAAGCCAATTGGGCCAGGACGTTCCAAATGGCGTAGAAAGTGATCCGATCATTCTCGGTGGCAGCAGCCTCCTGAAGCTTTGGAATGGCATTGGTTTGGCGTGCCTGGCCGACGGCCTGGACGGCTTCAAAGCGGATCCTGGGTTCGGGACTTTCGAGCAGATCCAGAATGGGTGGGGGAAGGGTGCGCTGGGACGAGTTCTGACGAACGCGATGTGCAAGGATGCGAATGGATTGGATGCGGAGGTTCTCGGGGCGGTTGGGGGAGGTTGCCGCCTTGGCGAACCATTGGCTTTGTTCCAAGTTATCGGGCTGGAGTCGACCTAGTGTCCAAGCGTACCAAGTCATTTCACGAGTGCTGAGATTTGTTTGTTCCAGTCGCTTCATGAGGACCGGCGCGGAAACTGGTCCTCGACGGACGAGTTCTTCCTGGGCATTGACTCTCCAAGTGGACACATGGGAAGCCAGATCATCGACCAGTTCCTGAAGATTCCATCGGCTGTGGGCTTGGTTGCGATGCGGGGATTGCCACCGCAGCGCTGGACTGGTTTTCCAAAAGATTCGGAAGACTCGACCTTCGTTGGTCATTTGATGCGTTTCATCCCATTCGACGCCGTAGCCTCGTCCCCAGCCGAGGCAGTACACCGCACCATCGGGTCCTATTTCGAGATCGGTTGGACGATACAACGCGTGTTCCCCGAGGACGAAGTTCTCGTATCGGCCGTTGGCCGCTTGCATCAAGGCGCCTTCCCAACGCGGGCGGTAAAGGTAAGTGCGTTTGAGCAACCAATCGTTGATCAGGAAGACGCCACGGAACGATTCTGGAAACTGGGGTGTATCGCAGTAAGTCACACCGGTTCCAGAACCAGCAAAGACGGGGCCGCTGACGGGCGTTGTCGGCAAGTGCCCATCCCCCGTCCAACTGGTGCTCCACGCATGGCTCCAACCAAAATCCGACCCGAAGAACGGCGAGAAAACTCGATCACCATCGCTCTGGTCATTGTCGGTACCCAGCCAATTGAAGCTGTCATCGAACGCGATGTCCCACGGATTGCGCATGCCGCGCGAAACGATTTCAAGGTTTCGCCCCATGTCATCGCATCGCAACACGCCACCTTGGCGTCCCCAGTCGTCATTAGGATCTTGATAAGTATTTTTGTATTCCGAGCGCGTGAAGGTTTTGGGTTCTGGATAATCCTTCGCCTCGGGCGGGGTCGGGATTCCCCACAAATCACGGAACGGTTTGGGCGCAAAGCGATCTGACAGGTTCAACCCCTTGGAATTGCCCTTCGACATGTAAAGCTTGCCGTCGGGTCCCCAATTCAACCCGTGCAGACCGTGCTCGATGTTTCCGAGGTCCGTGTAGATCCGGACGTACTCGTCGGCGGTGTCATCCCCGTCGAGATCGCGCACGACGGTTAGGTCTGGGGCGTTTGCCACCCACAGATCGCGGCCGTGCCATGCCATTCCTTGAATCGCATTAAACCCCGAGGCGAAGACGTGAGTCTTTTCGGCGACACCATCTCCATCGGTGTCCAGAACCAGCACCACACTGTCTCCAGGAGTCTCGGGTTTTGGACTTCGATACTGCGGTCCCATGCCAACGCAGAGACGTCCTCGGGCATCGAAGGCCATGGAGCATGGGTTTCGGACCAGCGGATTGCGGGCGAAGAGGGAGACACCAAAACCATCGGGTACTTGGGGAAGATCGACCAACCCCGGGGTATTGTCGCTTTGCGCCCTGGATGCAGATGGCAGGGAAAGCATGAAAACTCCAATGAGTGCCAACCAGCAATAGTCCTGTCGGGTGAGAGGCGGGTTCATAATCGTCGGGGATGTTTGAGTTGTTGGTAGATTGCTTTGACGCTGAGCGAAGGAGTCGTGGCTTGAGATTCCCTTTCAGAGATATTGAGAATCAGTACGGACCCGCTCCTTTTTTCAGGGCGTCAGCTGAAGGCATGACAGTTCTTTCGCATCGCGCAGATAGAGGCGTCCGTCGGCATAGGCCGGATTGCACCAGTTCGATCCGCAGGCCTGCGTCCGGCCCAGCTCCCTGTATCCCGTGGGATCTGCCGGCACCAGCACCAGTTCGCCTGTTTCCGTGAGCGCCAGAAGGTTTCTGCCGACGGCGACTAGGGCAAGGTGGGATTTCTCGGCGGACTGGGTTGCGAACCCCCCCTTGGACCATTTCACCGCGCCTGTTTTGACCTCGACGCAGAAGAGATTTCGTTCCGGGCCGAGTCCATAGAGATGCCCGTTTACCGCGACGGGGCTGGAAAAATTCACCAGGACCCCCTTCGCCTCCCAGGCGATCGGTACATTCCAGCCACCAGTGATCGGGTCTGGTACGGGTGAAACCCCTATGAGGTTTTCCTCCTTCGAGGCCACCATCACGATGCCGTCCACCACGACTGGGGTCATCACGTGCCTGCCGTACGTGGTGGTGATCGGCACTCGCCAGAGCAGTGCACCGTTGTCGAGGTTCACTCCGATCAGTCCCTCTACCGTGAACGCCACAATCTGACGCAGCTCAGTCGCGGCGAAGCGAGTGACAATGGGAGCAGCATTGGCCGCGCGGTCGTTCTGGGATTTCCACAACACTTTGCCAGTCAGCTTGTCAAAGCACACCACGCCGGCACCGTGTTTGTCGCCCACGAGTGCAATCAACTTATTTCCCTCGACCCATGGGGCGGCCGTGAAGCCGTGGCGTTGCGCCCCTTTGTTGACGCCGGCTTCGGCGGGGGGATCCGACTGGAAATCGCGAAGGAAGTTTACCCGCCAGCGTAACTGTCCATCCGTCGTGGCCAGGCATTGGAGTTCGCCTCGGCAGGATTGAACGTAGATGCGGTCGCCATCCACGAGAGGAGTGCAACGAGGACCTGGCGCGGTCTGGCCGTTCTTAAAACCGTCGTCGAGTGTCACTTTCCAAACCTCCTCGGCCGTGTCGCGGTTGATGGCGTGGACGGTCTCCTTGGTGTCCTGCGCGTCGAGATAGTAGACGTGTGACCCGGCCACGACTGGCGATGCGAGCCCGTCCCCAATCTTGATGCGCCAGACCCGTCGGGGTTCAGAAGGTAGGCCACTGAGCGCCGAACCACCGACGGCGCTATGGCCGTCACGTGACGGCCCGCGCCAACCCGGCCAGTCCGCCGCCGCGATGGAAGCGCAAAGCATGCCCGGCAGGAGCCATGCCGCGACCTTGATCAGGCGCCAGGGCGAGCGAACGTGAGCGGCGGAGGGCATGAAGTGTGGAGTTCGTCTGGCTCGGGCCATGGCCTAGGTTGAGTGATAGGTCAGTCGTCTGACCTCAATTTGTGAGAAAACTGATGTTGCCTCGCAAGAATCATGGGTGTCAATTCCGCTTGTCCGCGCGGTGTCTCGTCGACACAAGGCATCGACCATGGATTCATTCCGTTGAATGGCTGATGGCGGTGCACGGCGATCCATAGTTGATTGATACTCAGACTTCGACTCCCAAATGAAATCTCAGCGAGCATTCATCTCTATTCTAACCGTTCTGGTCGGGACTCTTCTGGTACCTTCGGCGACGTTAGGAGTGGATGGAGACTATCCGACGCACGCCATCGAAGCTCCTTCGGTTCGCACTTATCCGGCACGTGAGAAGACGATTCAACGATGGATCGACACCGTGAACCTAAGAATGATACGAGCGCATGGGTGGGACGTTTGGGAATCCATTACGCGTCCGTCCGGTGAAGCTGAGTATCCAATTTGGGAGACGTGGAATTCCGGCCATGAGATTTTCGAAATGGGGCCAGAGCGAGTGGCGAAGGACACGCGTCGGGTTCGCACGCATGGTTTTGAATTGCCGACTCAATTCGTCCATGCCCATCAGGCGAGACTCGACGCGCGGACAAAGCCCCGGGAGGATGCGCCGGAACGTGTGCTCTCGTTCAATCGATATTCCCCGAGCCTTGCCCGGACCATCTGGGAGAGGCGATTGAATCTGGCGGCCACGTTGAATGCGACGAACGCGTTGTTCAATACCTCCAAGACACGGGTCATCGATCGAGCCATCTCCACATCCAAGGGGGTGGTCGATGCCCATTCCATTTCGTTGAAGCCCGTCTTCCAGTTCATCGATGGAACCAAGCCATCCGTGATTCCTTATTGGGCTGGGATATCGCCTCAAACAACCACCAACTTGCTGAACCCTGAACCGCATTCCTGGCGCCAGGCGGTCGTGGTGGATCCGACGGGTAAACTTCAACCTGGCACCGTTCAGCACGTCACCGTGAACGGGGAGTCTCATGTGGAGGCCCGTGTAGTTTCTTTGAAAGAGTTTTATTCGGTCCGCATCAATCAGGCGGAAGTGACCCACTTCACTCAGTTTGGTGCGGCTTCGGGTGATGATCTTGGCCGCAAAGTCCTTGGAGACACCAATAGCATCGCGGCCATGGTTCGCGAAGGAAACATCGCCTTGCTGGTCGCGATGCATGTCACCACGAAGGAGATCACGAATTGGACATGGCAATCCTTCTATTGGACGCCACGCACGGACGATCCGTTGGTTGGCGCCGATCGGCCACGGTCGATTCGCGCACCTTGGTCGCATTACAACCAGGTCACTGCCTATTTCATGACGCCCAAGAATGATCCAAAGGGACAGCCTTGGGTTGCCTTCAATCCTTATCTGGAAACGGACTTGGCGGGGACGGCCAAAATGCCTGGAGGGGTTCAAGTGGCTTGGACTGGTGTGGATAGCAACTGCATGAGTTGTCATCGAATGGCTGCTTGGAAACCAAAACCGGACGGGTCCGGACACCTGACCCCGGGCTATGTCCCGAATGGTTTTGTTGATCCGGCAAGCCCCTTCTTTTTCGAAGGGTACACAAAGCTGGATTTCCTTTGGTCGCTCACGCGGGCCCATTAAGGCGGAACCAGAAATCACGCGGAAAACATTGTTCCCCACAATCCCATCGGGGTGGTTGGGCAAAATCGAAACCAATTGCCAGCAACGAATTGCCAATAGATGTGCTGTCGCAATTTCGGTACTGGTTTAGGCTGTTGGGCGTATTCTTGGTTCAGAGGACAGCGGAGAGCCTGTACGGCGAGAGGTGGCCCGGCGGGTTTCCATAGAATCGCTCAATCGGAAAACAGCTTGGTGACATATCCTTTCACATGACCTGCTACTTACGTCGCGCGGTGCTCGTCAACTCGCGGAGCGCTAAACTGGGCCTTCTATTTGTGGACTCTACCTCCCAAAGAACGAGCCAGTTTGAGGGCTTCGTAGTTCATTGGTTGGACCATGTTGTAGGCCGGATTCACGCGGCTTACAGATCTTGCTCCACCCCGTTAGTGTGTCTTGTGCTATTTTTCCATTGGATCGTAAGCCGGGGTGATCAAACACATGGAACAGAAATCCATAGGGCGAGAATTCAGTTTAGTGAATCTGTAGAACTGATTCGGAGTATCGAATGCGATTTTCGTGGCCAAAGCCGAAGCCGAAGCCGAATTGAAGCAGTTGCCGGAAATCGTCGGTTTCAAGTCACCTTTTCGAACTCACTCACTCCTCCCAACTTGACTCAGAGAACAGTGGCACACGTCGATGGATATCAAGTGGACGATCATCTTGAAGTTGATTCTTACAAAATCACTTCTCCGATCGTGGCCGTCGTCCCTCCCAAGTATGGCGAGCGTCGGGTGTTGGTGATTTTCGCAAATCTTACCGACCTTAAGTACGATCTGGCTCACATGAAGGATTTCGTCGAAGATATGGCCAAGGCTGGGGAGTTTTTTCTGAAAAGTTCGCGCGGCAGCATGACCCTTAAGACCACATTTGTTCCAGAGGCGATCTCCATTTCGTTATCATCCGATAATCCAGACACTAGCACCGTTGCCTCGCTCGCCTCCGTTCAGGTAGGAACCAAGTATCCTGATCTTGTCAAAAATGGTTATGACCATTACATTTACGCAATTCCCTATGTGAGCTCCGTTATGTGGGCTGGTTTGGCGCATGTAGGAGGCACCAACCTGTTTATCAACGGCAAATGGGGATGGACCTGTCTGGTGCATGAGATCGGGCATAATTTGGGACTTGAGCATGCCCGGGGGCTTGCACCAATAACCTCTGATCCCATTGGACCGGGTTATGACATGGAGTACGGAGATCTGTTTGATATCATGGGGAATACCTGGGGTGCGATCGACTACAATGCGGCCCATAAGGCGCGTCTCGGATGGATTCGTCCGGAGGAAACAACTCAAGCCGTCGCATCGGGTGTCTACCGCCTCTTTCGTCACGATCATGCCGGAGCTTCAGGGCAGCAACTTCTTAATGTGGGTTACGGGCTCAACGACTACTACGCCCTGGAGTATCGTCAAGATCCGTTAAATCCGGGTGCCATCGCAGGTGTCGAAATCCGAAAATGTTATCGCACCCACCTGACCGAGGCGACCTACAGAACCGAGTTGCTGGATATGAGCCCGCTCTCCACTGGAGGATGGCAAGACAGTCCCCTGGCTCTTGGCAAGGTCTATTCAGACCCTGCTCAGGAGATCGAGATCACTCCACTGGCATTTGGAGGCAACCCTCCGAATGAATACGTCGACGTAAAAGTAATAACACCCGACTTTATACCTCGGCTTGTCATCAATTCAATTCATCACGGCCAACTCGTAACCCTGTACGAGCCGCTGGTAATTAAATCGACACTTGGTCTCAACGAACGGTGTTACCACCCCAATGGGTTTCAAGGAGTCCGCATTGGGGTGTAGTAAATCTTGAACAGTTCGTGGCGACCTTCGGCTGAAGAGCGGGACAGGGATCTGCGCGCATGTTTCGGACCTGTTGGTGAGGAGCCT
>SXSK01000322.1 GCA_005793375.1 Verrucomicrobiales bacterium | reverse complement strand
GTTCTTGGTACGCCGGCACAAGATCTGGATGACCCGCTCAATCTCGTTTTGGCGGCCAATAACCGGGTCCATCTCACCCTTCTTGGCAATCTCCGTCAGATCACGTCCGAAGGCCTTGAGAGCGGGCGTCTTACTGGCGTCCTTCTTGCTCTCGCGCCCTTCTTTGGGCTCCTTGCCTGCGGTCTCACTGGGATCATTGGTGAGCTGTTCCTCGCCTTGCTGGAAATTCGGATCCAGCTCCTTGAGAATCTCCTGACGGCACTGCTCAATATCGACATCGAGGTTCTTTAACACCTTGGCGGCCACGCCATCCCCCTCGCGGAGTAGACCGAGCAAGATGTGTTCGGTACCCACGTAAGTATGATTCAGCGCTTTGGCCTCCTTACCGGCGAGCGACAACACCTTCTTGACGCGCGGGGTGTAGGGAATATTGCCGGCAACCTTTTGCTCGTTGCCACCGCGAACCTCCTTTTCCACCTCCTGCCGGACGGTGTCGAGGTCGAGGCCCATCTTCTGAAGCACGTTCACGGCCACGCCCTGCCCCAACTTAATCAAACCAAGCAACAGATGCTCGGTACCAACAAAGTTGTGGTTGAACCTGTCCGCCTCCTTGCGCGCTAGGGCCAGCACCTGCTGGGCGCGAGGAGTGAAGTTACTCATGTTGCTCTCGTTGCTTTCGTTGCTCATGGGAATTCGAATACAACCCAGTTATCTCTCCGGCTCCGTCCAGTGCTAATGTGGGTAGACACCGGCACGACGTCAAAATTTCTTCTTGCCTCGAACCTTGGAATTATGTCTCGCGCTAACGAAAGTAAACGGCTTACGCAGCCGCTTTCGGCGGAATCACCACACCCAGGTGATCTGGGCGCGCCACTTCCCGCATCCGATCCCGAAGCATGTCCGAACGAAGCATGTCGCGTTGCTCCGCATCCAATTTGTCCGGCGTTTTCAATTGAAGATGTGCGGGCTGACTCAACAGAAAAAGTTCGTCGACCAGGGATTTCGGCGTTCCCGGAATCATGCCAATATCCACTCCGAGCCGCAGTAGGCTGAGTTGATTCATTGTCTCTTTGGATGAAATGCTGTGAGCATTCGCCAAAGTACCGTAGGCGCGACCGATGTGATTAAAAAGCACCTTGGCTTTCTTTTCCAACAAGGTAAGCCGAGCGTTTTCCTCATGCTCAATGATCTGCAACAAAACCTTGTTGATGCGCTCCACGATCTCCAGCTCACTCTCACCCAACGTCATCTGGTTCGAAACCTGGAACACATTGCCCAGTGCTTCAGTCCCCTCTCCGTAAAGACCACGCACCGCCAAACCGAGTTTGCTCACCGCCTGAATGATCTGATTGATTTGTTCGCCCAAAACCAATCCTGGCAAATGCAGCATCGCGCTGACCCGAATCCCTGTGCCCAAATTTGTCGGGCACGCCGTCAGAAATCCATACTGCTCACTGAACGCGATCTCCAATCGGCTTTCCAGGTCGGTATCCACCGAATCCAGGGACATCCAGGCCTGACCCAGCTGCAATCCAGGCCGCAAGGCTTGCATCCGAAGGTGGTCTTCTTCATTGACCATTAGGCACAAGGTCTCCTCACGGTTCAGGACTATTCCTGACCCCACCCCTTTGGCTTCGTGTTCCCGACTGATCAGATGCCGCTCCACCAAAACCTTCTTCTCGTTCTGCGATAGTTTCTCCATCGACTCAGCAAAGGCATCGCTCCCCACCTGGTTGAGCGATTGTACCGCAGGCATCAGAGTTTCAAACGCGCGCACTCGATCCGCCTTGCGGGCGTGGCCTGGAAAGGGAACTCCCCGAATATTCCGAGCCAGCCGCACGCGGCTGGACAGCACCACCTTGTCATGCGGACCCGAACGTTTTGCGGCGTCACTTGGACTGATTAGAAACTCGAGGATATTCATGGAAGTGAATCGGAGTGAACCGAATCGCGCGATTTCAAGGCCACGGCGGAGTTCAGGCTTTGGCAGGGGTTTTGCGGGCCACCTTGATCTGATCTCTCAGGACTGCGGCGTGCTCGAAATCTTCGCGGGAAATGGCTCCCTGCAAGTCTTGTTCAAGCTGGGCAAGTTTAGAGGCATGGTCATGGGAACGGCGGAACGTTTGTGGCACCTTTCCCTTGTGGGTGGTCCCTTTGTGCATGGTCTTGAGCATTCCAGCGAGCCCTTCGGCAAACACCTTGTAACAATCGGCGCAACCGAGCCGGCCCGTTTTTTTGAAATCAGCCTGGGTAAACCCGCAGGTCTGACATTTCAGCTCGCCACCTTTCGACTCGCTGGCCTGCTCCATCTCATGGGAAGCGCCAAGACCAAGCAAAATGTCCGCGAGATTGAAGCTCGTAGGGTCGCTGAGACCCTTCTCCTTCGCACACGTTTCGCATAGGTCGATCTTTTTGACCTGCCCCTGGGCCAGTTCTGTGTAGTGAACCTTGGCCTCTTTCTGTTTACACACGATGCAGACCATGATGGTTTTTCTATGAATCGTGTTGGAAACGCTTGAAGTCAAGAATGAGCGAGGCCTTCTGTCTCTGGAGACGTCCCAATTCCAGTGAAGGATTCGGTCAAAAGGCAAAAAACTGGTCACAAAAAACTCAGCGACTGATCAATTTTCAGACCTAATTTGTACTTCCCTTCTGCTTTTAACCCCGCGGCCTCCTGCTATTTGGGAATCCCGACCGGTGCGAAGTCATCCGTAACGATAGCTTCGATCCAACGGAAACTGGTTGGGCAAATGCCGAATTTCACAAACCACATCGCCTTCCATCAATACTTCGACGACATCGAACCGGAATGTAACCGCCAGCAGCCTCACTTGCCGCAAGTAGGCCAGCGCTGTTTTTGATAGAATTCGTTTCTTCCGGGAGTTCACCGCCGCCGCTGGCCGAGTCCACCCACCGGAACTTCGTGTTTTCACTTCCACAAACACCAGACTCTCACCGTCTCGCAGGATCAAGTCGATCTCGCCGCGTTCATGACGGAAATTGGCAATCAGGAACTTCATTCCTTGGGAACAAAGATGGTTTCGGGCAGCAACTTCACCCAGGTCGCCCCTCTGCAAATGTGGCGAACGCGCTTTTGCCCGGCCAAACCAGCGCCAGAATTGAGACCAGATCGTCATGCTGGGAATAATTCGGGATCCGTCGGGCGAAGCGGGGCAAAACTGCGCCGGTGAATGGGGCACGGGCCGTGCTTCAAAAGCGCTGCAAGGTGAGCTCGCGTCGGATAACCCTTGTGTTGAGCAAATCCGTACTCCGGCCATTTTGTATCGGCATCCAGCATCCAACGATCTCGTGTGACCTTCGCCAGCACGCTGGCCGCCGCGATGGAGTAACTCCTTGAATCCCCCTGGACCAACGCCGTCTGAGGCCAGTGAAGGGTTGGCACGGGATTCCCATCCACCAGGGCATGCCCCACCGGGCACCTCAAAGCCGCCAGGGCTTCATTCATAGCGCGATGGGTCGCCTTCAGGATGTTGATCGAATCAATGACCCAATGGTCGATGACCGCCGAGCCACATCGAACTTCCGGATGCGCTTTCAACGATTCGAAGAACCGATCGCGTTGAACCGCGCTCAATTGCTTGGAATCATTCAAGCCCCGAAATTCATCGGGAATGCCGACCCGGACCCAGTCGATCGGAAGCATTACAGCCGCCGCGACAACTGGCCCAGCCAAAGGACCCCGCCCGGCTTCGTCGACACCCGCAAGCTCGGTCAGGCCGCTCAGAACCAACTCGCGTTCCACCTGAAATCGGTCTGGTTTCATGAACCTGCTATTGAGCCCCGACGTCACTGAGGATGTTCCCGACAGCTCCCATTCATCAGAACTCACCTTCCGCAGCCAACGGGAGTGATCTACCGAGTTTTCTTGCGGGTCGTCGTCGTTTTCCTCATGGAGCCCGAATCCAAGCGACAGGTGGCGGACCGTCCGTGGGCATCCAATCCTTCAAGCTTGGCAAAGGCCTCCACGCCGACGACGGCTTTGCGAAGCGACCCTGCGGTATACTCCACGACGCTCGTGCGCCGCTGGAATTGGTCCACCGTCAAACCCGAAAAAGATACCCCGGCACCGCCGGTCGGCAGGACATGACTTGGGCCAGCGACATAGTCGCCCAATGCCGTCGGAGACAAGTTCCCCAGGAAAAGAGCACCCGCAGTGTGAATCCGCTCTGATACCCGGCGAGGATTTCGGGTCATCACTTCGCAGTGTTCGGGCCCCAATCGATTCACCAACGCAATGCCTTCCTCAAGATCCTTTACCTGAATCAGCCATCCGTTGGCCGTAAGTGCTCGCTCAATGAACTCCCGTCGAGAAAGCTTGGGCACTTGCCGTTGAATCTCGCGCTGGACGGAACGGATCAACCGCCCAGAGGGCGTGACCAACCAGACGCGTTCATGTCCCGAGCCATGTTCCGCTTGAGCCAAAAGATCCGCAGCCACAAACGCCGGCTCGGCCGTGTCGTCCGCCAAGACACAGACTTCGCTCGGCCCAGGCAGCAAATCAATCGCCACGTGACCCACGAGCAACCGTTTGGCAGCCACCACATACGCATTGCCTGGACCAAAAATCTTCTGCACACGCCGAATGGTGTCCGTCCCATGCGCCATGGCCGCAATCGCCTGGGAACCTCCGAGGCGATAGACCTCAGTGGCCCCAGCAGCGTGTGCAGTAAAAAGTAGGGCTGGGTTGATGGATCCATCCGCACCACAGGGGGTGCATACCACAATCTCCGGACAACCCGCCGCTTTGGCGAGTGTGATCGTCATCAGTGCCGTGGAAACCAACGGCGCCGTGCCGCCCGGAATATACACACCGACACGCTGGAACGGATCAAACTTCTCACCCACACGCGCTCCATGTGAATTCGTCATTTCCCAACCTCGTCGCAGCGATCGTTTGGCAAACGCCAAAATGTTCTTGTGAGCACTGGCTATCGCCGTCCTGAGAGATGTGTCCGCAGCCAGCGTGGAAGCCATCCGCTCTGCCGTCGTGACGGCAAACTGGGATGGGGTCAAGACTGCTCCATCGAAGCGTTGAGTGAATTCAGCCAGGGCCTCATCGCCACGAGTTCGCACCGCCTCGACAATGCCCCGAGTGCGTTCTTCAATGACCGGATCAAACAAACTAGACGCCGACACCGCCCGCTTCAGGTCGGCGTCGTAGTTGGCATCCTCATAGCGCGTAATGTTCATGTGGCGCAACGAGGCTAGAAAGAACGCCGCCAATGTCAAAGGGAGCAAGAGTTGCCCCTTCAGGCAACCATCCCTCAGTAACCAGAAGGTCTTTATGGGAGTTCAAACAATCTCCGAAATGAGTTTGCCATGGTCGATTTCCAGGCGTTTGCGCCCGGGAATCTCCAATAGGCGTGAATCCAATCCCAGTTGGTGAAGGATGGTTGCATGAATGTCGGTGACATAATGGCGATTTTCCGCAGCATGAAATCCGATCTCATCGGTCCCCCCATGGACCACGCCTCGCTTCAAACCGCCGCCTGCCATCCAGACACTGAATCCGAAAATATGATGATCGCGCCCATCGGAACCCTGGGTGCCTGGCGTACGGCCGAATTCGGTGGCAAAAATTACCAGGGTCTCGTCCAGTAATCCGCGTCGATCGAGGTCTGCTAACAACCCACCAATGGGCTGGTCCACCGCCAGCGCGTTGTTCGTATGGTTTGCCTTCAAACCGCCGTGCGCATCCCAGGCTCCCGCCCCCCCTCCGCCGTGCTGAACCTGGATGAATCGGACGCCGCGCTCCACGAACCGACGCGCCGCCAGCAATTGCATCCCAAAATCCCTCGACGGCACGTGATTTAGCCCATAAAGCGCTCTGGTTTCTTCCGTCTCCTTGGAAAAGTCCACCACTCCAGGCACCGATTGTTGCATCCGAAATGCCAATTCATAGGAGGCCACACGTGCCGCAATGGCCGGGTCCTGCGGATACTCCACGCCCCGAATCCCGTTCAACCGGCGCACCAAGTCCGCGCCCACTCGCTGTGCGTCCCGTGAGAATGGCCTTTCAGCCCTCCCGTAATCCAGCGGATTCTCCGGATCGATCCGCAGCGGAACCGCGTCATGCGCCGGCCCAAGATAATGTCCGTCACGCTTGTTCCAGTATTCGCGTGTGCCCATCGAAATAAACTGCGGCAGATTCTCGTTCAACGTGCCCAACCCATAGTGCACCCACGCGCCCAAATTCGGAAAATCTCCGTCGTTCTGGTGACGACCCGAATGGAATTGGGTCTGCGCGCCATGATTGCTATCCGTCGTCCACATCGAACGTACGACCGCCAACTTATCGACGTGCCTGGCAATCTGCGGAAACCAATCACTCACCTCAATGCCGCTCTGTCCATGAGCTCTGAATCCCACCTGTAGCGGATAAAGTGTGTTGCGTTGATTTCCGTTTGCATCGGGCACCACCAAGCGCTCAATCGCCAGTTTCTTGGGATCCTGAACACCCGCAAACGGGGTCTCCGCAATGGTCTTGCCCGCGTACTTCGTCAACATGGGCTTCGGATCGAAACTCTCCATGTGGCTCACCCCGCCATTCATGAAAAGCCAGATCACGCTCTTGGCCTTGGGCGCAAAATGCGGGCGCCCAGTCGGCGGACTCCAACGGTCCAACGAGGCATATCCCTCGCGCTGCAACATCGCCCCCAGTGCCAATCCCGTGAAACCCATTCCTAGGTCGGTCAAAAAGGTCCGTCGACCCACTCCGACCCGCCCACAATCGCACGGAACACCACCTTCATCCTTCTGGATGTGTCTTGAATTACTGGTTGAGTTCATGGGGTATTCAGCACAATTCCTTCCAGTTGATCAGTCGTCAGCGGAGTGTAACAAAATCATTGTGATTTAGTAATGCCCAAACCAAATGCACGTACCCTGGATCTAGCTCAGATGACTGCGAGTCGATTCGAGCTAATGCTCGCCATTCCCTCAATGCTGCCCGACTGGCTTCCAATTCTTCCTCATTCGGCCCAAACCCAAGGACCTCCATAAACGCATTCCGGATAAATGCCGAATCCTTGACAAAACGACTCGATTCATCGACCCCGCCAGCAAGGCCTTTAGCCAACCGAACCGCAATTCGACCGGCCGCATCCAGCACCAACCGACTGTTGGCCAACGCCAGTGCTTGTTGAGGCACAATGGTCTGCTCCCGGCGATAACATTCCTTCACGTTGGCTTCATCAAACGTGGTCAAGAACAGGTTCCGATCGTTGTTGGAATGATAGAAATACAGGCTCCGCCGGCGGGAATCCCCTTGCACCGACGCCACAATCGAAGGGCCTCCAGACGTCAGATCAAGCTCGCCAGAAAGCTCCAGAATGGCATCCCGAACCGCTTGCGCTTCAAGCCGGATCGGCAATCGACGCCACAAACCCAGATTATCTGGGTCCTTGGCCAGGTTGGATTCACCCCCCGCCACAGACGAACTCATCCGGTAGGCCGAGGACATCACCATCACCCGATGCAACCGCTTTAGGCTCCACCCACCGTCCACCAATTCACTCGCCAGCCAATCGATCAACTCGCGATGGATCGGCGAGGGGGTCTTGCGTCCGAAATCAAATATCGGCGAAACCAAGGGCGCCCCAAAATGACGATTCCACAAATGATTCACCGCGACCCGCGCTGTGAGTGGATGGCGAGGATCGGTGATCCAGCGCGCCAGAGCCGTCCGCCGACCGGTGCTCCTTGCGGGAAATACCACATTGGGGTCATCCTTCGTCGAATCATAGAAGCGGGTTGGAGTCCATGCCGCACCCGATAGAGGCGTAAAGGTTTCTTCCGCTCCAATCGCTGCAGCCACTTTCTGCTCGGCTTTCTCCAACCCTTCCCGCACGGCTTTTAACTCCTTTTCCGCCGCCGCCTTTTTGTCGGGCGCCGATCGCAATTCTTTAAACTCGGCAGCGTTCACCGCCAACCGCGCCCGCACCAATGCCACTTGGCGCTCGGCCTGCACCGCACAACGACGTTTCTCCGAGTCCAACTCGACTGAGGCAGGACTCAGCGAGGACTCGCCCAGCCCCGAAATCGTCCGCAGCCAAGCCATCCTCTGGGCATCGGCACGGCCATCAATACTGGCAAGCTCCGCTTCCGCCAACGCCAACTGTTCCCGCGCGGCCACCCTCCCCAACTCCACCTCCGCCAGCGCAGTCTTTGAGGAATCATTCGATCCTTGAACCGTTTGCCACCGCTCTTCGGCAGTTCGAAGCGCCGTCTGGAGGGGGGCGATCTTGGACTGAGCGGCGGCGCGATAGGCATCAAAAACCCATGCCCGCTGCTCCGGTCGCCACGCTTCTGCCGGAAGGTCCATCGACTGGATTTCCAGGCCCCCTAAACCAAAAACCGATGGGACTCCCGGCGCTATCACCACGGATTTGTCCGGCTGCGTCTCCTGCCCACGCACAAACCGATAGGTCGGCGCATTCAGCAACCCATCGAATACCCGCGGAATTGCGTCGCGCCCCAGATCCGACTCCCCGGGCACCACGTCCAACCGGACATGATAGGGTTCGAAAATGGCGCGCATCCGGTAATAATCTGCCTGTGAGAAGGGATCGTACTTATGGTCGTGGCACTTGGCGCAATTCAACGTGAGCCCAAGGAACCCTTTGCTCACGTGCTCGACCGTCTCGTCCATCCATTGATTGCGGTTGAACAGGAAATAATTGCGCGCCAGAAACCCGGTTGCACGCAGTTTGTCCAAATCGTTCGGGTACAACTCATCCGCGGCAAGCATCTGTCGGATCATTTCGTCATACGGCAAATCCCGGTTCAGCGACTCAACAATCCAGTCGCGCCAATGCCAAATATGCTTCTGGCTGTTGCGAAGTTGGTCCCCCAATCCCCACCAATCACTATAGCGCCAGATATCCATCCAGTGTCGCGCCCAACGCTCGCCATGACGCGGATCTTGCAGCAGTCGTTCCACCACACGCTCGTATGCCTGCGGTGATGAGTCTCGCTCAAATGCTCGCACTTCCCCACGGGTCGGCGGAAGCCCGATCAAATCCAGGTACAATCGCCGTATCAACACGTCGGCTGAAGCCTCCGGTTGTGGCGCCAATCCCCGCTCCGCGCGTTCACGAGCTAAGATGGCATCCACTGGATTCCGTACCGATGCCGTTGCCCAGCCCGGATTCTCCGAAACAACCGGCCGTGTTCTCGGACGAAATGCCCAATGGTCCCTGGGATCGGATTCCGGAACTTCGTCCGGAGGTCCCGAAGCGCCCGATTGGATCCAAACCCGAAGCCGTTGAATGTGGGCGGTCGAGAACGGTTCACCTTCGTGCTCCGGAGGCATCCGTTCATCGAGATCGCTCGCCGCCACTCGTTGAATCAAACGACTCTGCGCCACGTCACGAGGCTGTATCGCCGGGCCCGATTTCCCGCCCTTTAGCATGAAGGCGACGGTATCCAACCGCAACCCAGCCTTCTGTTGAAGTGAGCCATGACACGATGTGCAACGCGCCTGAAAAAGCGGTTTGATGTCTTGAAGGTAGGTCACCTCCGGCGCCACCGAGTCCGCGGCAAGACATTCACAACAACCTAAAAATAAACAACTTACAATCCAGCAGAACGGGGTGATACACGCCCATACCCAGACCGGCCGACTCCGCCCCAAAACGGGGAGGAACACCTGGACGCTGTCGCGATCGTTGCCGTAGACACCGTGAGTCATGACCGGAGAAGCCTGGGACCAAGCCTTATTCCACACCCGACGGCTATCGAAGGCAATCCCGCCGTTGATAACCCCTGCGATTCTCGCGATAAACCCGAGCCGCCGAAAGGCGGAACTCCAAACGTCCGGCTTGCAAGTCGGCGTGACTTCGCCGAGCGCGAGTTTTCAGCGCTCTCACGTGGCATCCAGCAACGCCAATCGCCCTCGCGGCGGCGCTGAATATTTTAGGAAATTGTCCAGCAGAAGTTGAACCCCAAAGTTATTGACGCCGGAGCCGAAGAACAGGGGTGTCAATTTACCATCAAACACCCTGGAGTGATCGAACTCCGACCCGGCCATTTCCACCATTTCAATCTGCTCACAAACCGTGCGGTAGGTTTGTTCGTCCAAACGCTCGCGCACTATCGGATCCCCCAAACCACTGACATTCACCGCCGCCCGATACTTGCCCCCGACGACCCGTTCGAACAAATGCACCTGCTTTTCGGCACGTTCATAAACGCCACGGAATTCAATGCCGTTTCCCAATGGCCAGTTCATGGCCACCGAACGAATCCCCAAAACCGCCTCCAGTTCGTCCATCAGCTCAATGGGATCTCGTGCCGGGCGATCCAACTTGTTCATAAACGTGAAAATCGGCACCCCTCGACGTGCGCATACTTCAAATAACTTACGTGTTTGAGATTCCACGCCCTTTCCTGCATCAATCACCATCACCACCGAGTCCACCGCCGTCAGCACGCGATAGGTATCTTCAGAAAAATCCTTGTGCCCCGGCGTGTCTAGCAGATTGATACGATAGCCATCGTAGTCGAACTGCAACACGGTGGAGCTAATGGAGATGCCCCGCTTCTTTTCCAGCTCCATCCAATCGGAAGTTGTCGCCCGCTGGTTCTTGCGGGCCGTCACGGACCCAGCCAACTGGAGCGCACCGCCGTACAACAACAATTTTTCCGTCAATGTCGTCTTGCCGGCGTCCGGATGCGAAATGATCGC
>SXSK01000321.1 GCA_005793375.1 Verrucomicrobiales bacterium | reverse complement strand
TGGGGTCAAATCTCATTTTTTGACACTTTGAAATTTCACTGATAATCAAATCGTTCGGTGACGACAATCATGCCCGTTTCAGCAAATTCAATTGTCAAACAGTGAGATGTGCCCCTCTTCAGGCTTACTTTCAATGGCAATGAAATTCGGCGCAACCACCTCCATGACCGACCCGATCCAGCTCGGCAGCACCATCCGCGCCACCAACTTATTGATGGGACGCGACCCGAACTCAATGCGTCATCTCAAATACTCCCGCGCGACTGAAAAATTGCATGAGGCAGAAGCAGCACCAAAATGAACTCGATCGAAACCATTCTCAAAAATCAACGCGTTGCCATCGTCGATGGTGCCATGGCAACCGAACTTGAGCACCGCGGCTGTGATCTGAACGATGCGCTCTGGTCTGCCAAAGTCTTGCTCGAACAGCCTGAGTTGATCCGCGCTGTACATCTTGATTATTTCAATGCAGGCGCTGACTTCGCCATCACCGCCAGCTATCAGGCAACGGTCGAAGGTTTTGCGCAACGGGGCTTGAGCCGTGAACAGGCGCTGGACTTGATCAAAAAGTCGGTGCAGTTGGCGCAAGAAGCTCGCGATGAATTTTGGGCGAAGGAAGAAAACCGCATCGGACGCATCCGTCCGCTCGTGGCGGGTTCGGTCGGTTCGTATGGCGCATTTCTCGCGGATGGTTCAGAATATCGCGGTGACTACAACTTGAGCGAAGATGAACTGATCGCCTTTCATCGTCCGCGGATCGAAGCCCTCATCGCCTCAGGTGCGGACCTGTTAGCCTGCGAGACCATCCCACGCGGAATTGAAGCCCGAGCCTTGATCCGCCTACTTGCCGAATTCCCAAACACATTCGCCTGGTTCACCTTCACCGCCAAAGACGGCGAACATATTAGCAACGGCGAACGCATCGCAGATGTCGCTGCCTTTCTCGACAAGCAATCGCAGGCCATTGCAATTGGAATCAATTGCACCTCACCCCTTCACATCCCTTCATTGATTCGCGAGATCAAAAGGAACACAGACAAGCCCATCATCGTCTACCCCAACTCGGGTGAGTACTACAGTGCTGTCACCAACACATGGCACGGAGAGACCTCCTGCGATAAATTTGGCTTGCAATCGAAAGAGTGGTTCGGAAATGGCGCCACCCTCATCGGCGGATGCTGCCGCACCACGCCGGGACATATTCGCGAAGTAAGCAATTGGGCAAGAAAGTAGGGTGGGGTTTACGTCCTGCCAGACTTAAAAGGGGCAGCAATAGACTGCCTCTTTTTGTTTTCTGCATCTCATACACATGTCCAAAACCAGCAACGGGGTCGGGTTTTGTTGCGCCGATTCAACTCCGTGCTGACAGGTTCAGAGGAGAAATTGGGGTCAAATCTCATTTTTTGACACTTTGAAATTTCACTGATAATCAAATCGTTCGGTGACGACAATCATGCCCGTTTCAGCAAATTCAATTGTCAAACAGTGAGATGTGACCCTCTTCAAGCTTCCGACGGGCGTTCGCGGCGTCGCGCGCTGAACGCCGGTGAGATCTCCGGGGTAGGGGTGACGTCAGCCCGAGAACGGGTTCGGAGGGCGATCCGTGCGCCCCATCACTCCCAGGCCGCGGAACTCTGACCCAGCGAGTCAGCCACGGTCCGAAGGCGCGCGACCATTCGTTCACGCCCTTGGAATCGCACGGCTACACGAGACGTTGTTGCGCCCGGGAGGTGCGTGTGTGCTCACCCTCGCGAGTCATCGGCCCGCTGCGGCCGTGACGTTGGGATGTGCCGCTTCCGCACGTTCGATTTCCTCCCACGACGGGGCGCGCCACAGGTAAAGTTTGTCCTTCGAATTGGGACTCGTCTCGGCGATCAAGACGTTCCCGTCCGTGGAGATTTCGAAGACCGCAATGCCCTCCGCCTTGAGGCGCACCAGCTCGAGTTGGGTGGCAAGGTCCCAGATGGAGAGTGAAGGCTCTCCCCCACCCCCTCCCAGGATCAGTCGGTCGCCCCCCTCCAGAAACCCAATCGAGTACACGGGTCCACTTCCGTCTCCGAGGGTCGCGATCGGGTTGAACGTCCGACGGTCGTAGAAGCGGGCGTAACCATCCGTGCCGCAGGCTGCAAATCGGTCACCGCCCGGGACGAACGCCACCTTCGTCGAATCCGGGAGGTTCAAGTTTCCGTCCCGCGTCTCTCCGGACCGCGTGTCCATCCAGAGGACGCCACTCTTTCCGTCCGGCCTCAGCATCTGTTGCCCGTCGCGCGACAGGGCGTCCAACGGCTCGAAATTCTGTTTGCGGTTGAAGGTGGGGAAGGTGCGGATTTCCCGCGACGCGGCCAGATCCCATTCCGCATAGCGCTCCTTCGCACTGTCCCAGACGATCAGCCGGGTCCCGTCCGGCGAAAACTGTTCGGCCTTCACCGAGCGGGTAAAACTGCCGAGCCTCTGGACCCGGCGGCGTTCGGAGACGTTCCAGACTTCGAAGAACCCGTTGGTAGAACCGGCGGCAAACCAGCGACCATCCTCGGAGAAAACCGGCTTGCCCAGCCTGCGTCCGAGGTGGAACAGAGGGGTCTCCGACTCAAACGCGTCCCCGTGTCGCTGGGTGACCGCCCCGTCCCGCGCGGCAATGAGGAGCGCTTTGCCGTCGGCGCGGAGTCGGTAGTTCGCCACGTCGGTGTTGATCTCCACTTTCACCGGCTGTCGCGGTTGACGGTAGCGCGTCAGATCCCAACCGTGCACGGTGCCATCACCTGAAAGGGTCAGAATGGTCCTGGCGTCGGGCAGCAAGGCGAACGGGAAGCCCGTGGATGTTGCCCGCAGGGGCGGCAGGGCCTTGGGGCCGCGGGCGAGGTCGCCCACCTCCCAAAGGCACAGGTTACCCTTCGAGCTGCGGCAGGCGACCGTCCGACCGTCGGATGCGACCACGAGGGCCCATAAGGTTCCTCCGTCCTCGTTCACCAGGGGTGGGCTCAGTTCCTTCCCCGTGAGGAAGTCGAGGACCCGGATCCTCCCCGGATCAGCGTCTTCGAGGACAAAGAGCGTGCGTCCATCGGGTGCGAGAGCGAGTTCTTTAAAACCCCGGTGCTCGGAAGCGAGGCTCCAATTCGTCGCTCCGGTGGCCACGTTCCTGACACTTAGCAGACGAGCCGTACTGGCGATCGCGATGGCACTGGCATCCGCATTCGCTGCAAACCGAACGAATCCCTCCCTACCGTCCCGCCGTCTCGGGAAGTCGGTCAATGTCGTGACGTGAGTCAGTTGGGGCGCTTGCCAGACGTCGATCCGCGAGCGCCATCCCGGGGACGGGTCGTCGACGGTGCTGAAACTCAAAAGGAACTGGTTGTCACTGGACCATGCCAAACTCCCGCAGTAACCGGTCAAGTTGGTGGTCGTTCCCAGCACGCGCCGCCGAGTCGTATCGTAGATGCCGATCGTGGCCATGCTCCGTGGACCAATGCTGAGGTAGGGCTCCCCTGTCTGCGCGTAGGCGACCAGTCCGTTCCGGTTGCCGAGGGCGATGGCGGAAATGGCATTTGACGAGGGCATCGGAATGTCCACCGCGTGGCGCGGAGCATGCAGATCGGTGATGTCCAACACTTTAATCCAGGCGCGATCCGCGGTTCGATTCCCATGGAGAAGCCATCGGTTGTCCTCCGGAGTACCGAAGCCATGGGCAGGCATGAAGCTGTTGGTAATCCGGCAGACTTCAAACGAGGGATCGTCCTGCAATTGCTGCCAGAGATAACGCCATTCCCAGCCGGGCCGGTTGGTTTGTCCCGGACGGGGATAAAGTCCGGCGAGGAGCTCGCGCACCCGATCGAAGTTGTCCTTGTCCATGGCCACTTGGGCGAAGTGGATGTCGGTGGCATACACCCGCGCCGCGCTGGCCCGCCGCTCGTCCTTCTCCCGTTCCAACAGTTCATCCACGCGCCGCCGCGCTTCCGCCTCCTGGGTCAACGCCTTCTCGGCGATCTCGCGCGAGTGCGATTGCGCCTGCTCGGCTTCGGTCATCCGCGCGAGTGCCTGGGTCTTCTGCACGGCCTGCCACGCAGAGACTCCCAGGCCGAGCAGGAGCGCAACCAGCACGACACCCGCCGTGGCGAAGGCGCTGCGGTTGCGGCGGACGGTCTTCTGCACCCGGTATCCCCAGCTCGGCGGCCGCGCGATCACCGGCTCGTTTTCGAGATGCCGCCGGATGTCGGCCGCCAGGCCCGCCGCGGTGTCGTACCGGCGCCGCCGATCCTTCTCGAGACACTTCATGACGATCCAGTCCAGGTCGCCTCGCAGCAGCGGGATCGTTTCCTGCAACCGGACTTGTCGTCGGGTGCGGTTCTTGTCGCCGGACGTGGAGTCCGCTGGCAAAGAAGCGTGTTCCGGAGCACTCTAATTACTGAAAAAGGATGGTCTAAATTTCACAATGACCTGAGAGACGTTCCCTATACTTTGGGGTCGATCTTGAAATTCAGAACCCCTTGGAGTCGACAGTCGCCTCTTGAGCAGGACATCCCATGCCAGTGAAACTGGTTGAGCGAGTCACGATTGCTAAGGATGCGCAGCGAACTCTGGCCTTTTTTGCGCATCTTCCCAATTTCAGTTGAAATGACCAAATCTAATGGATGCAAATCAGGAATATCCTGCCTCCCAATGTGTTCTTATTCATCAGGATGTACTTGAGGGTGAAATCCCAAAACAGGTCCAGAAGGAATGCCGCCTGCATCCTGTTCGGCGCGGTTTCAAACAACCCAAGCAGTGACATGGTGTTGAGAATCAACCCGCTCCGGAATGGAGTGAGGCGCGATGCGAAAATTTCCATTCCTCGACAGCGAGACCATTCTGTCACGCGTCATCGGTCAATTTTGAACCTCGGACCTTCTCAGCCAGGCACGCCTTGTTTGGCCTTGGTTCCAATTCACACATGGGAAACTCGGCACCCTAAATCCGGGGAGGGTGAATTGCCCCGATTTCTCACAATCAGCACCGAAATCTCCGCGAATATCTTGATATTTTCATCCTAGATTTGGCTGCTCCGGAACACCTGGGGATCGGTGAAGTTCTCGGTCGTCAGCAACGCCCAACGGTCTTGATGTCCGTCGGCATAGGTCTCCCGCAGTGCCACGATGTGTAGCGGAACGTCGGCCTCGGCCCATTGAAACCCCTTGATTGGGCAAAGCTCACTGGCTGTCAGCACGGTGGCCGGGTCGGACGGCGGTTCCTGTGCCTTCTTCCGGGCTAAGGTTTGCTGGCGAGTACGCTCGCGCCGCTCAATCACTTCTGGGCGCTTAGGGGTGGGTGGCTTGGGTGGAGGCGGCACGATCCGTGGCTCCCACCTCAGACCTTCAGACAACGCCCAGGCGTCTTTCCAAAGTTCCATGTTCTTCTTGAGCGGGATCAGTACGTCCACTTCCAATACATTTTTGCAATATGCGATACGAGCCCCGTCGATGAAGCCTCGATCCAGGATCAAACGCTTCAAAACTCTCGGCCCAACCCGACCCACGAAGTCATCCACCAATTTGTAGAGGACCGGCAATTCGTGTGCGTTTCCTGGCACAATGGCGAGGGCCGCGTAAACGTAGGACTTCCCCCGCAGGTGCAGCAGGCTCACCAGCTTGTAGCATCGTTCCCGGTGCGCCCGCTGGCGCTCCTCGGGCGTCAGTTGATCGTATTGGACCGGGTGATTGTGCTCGTCAAACCACATCACCACCGACCCTTCGTAGGCAGGGTTGTCCGGCACGAACAGATAACTGCCATCCCCGACAAAAACCCCCTCTGGATCGAAAAACCCGTGGGCTTGAAAAATCTCCTGAACCGCACCGTTAAACCAGCCCTGCCACTGCGCGGCCGATACATCCTGCACGAACTTGCGCAAGGTATCCTGATCGCACGGGCTCTGACGGTCATAGTGGTTCTTGAGATTGAACCCAGTGCATTCCAACATCACCCGGCGACTCTCGGGATCCAGGTGCTTGGCAGCCAAGGCCGGATTCAGGGCACTCAACAACCCCCCGCATCGCACCACCCGGTCCAATGCCAGAAACGCGTGCTCCCCGTGGAGCTTCAAACTCAGGTTGGCTGCCAAGATGAACCATCGGGGCACCTCTTCCCGCTTGCGCGCCGTCGGCATCTTCAGTGCCAATGCCTCCAGCATCCCCTCCCTCATACACAGTTCAAAGAACGCCTTTTCGTCGGCCTGGCCCAGGACCTCCAGTCCGTCGAACTCGCCACGACGGAAAGCCTCCAGCACTCGGCGGGGGTGGGGTTCAAGGAGTTCCAGGTCCATTGGATGAGGGGGCAGGCCAGGATTGGAGCCGATGCTCGGCGAGTTGATCGATCAGGGCCGCCAGGGCTGCGGACTGTTTAACCAACCGAGCCCGAGCCGCCTGCCAACGGCGATATTCCCGAGTCAGGGGGCGAAGGCCCGCGCGCTGATCGACAGGCACCGAGTACAAGCGATTCTTGCCCGATTCGCTGCGGGAGAGAACCCAGGAAGCGTGCAGTTCGCCACGGGCACATCGGCAATTGGGTTTTCCGCACTTGCGCCGCAGTTGATAGAGGGACTGCGGAGAGCGGGATGAAATCCGAGTGATTCTGACGATTTGAAAACCGTGTTTTGGGCGGTGGATTTTCTTCGAACACTTCGACAGATTTTTTCTTCCTTCTTCCTGGATCTTCTTCACCTGCTGCGGGGTTTTGGATGG